>CAZHAG010000051.1:0-16948 GCA_964529705.1 uncultured Gemmatimonas sp. | reverse complement strand
CGGTGGTCCCGGCCGCACCGCGCCCGCGTCCCGTCACCAGCGGGCTCCCCCTCCCGCCGCGCCCAGTCGCCTCGGCCACGCCGGGTGGTGGGCTCTCCGGTGGCCGCCGTGACGACCGCCGCCCCGGCGGCGGCGCGAGCAGCGGTGCCCCCTCCTCAGGCCCGCGTCGCGGCCGCAAGGGGAAGCGCGTCGACCAGGAAGCGGTGTCGGCCAACATCTCGCGCACCATGCGCCAGATGGGGGGCGGCTCCGGCAAGCGCCGCGGCGGCCGCGTGGACGACTCCGCCCGCGAGGAGCTCGAGGCGATCCGCGCCGAGATGGCGGAGCGCGAGAAGAAGACGGTGCGCGTGAACGAGTTCATCACGGTCAGCGAGCTCGCCGAGATCCTCAAGGTGCCCGCGACCCAGATCGTCTCGTTCGCGTTCAAGCACCTCGGGTTGATGGTCACCATCAACCAGCGCATGGACTTCGACCAGATCGAGCTCATCGCGAGCGAGTTCAGCTACATCGCCGTGCGCGAGGAGGACTACGCCGCGGCCCCGACGGAAGAGACGGTGAAGGACGCCCCCGAGGACCTGCAGCCGCGGCCCCCGGTGGTCACCATCATGGGCCACGTCGACCACGGCAAGACCTCGCTCCTCGACTATCTCCGCAAGGCGACGGTCGTGGCGGGGGAGGCCGGCGGCATCACGCAGCACATCGGCGCCTACCACGTCACCCTCCCCGACGAGCGCTCGATCACCTTCCTCGACACCCCGGGCCACGAGGCGTTCACCGCCATGCGTGCCCGCGGCGCGCAGGTCACGGACATCGTCGTGCTGGTGGTCGCCGCGGATGACGCGGTGATGCCGCAGACCATCGAGGCCATCTCGCACGCCAAGAACGCCGGCGTGCCGATGATCGTCGCGATCAACAAGATCGACCTCCCCACCGCCAACGCGATGAAGGTCCGCCAGGACCTCCTGCAGCACGGCGTGGTGCTCGAGGACTTCGGCGGCACGACCCTCGCCTCCGAGATCTCGGCCAAGAAGGGGACGGGCATCCCGGCGCTCCTCGAGCAGATCCTGCTCCAGGCCGAGATCCTCGACCTCAAGGCGAATCCCGACAAGCGCGCGACCGGCTCCGTGGTGGAAGCGCAGCTCGACGCCGGCAAGGGCGCCGTCGCGACGATCCTGGTGCAGTCGGGCACGCTGCGCGTGGGCGACGACTTCATCTGCGGCCTCTACTCCGGGCGCGTGCGCGCCCTGCTCGACGAGCGCGGCAAGGCGGTGGAGTCCGCCGGTCCCGCGATCCCCGTGCAGGTGCTCGGCCTCTCCGGCGTGCCGATGGCGGGGGACCAGTTCATCGCCGTGGCCGACGCGGCCGAGGCGCGCGAGATCGCGCAGCGGCGCGAACGGCTCGACCGCGAGGCGCGCAGCCGCCGCACCGCCAAGGGCGCCGTCTCGCTCGAGGACTTCATGGCGACCGCCGCCGGCGGCGAGAAGCGGCAGCTCAAGCTCCTCATCAAGGCGGACCAGGGCGGGCCGGCGGAAGCGCTCGCCGACGCGCTCCAGCAGCTCAGCAACGACGAGGTGCAGGTCGAGGTGGTCGCGCGCGCGGTCGGCGCCGTCACCGAGAGCGACATCCTCCTCGCCAAGGCGTCGGGGGCGATCATCATCGGCTTCCACGTCCGGCCGGACACCAAGGCGCGCGCCGCCGCGGACCGCGAGGGCGTGGAGATCAAGCTCTACCGCATCATCTACGAGGCGGTGGCCGACGTCCGCGCCGCGCTCGAGGGGCTGCTGCGACCGGAGATGAAGGAGGTCGTCGTCGGCGAGGCCGAGGTGCGCGAGCTGTTCAAGGTGCCGAAGATCGGCGTCATCGCCGGCTGCGCGGTCAAGTCGGGGCTCATCAACCGCCAGCACAAGGCGCGCGTGGTCCGCAACGGGGTCGAGGTCTACGACGGCACCATCGGGTCGCTCCGCCGCTTCAAGGACGACGTGAAGGAAGTGAAGGAAGGATACGAGTGCGGCATCGGGATCGAGAACTTCAACGACATCAAGGTCGGCGACGTGATCGAGACCTACCGCACCGAGTCCGTCGCCCGCACGCTCGAATCGGCCACGGCCGACTGAGCGCGCGGCGCGGGGAGGGAACGCACTGATGCCGCCGCGTGACCCACGCCGGGTGGACCGTGTCTCCGCCGCCGTGCGCGAGGAGGTGGCGGCGTTCCTCGCGCGCGACGCCAAGGACCCGCGCATCACGGGGCTCGTGACCGTGACCGCGGTGGAGATGACGCGCGACCTGCGCCACGCCTCGGTCTTCGTGAGCGTCATGGGCACCGACGCGGAACGCGCCGAGACCTTCGACGGCCTCCTGAGCGTCGCTGCGCACCTGCGGAGCCGCGTGGGGAAGGCGCTCCGGCTCCAGTTCGCCCCCGAGATCCACTTCAAGCTCGACGAGTCGGTCGCGCGCGCGGCGAAGATCGAGTCCCTCCTCGCCAGCATCCGCCCGACCCCTCCCGAGAGCGACGCGGCCGACGGTGCCACGGACGACGGGCACGGCTGACGGCCTGCTCCTGGTCGACAAGCCAGCCGGCCTCTCCTCGCACGACGTGGTGAGCCTGGCGCGGCGCGCGCTCGGCGAGAAGCGCATCGGGCATGGCGGCACGCTCGATCCCTTCGCCACCGGACTCCTCGTGCTCCTCGTGGGGCGCGCCACGCGCCTCCTCCCGCGCCTCCCCGGCGAACCGAAGGTGTACGAGGCCACGCTCCGCCTCGGCGCGGAGACGGAGACCGAGGACCTGGACGGGGCCCTCTCGCGCGAGGCGCCGCTCCCCACCCGCGCCGCGCTCCTCGCCGCCCTCCCGGCGCTCACCGGAACCATCCAGCAGGTGCCGCCCGCCTACTCGGCCAAGCGGGTGGACGGAAAGCGCGCGTACGAGCTGGCGCGCGCGGGAGAGACCGTGGAACTCAAGCCCGTCACCATCCGCGTGGACCGCTGGGAGGTGCTCGAGCTGCTGGACGCGGCCGACACACCGCTCGGCGCGGACGACTCGACGCTCGTGCGCACGGCGCGCGTCCGCGTGCACTGCGGGGGAGGCACCTACGTGCGCTCGCTCGCCCGGGACCTCGCGCGCGCCGCCGGGAGTGCGGCGCACCTCACCGCGCTCCGCCGCGTGCGCTCGGGCCCCTTCGCCGTGGAGGACGCGCTCACGGTCGCGGACCTCACCGAGGGGCGGCCGCGGCAGCGGCCGGCCCTCGACGCGCTCCCGGGTTTTCCCGTGCAGGAGCTCACTGACGACGAGGTCACCCGCATCGCCCGCGGGATAGACGTCGCGGCGACCGTCCCCGGCGCCTGGGCCGCGCTCACGAACCCCGCGAATGGGGTGCTCGTGGCCCTCGCGGAGCGGCGCGACGACCGGTGGCAGCCGCGGGTGGTGATGCACGAGGCGCCGCAGGGAGCCCGCGCGTGAGGCCCAGCGCCGCCTTCGGCCTTCCCCCCGAGGTGCGCGGGACCGTCTGCACGGTCGGCACCTTCGACGGCGTGCACCGTGGGCACCGCCTCGTCCTCCAACGGCTCGGCGCGCGGGCGCGGGAGCGCGGGCTCCCCGCGGTGCTCGTCACCTTCGACCCGCACCCACTCGAAGTGGTGAACCCCGCCGCCGCGCCCCCGCTCCTCACGGTCGGCGTGGAGAAGGCCGAGGTGCTCGCCGAGAGTGCGATCGACTACGTGGTGGTGCTCCCCTTCACACACGCGCTCTCGACGTACAGCGCCAGCGACTTCGTGGACCTCGTGCTGCGCGAGCAGCTCGGGCTGCAGGAGCTGCTCATCGGCTACGACCACGGGTTCGGGCGTGCCCGCTCGGGGGATGCGTCCATGCTCGAACGGCTGGGTGCCTCGCGCGGCTTCGGCGTGGAGGTCGTGCCGCCGGTGCAGGGGAGCGATGGGCGGCCGATCTCGTCGACGGTGATCCGGCGTGCCGTGGCCGGCGGGGACCTGGACCGTGCCGCGGACGGCCTCGGGCGCCCGTACAGTGCGAGCGGCGTGGTGGAACCCGGCTCGGGGCGCGGCCGTTCGCTCGGCTTCCGCACGCTGAACATCTCGCTCCCCCCGGCGCGGAAGCTCTTGCCGCCCGAAGGGGTATACGCCGTTCGCGTACAGACGCCGCGCGGCGCCTTCGGCGGGATGATGAACCTCGGGCCCCGGCCGACCTTCGGTGAGGGCGAGACGCGCCTGGAAGCCCACCTCTTCGACACCGACGCCGATTTCTACGGGATGCGCGTGCGGCTCGACTTCATCGGGCGGCTGCGCGAGACCCGGAAGTTCGTCTCGGGAGAGGAGTTGCGCGCGCAGTTGGGGCGCGACGAGGAGCGTTCGCGCGCGCTCCTCGGCGGCGCGTGAGGGCGCCGAGGAGGCTCCGCGCGAGCGGCTCCAACTTGTTGAATCCGATTGACTTGACCTGACGGCCTCGGTACTCTTCTCGGTTCCCCCGAAACACGCTTCGATGCAGCACGCATCCGTCTTCCAGCCCTCTCGTCCGGCATGTCGAACCTGAGACTCCGCCTGGTCCTGATCGCCGCCATGATCCTGGCGTCGGTCTGGGCGCTCTTCCCACGGACCGTCGTGGAGCGCGTCAAGCGCAGCGATGGCGTCTTCGTGCAGGACACCGTGCGCCGCGTGCCGCTCAAGCGCGGCCTCGACCTGCAGGGCGGCATGCACCTGATGCTCGAGATCGACCAGTCCAAGGGACAGGTCCTCGACGTGAGCGACGCCCTCGACCGTGCGCTCAAGGTCGTGCGCACCCGCATCGACGAGTTCGGCGTCTCCGAGCCCGTGGTGCAGCGCGTGGGGGAGGACCGGATCGTGGTCGAGCTTCCCGGCATCGATGACCGGGCGCGCGCCGAGGAGGTGGTGCAGCGCGCCGCCTTCCTCCGTTTCCAGATCACGGACAAGTCGCAGGCGCTGGAACGCGCCGTGCCCCGCCTCGACGGCATCGTCAAGTCGCAGGGGCTCTCCACGACCGCGGTCGCCCTCGGCGGCGACACGGCACGCACCAACACGCTGACCAACCTCCTGCAGGCCGTGGACAGCGCGCCGGGCGCCGACACGGCCGCCGCGGGTGCGACCGACGGCCCCTTCCGCCGGGCGCTCGCCGCGGGGCAGATGCCGGGCCAGTTCCTCGTCACCGCCGCGGACTACCCGCTGATCCGGACGCTCCTCGAGCATCCGTCGATCCGCGCGGCGCTCCCCCCGGGCAAGGACGTGCGGTGGGGCGTGGACTCCGTGCTGTTCGGCGCGCAGGTCTATCGCACGCTCTACGTGCTCGACGCGCGCGCGATCATCGACGGCACCTACCTGCAGGACGCGACCCCGAACCAGGACCCGATCGAGGGCGCGAAGGTCGACTTCCAGTTCAACAACGAGGGCGGGCGGCGCTTCCGCACCGAGACGGCGAAGCACATCGGCGACAACATGGCCATCGTGCTCGACGACCGCGTGATGAGCGCGCCGGTGATCCAGAGCGCCATCGGCGCGCGCGGGCAGATCACCATGGGTGGCCGCGACCTCCAGGCCGCCCAGGACCTCGCCCTCGTGCTCCGCGCGGGTGCGCTCCCCGTGCCGCTCAAGATCGGCGAGACCCGCACGATCGGCGCGAGCCTCGGGGCGGACGCCATCCGGCAGGGGCTCTTCTCCGGTGCGTTGGGCATCGCCTTCGTGATCCTGATCATGGTGGGCTACTACCGCTTCTCCGGCTTCCTCGCGGTCTGCGGGCTCGCCTTCTACGTGCTGGTGACGCTGGCGATCCTCGCCACCTTCGACGCCACGCTCACGCTCCCCGGCCTCGCCGGCTTCGTGCTCTCGATCGGCATGGCGGTGGACGCGAACTTCCTGATCTTCGAGCGCATCCGCGAGGAGATGGAGGCGGGGCGCACCATCCGCACCGCGATCGATGACGGCTTCAGCCACGCCTGGAGCGCCATCGTGGACACCCACGTGACCACCGGCCTGACCGCCGCGATCCTCTACCAGTTCGGCACCGGGCCGGTCCGCGGCTTCGCGGTCGCCCTCCTCGCCGGCCTCGTCGCCTCGCTCGTCTCGGCGATCTACGTCGTGCGCACGCTCTTCCTCCTCTGGATGTCGCGCAACAAGACCGCCACCACCCTGAGCATCTGATGTTCCGCATCCTCCACAACACCTCCTGGGACTTCCTCTCGCGCTGGAAGCTCGCCATCCTGACCGTCGCGATCTTCGTCGTCCCCGCGTCGGTGCTCGTGCCCACGGTCGGATTCAACTACAGCATCGAGTTCACCGGCGGCACGCAGATGGACGTCGAGTTCGTCGAGGCGCCCAACATCGCGGAGGTGCGCGCCGCGCTGGCGGCCTCCGGCCACGGCGATGCCGAGATCTTCACCTTCGGCTCCCCGCGCGAGATCTCCATCCGCGCGCAGGAAGCGGAGCATGTCGAGCAGCTGGCGACGGGGGCCGAGTCGGTGCAGCAGCAGATCGAGGCCACCCTCACGACGACCTTCGGGAAGGACGCCTTCACCATCGGCCGCACCGCCGCGGTCGGCCCGCGCGTGGGGAGCGACCTCCGCCGCCAGGCGACGGTCGCGACCCTCATCGCGTTCGCCCTCACGCTCGTCTACCTGGCCTGGCGCTTCGAGTGGCGCTTCGGCGCGGCCGCGGTGGTCGCCACCATCCACGACCTCATCGCGACCCTGGCGTTCATGATGTACATGAAGATCGAGATCTCGGTCTTCGTCGTCGGCGCGGTGCTCACCGTCATCGGCTACTCGATGAACGACACCGTCGTGGTGTTCGACCGCGTGCGGGAGAACCTCCGCTCCAACCGGAAGCAGCCCTTCTGGGACCTCCTGAACCGCTCGGTGAACGAGACGCTGCCGCGCACCATCATGACGGGGTCCACGACGCTCACCAGCCTCTTGGCGCTCCTCATCTTCGGCGGCTCGGTCATCCGCCCGTTCGCCTGGGTGCTGACCTTCGGCATCATCGTCGGGACGTTCAGCTCGGTCTTCGTCGCGTCGCCGGTGCTCTACTGGATCGAGAAGCGCTACCCGCGCGCGAACGCGGCCGCCCCCACGCGGCAGCACGCACGGGCCTGAGGCGTTGGTCCCGTCCGCTGACCCGGAGCCCCGGCGCGATCCTCGCGCCGGGGCTCCGTCGTCTCCGGCGTCTTCCGCCGCCCCCTGGATCGACTCGCACGCGCACCTCGCCGGGGAAGAGTTCGACGCGGACCGCGAGGCGGTGATCACCCGCGTGCGCGAGGCAGGAGGGCAGGGCGTCATCTGCATCGGGGAGTCGCTCGCCGCCGCAGCGCGCGCCCGCGCCGTCGCCGCGGCACACCCAGGGTTCGTCTGGTGGACCGCCGGTGTTCACCCGCATGACGCCGCAGGCTACGACCCCGCGCGCGACCTGGACGCGCTGCGCGAATGCATGGCCGCGGGAGCGGTGGCCGTCGGCGAGTGCGGGCTCGACTCCCACTACGACCACTCCCCCCGCGCGCAGCAGCGCCGCGCCTTCGCCGACCAGCTCGCCCTCGCGCAGGAGACCGGCCGTCCGGTCGTGGTCCACACCCGCGAGGCGGAGGACGACACCAGCGCCATGGTCCGGGAGGCCGGGAGCGCCGGCATCACCGGCATCCTCCACTGCTTCACGGGCTCGCACGCGCTGGCCGAGGTGGGACTCGCGGCGGGATGGTACGTCTCGTTCAGCGGGATCGTCACCTTCCGCAAGTGGACCGACGAGGCGCTCCTCCGGCTCGTCCCCGACGACCGCCTCCTCGTCGAGAGCGACAGCCCGTACCTCGCCCCCGTCCCGTTCCGCGGCAAGCGGAACGAACCCGCCTGGTGCGCGCACACCCTCGCCCGCCTCGCCGCCGCCCGCGGCGTCGATCCCGCATCGCTCGGCGCACAGGTCGTCGCGAACACCCGCCGCTGCTTCCGCCTCGACTGAACCCCGACGCGTTCCCACGCCCCCGCCCGAGGATTACCATTCGGCCATGACCGTCCCATCCGACATCGAGATCGCCCAGGCCGCGCGCCTGCGCCCCATCACCGACGTGGCCGCCGACATCGGCCTCTCTCCCGACGAGATCGACCTCTACGGGAAGTACAAGGCCAAGGTCTCCCTCGAGCTCACCACGCGGAAGCCGAAGGGGAAGTTGGTGGTGGTCACCGCCATCAACCCGACGGCCGCCGGTGAGGGGAAGACCACCACCTCGGTGGGACTCGCGCAGGCGCTGCGGAAGATCGGCACCAACGCGGTGCTCTGCATCCGGGAGCCCTCGCTCGGTCCCGTGTTCGGCGTGAAGGGCGGGGCGGCCGGCGGCGGCTACGCGCAGGTGCTGCCGATGGACGACATCAACCTGCACTTCACGGGCGACTTCCACGCGATCGCCTCCGCGCACGCCCTCCTCTCGGCGATGCTCGACAACCACCTGCAGCAGGGGAACGCGCTCGACATCGACCCGCGGCGCATCACCTGGCCGCGGACCATCGACATGAACGACCGCGCGCTCCGGAAGGTCGTGATCGGGCTCGGCGGCCCCTCCGAGGGCGTGGTGCGCGAGGAGCGCTTCGTGATCGTCCCCGCCTCGGAGATCATGGCGGTCGTCGCGCTCGCCACCAGCGCGAGCGACCTCGAGGAACGGCTCGGCAACATCATCGTCGGCGCCACGTACGGCGCCGAGCGGAAGCCCATCCGCGCGCGCGACCTCAAGGCGAACGGCGCGATGGCGCTCCTCCTCAAGGACGCGATCCGCCCGAACCTCGTGCAGACGCTCGAGGGTGGTCCCGCATTCGTGCACGCTGGCCCCTTCGGCAACATCGCGCATGGCTGCAACTCCATCCTCGCCACCCGCGCCGCCCTCGCGGTGGGCGACGTGGTCGTCACCGAGGCGGGGTTCGGCTCCGACCTCGGCGCCGAGAAGTTCTTCGACATCAAGTGCCGCTTCGGCGGGCTCAGGCCCGAGGCCGCGGTGGTCGTCGCGACCATCCGCGCGCTCAAGATGAACGGTGGCGCGGCCAAGTCCGAGCTCGCGAAGGAGGACCTCAAGGCGCTGCAGAGGGGGGTCGTGAACCTCGAGCACCACATCGCCAACGTGCGGCAGTTCGGGATGCGCCTCGTGGTGGCGATCAACCGCTTCGGCACCGACACCGACGCTGAGCTCGAGGTCGTGCGCAAGGCCGCCGAGAAGGCGGGGGCGCGCGTCGCGCTCTGCGAGGTCTTCGCCAAGGGGGGCGCCGGCGGCGAGACGCTGGCGCGCGAGGTGCTCGCGATCCTCGCGGAGGGGAAGTCGGACTTCGCGCCGATCTACGACGTGAAGAAGCCGATCCGTGAGAAGATCGACACCATCGTGCAGAAGGTGTACGGCGGCGAGGGCGCGGACTACAGCGCCAAGGCCGAGCGCGCGATCAAGTACCTCGAGTCGATCGGGCTCGGCGAGACACCGATCTGCATGGCGAAGACGCAGTACTCGCTCTCCGACGACGCGAGCAAGCTCGGCCGACCGACCGGTTTCCGCGTGACCGTGAACGAGGTGTATCCCGTGGCCGGCGCCGGGTTCATCGTCGCTCAGTGCGGCGAGGTGATGACGATGCCCGGGCTCCCCAAGGCCCCCGCCGCCGAGAAGATGGCCATCCACCCTGACGGCTCCATCTCGGGGCTTTTCTAGGAGACGAACGTGAGTGTCGAGATCCTCAGCACCGACAAGGCCCCCGCGGCGATCGGCCCCTACAGCCAGGCCACGATGGCGGGGGGCTTCCTCTTCACCGCCGGGCAGATTCCGCTGGACCCGAAGTCCGGCGACCTGGTCGGCGGCGACATCGAACCGCAGACCAAGCAGGTGATGGCGAACCTCAGCGCCGTGCTCGCGAAGGCCGGCATCGGATGGAAGGAGGTCGTGAAGACGACCGTCTTCCTGCAGGACATGGCCGACTTCCCGCGCTTCAACGCGGTCTATGCCGCCGCCATCGGCGACGCCCGCCCGGCGCGCTCCACCGTGCAGGTCGCCGCCCTCCCGCGTGGCGTGGCCGTGGAAGTCGAGCTCGTCGCCAAGTTGAAGTGATGCGCCCGCCCCGGGGATGAGAGATGAGAGGTGAACGTCGTTCACCTCCCACCTCCCACCTCACACCTCACTCCTCCCTCCATGTCCCGCGAAGACATCTTCCGCCTGACCCAGTTCGCACGCTGCGCCGGCTGAGCGTCGAAGATGGGTCCGGGTGACCTGTCCGCCGCGCTCGCGCCGCTGCCGCGCGAATCGGATCCCCGTCTGCTCGTCGGTCGCGAGACCTTCGACGACGCGGGGGTCTTTCGCGTGGCCGACGACCTCGCGCTCGTGCAGACGGTGGACTTCTTCGCGCCGATCGTCGACGACCCCTACCGCTTCGGGCGCATCGCCGCCGCGAACGCGCTCTCCGACGTCTACGCGATGGGGGGCGAGCCCCTCACGGCGATGAACATCGTCGGCTTCCCGGACAAGAAGCTCCCGCTCAGCGTGCTCACCGAGATCCTGCGCGGGGGCCAGGACGCCGTGCATGAGGCCGGCGCGCGCATCGTCGGCGGGCACACCGTGATCGACGAGGAACTGAAGTACGGGCTCTCCGTCACGGGGCGCGTCCACCCCGACCGGATCCTCTCCAACGCCAACGCGCGCGCGGGCGACCTCCTGGTGCTCACCAAGCCCCTCGGCATCGGCGTGCTCGCCACCGCGGGGAAGGCGGGCGCCCTCACGCCGGAGCAGGACGAGGCGCTCTACCGCGCCATGTCCACGCTCAACGCGTCCGCCTCGAAGGCGGCCGTCGAACTCGGGGCGCGCTGCGCGACCGACATCACCGGCTTCGGCCTCCTCGGGCACGCGCTGCACATCGCGCGCGCCAGCGACGTCACCCTGCACATCGCGCACGCCGACGTCCCGCTGCTCGAGGGCGCCCGTGAGGCGCTGGTGGCCGGGTTCGCCACCGGGGGCGCGAAGCGGAACGCGGAGTGGGTCGCCGGTTCGGTCGACTGGAACGACACCGGCAGCGACGTCCGCGCCCTCCTGACCGACCCGCAGACCTCGGGAGGGCTGCTCGTCGCACTCCCGCCGGCCCAGGCGGCCCGCCTCGTCGAACGGGTGCCGGGTGCGGCGGTCGTCGGTCGCGCGGCCGCGCGCACCGCAGGCGCGCACATCGTGCTGGAGTAGGGTAGACTGCGACGCGCGGGTGAGGGGGCGGATGGGGTCTGGTGGTCCTCGCGGTCTTCAAAACCGCAGCGGCCCGACTACGTCGGGCTGGGTGGGTTCGATTCCCACACGCTCCCGCCATCGCGCGCACTCCGGTGTATCAGGGCCGTCATGCGTCCTGCTCGCTCGTCATCGACCGCCCTGGCGCTCGCGCTGGCCCTCGCCGCGCTGGGGCCCGCCGCGCCCGCGGCACTCGCGCAGCGCGCCGACAGCGCGCGCGTGGGCGTCTCCCTCCCGGCGCTGCCGGACACCGTGAGGCGCGCCGAGCCCGCCCGCCTCCGCGCCGCCCAGGACTCGCTCCAACCGCCGATCTCCCCGCGGCGCGCCTTCCTCTACTCCTTCCTCCTTCCCGGCGCCGGACAGGCCAAGCTCGACCGCGGCCGCGCGGGCGGGATGTTCTTCCTGATCGAGGTCGCGAGCCTCGCCTTCGTGCATCGCTCCGCCGAGGACCTGCGCATCGCCCGTGCCTTCAGTGGCGACTCGGTGCCGCTTCGCTACCAGGCGGACCCCACCACCGGCCTCGTCGCCCGCGACACGAACGGCGATCCGGTGGTCGCGGCATGGACCGCGCCGCGCTACGACTCCACCTACGTGAGGACGCGGCGACTGCACTACGAGGACTGGCTCGCCGTGCTCTTCTTCAACCACCTCTTCGCCGGCGCAGACGCCTTCGTGGCGGCCCAGCTCTGGGACCTCCCGGGGAAGGTGGGGGTCCTCCGCACGCGCTCCGGGCCCGCGCTCTCCTTCTCGATCCCGTTCCGGTGAGCTGAGCGCGCTCAGGGCAGGCGTTCGAGCACCTGCTCGACGTCGCTCCCCTGGCCGTTCCACCGCCGAAGCTCCACGCGTTCCGGCACCACGCGCAGGAAGCGCGGCTCGTCGAGCCAGGCCCCGGGGTTCGCGAACACGCGCGCGTGCATCCGTTCGAGCGTGGCCACGTGTGAGTGCCCGAAGACCAGCAGCTCCGGCGCACCCGCGGCCGCGAGCCGCAACTCCGCCACCTTGCGCAGCCCCTCGCCGCCGTCGCGCGGCCGCATGTTGCGGCTCGTGTGCGAGCTCCGGCGCGCGATCGCCGTCCCCCAGTCGGGATGGATCCAGCGGAAGAGCCGCTTCGAGAGCGGGTGACGCAGCACCGCACGCATCCGCCGGTACGGCGCATCCTCGTTCGCGCGCAGGCCGTCCCCATGCTCGATCATCGTGTCCCATCCGCCGAGCATCCCGCGCCAAGGTCCGATGTGGTAATCGAGGCCGAGGTCCTCCCGCAGCACCTCGCCTCCCCAGCAGTCGTGATTCCCCGCGATCCAGGTCACCGGGATGCCCGCGTCGCGCAGGCGTGAGAGCTCGGCCACCACCCGCACGCCCGCGCGCGGCACCACATGCCGCCACTCGAACCAGAAGTCGAAGAGGTCCCCGTTGATCGCGACGCTCTTGGCGTCCGCGGGGAGCGCGCGCAGGAACGCGAGGAGGTCGCGCTCGGTCTCGGCCGGCGCCGCACCGAGGTGCGCGTCGGCGAACACGTAGCAGGGCGCGGGAAGCATCGCACAATCCTACCGTGTCGCCGCGCCCTTTACAAAGGGAACGACGCGCGGATAGACTCGCCCCAGATGCTGACCGCCTCCGAGACGCGCGTGCGCTACGCCGAGACCGACCAGATGGGCGTCGCCTACCACGCGAACTACCTCGTCTGGTGCGAGATCGGGCGCACGGACTTCATCCGCGCGCTCGGCGTCACCTACGCGGAGATGGAGCAGCAGGGGGTGCGCCTCGCCGTGGCCGACGCGACGCTGCGGTACCACGCCGGCGCGAAGTACGACGACGTGGTGCGGATCGAGACCCGGCTCACCGGGGTACGATCGCGCATGGTCGAGTTCGCCTACACGCTGCTCCGAGTCCCCGCGCCCGGCGACACCGCCGGCGAGCGCCTCGCGAGCGCCACCACTCGGCTGATCTCGATCGACGCGGAGAACCGCCCGGTCGCCATGCCGGCCCGCTTCCGTACCCTGCTGGAGGCGGTCGTCTCCGCCGGCGATTGACCCACGACGTGGCGGCATCGAGACTTCCTGTGTGACCCGACCCTCCGCGCCGCGCCGACTCCCCCTGGGCCTCGTGCTTGCTTTCACGATGCTCGCCAGTGGCTGCCTCTACGGCTTCGCCGGGGGCGGACTGCCACCGCACGTGAAGACGGTGGCCGTGCTCCCCTTCGAGAACGAGACGCCGTCGCCCGAGCTCCCGCTCGAGCTGCAGGAGGCGCTCCAGTCGGGCATGAAGTCCCGCCTCGGCCTCCGCGACGCCACCGAGGCGCGCGCCAACGCGCTCGTGCGAGGGAAGATCACCCGGTACGTCGTCGACGAGCCCGTCGCCTTCAGCGCCAACCCCAGCCAGGCCACCACCGCGCGGCGGCGACTTCGTGTCCAGGTGGACGTGGAGATCGTCGATCAGGTGACCGGGAAGACGCTCTGGTCCCGCACGGGCATCCAGGCGGACGGCGAGTACAACGACCGCGGCGAGGCGCTGGGGCGCAAGCAGGCGATCGACCGCATCGTGAACGACGTGATCGAGGGGGCACAGTCCCAATGGTGAGAACGCGTGAAGGCAAGGGGCTCCTGGGGAGCCTGTTCGCGATCGTGTTCGTCGGGGCGCTCGTCTACTTCGGCATCAACATCGGCGGCACCTACTGGCGCTACGTGCAGTTCGAGGATCGCATGAAGCAGGAGGCGCGCTTCGCGGCGCATCGCAGCGACCAGACCATCGCGCGCCGGTTGAAGGAGTTCGCGGACTCGCTCAAGCTCCCCGAGGGCGCGCACAAGGTCCACGTGCGGCGCCGGCCGGGCACGATCCAGATCTGGGCCGAGTATTACGAGCTCGTCGAGCTGCCCGGGTTCGTGCGCGAGGTCTACTTCCACCCGCAAGCGGTGGGGACGTTCTGACGCTGATCGTCGACCCGCGACAGAAGATCCTCTCGCGGGCGCAGGCCGCGCGCTGGCGCGCCAGCTGCAAGGGGCCGCTCGTCTTCACCAACGGCGTCTTCGACCTCCTGCACCCGGGCCACGTGGACCTCCTCTACGGCGCGCGCGCCCAGGGCGAGCACCTCGTGGTCGGCGTGAACAGCGACGCCTCGGTGCGCCGGCTCGGCAAGGGGGAGGACCGTCCCGTGCGCAGCGAGGCCGAGCGCGCGTACGTCCTCGCCGGCCTCGGCGCCGTCGACGCGGTCGTCATCTTCGAGGAGGACACGCCCCTCGAGCTCGTGCGCGTCCTCGAGCCGGATGTCATCGTGAAGGGTGGTGATTATGCTCCGGAGACCGTCGTCGGCGCCGATCTCGTCCAGGCGCGCGGCGGCCGCGTCGTGATCATCCCGCTCACGCCGGGGCAGTCCACCACCTCCATCGTCGAGAGACTCCGTGCCGGCAAGGCCCGCTGACGCTTCTTCCCCCGCCACGCGCCCCGAAGGGCGCGCGGACGACAACATGCGCCCCGTCTCCCTCGAGCGCGGGGCGGCGCCCAACGCCGAGGGCTCCTGCCTGGTGAGCTTCGGGAACACCACCGTGCTCTGCGCCGTGAGCGTCGAGGACGGCGTGCCGGGGTGGAAGAAGGGGAAGGGGGAGGGGTGGCTCACTGCCGAGTACGCGATGCTGCCGCGCGCGACGAACACGCGCACCTCGCGCGAGCGTGGCCAGGTCGGCGGGCGCACGCAGGAGATCCAGCGGCTCATCGGGCGCAGCGTCCGCGCGATGCTCGACGACTTCAAGTGGGGCGAGTACACGCTCAAGGTGGACTGCGACGTGATGCGCGCCGACGGCGGCACGCGCACCGCGGCGATCACCGGTGCGGCGGTCGCCGTCTGCGATGCGTTCGACTGGATGGTCGCGACGGGGCGCGTCGCCGCGACGCCGGTGCGCCGGCGCGTGGCCGCCGTGAGCGTGGGCGTGGTCGACGGCCGTCCGCTCCTCGACCTCGAGTACGTCGAGGACGTGCGCGCGGAGGTCGATGCGAACGTCGTCATGAGCAGCGAGGGGCGCTTCGTCGAGGTGCAGGGCACCGGCGAGCACGGCACATTCGCGCGCGCGGAGCTGGATGCGCTGCTCGACCTCGCGACGAACGGGATCACCGCGCTCCACAGCGCGCAGGCGCACGCGCTCTCGCATCCGCGTCCACACCAGCTCGCCGCGTCATCGCCACGGCGATGAGCACGGGGCGCGCTCCGATCGCGCCGCGGGCCGTGCTGCTGGCCACGCGCAGCACGGGGAAGCGGGACGAGCTCGCGGCGATGTTCGGTGAGGTCGGCATCGCGGTGCAGAACCTCGACGACGCCGGCATCGCGCCCGACGCGGCCGAGGATGCACTCGAGGTGCACGAGACGTTCGAGGAGAACGCGCGCGCGAAGGCGCGGTGGTTCGCGGCACGCCTGCCGGGGCGCGCCGTCATCGCCGACGACTCGGGTCTCGCGGTGGACGCACTCGGCGGTGCGCCCGGCGTGCGGAGCAAGCGCTGGTCCGGGAGCGCGGCCGAGGGGGCGGCGCTCGACGCCGCGAACAACGCGATGCTCCTGCGCGCCCTCGCGCACGTGCGGGATCCCGACGCACGCACGGCGCGCTACGTCTGCGCCGTGGTCTGCGTGTGGGAGGGGCGCGAGTGGATGGCGCGCGGGACGTGCGAGGGGCGCATCCTGCCCGAGGCGCGCGGCACCGGAGGATTCGGATACGACCCGTTGTTCTTCAGCGCGGAGCTCGCGCGCGCGTTCGGCGAGTGCACGCGCGCGGAGAAGGCGGCGGTGAGCCATCGCGGACGCGCGCTGCGCGCGTTGCTCGCGCAGTGGCGCGAGGAAGTGCGCGTCGCCCGTTGACCCGCGGCGCGGTGCCGACTACTGTTCGTTCGGTTCGCGGGGCGTAGCGTAGCCCGGTATCGCGCCTGCTTTGGGAGCAGGAGGTCGCCGGTTCGAATCCGGCCGCCCCGATCGGGTCGCGAAGGGAAGGGGTCGCATCGCGGTCGCAGGTGTGATGCGGCAACGACGCAGGAGCGACACGGCACGCAACGAAGCGCCAGTAGCTCAGGTGGATAGAGCAACAGCCTTCTAAGCTGTGGGTCGGGGGTTCGAGTCCCTCCTGGCGCGCCTCGCGGGACGGAGCAGGAATGAGATGGTGTGAGCGCCCTTAGCTCAATTGGCAGAGCAAGTGACTCTTAATCACTAGGTTGAAGGTTCGATTCCTTCAGGGCGCATTTTTCGAGGGTGGAGTGGGCAGGGTGACGGGTGGAGCAGGGATGAGTCCCGGCGATCGTCGGGGCTTTTTTCTTGTGGAGTGGGAAGTGGGCGGGGTCACCCTTGCGTGCACCGAAAGGTGCCATTACTATTCGATTCTCCCTGCGAAGTCGTGGGGATCGAGTGGTCGTCCGGGTCGCGAGGCCTGGTTGTGAGTCTGGGCAAGAAGTTTGGAAGGGCCCTTGACACGCTCGGCTTACTCAAGTATTCTTATAGGCTCCCCCGGAAATCATGGGCGGAGCGAAACAACGCTGATTGACAATCGAGTTGAGAGAGATATCGCAAAGTGTGCGAGGCGAACTCTGTGATCCTGGTCCATTCAGGGGCTGGGGGAGAGTTCAGACCTGAACAATTTTTGTGATTCCGAATGACGCTGTCATGCGATGACAGCGTGACAGCGATTCGGTAGAGCTGATTGAACACTCATTGGAGAGTTTGATCCTGGCTCAGGACGAACGCTGGCGGCGTGCTTA
>CAZHAG010000050.1:10006-17228 GCA_964529705.1 uncultured Gemmatimonas sp. | reverse complement strand
GCCGCGCCGCGATCCGCCGCGGAGCGCACCACGATGCGAAGGCGGTCGAGCGCCGCGGGATCGAGTCCGGCATCGGGTTCGTCGAGCACCAAGAACCGTGAACTCGACGCGAGTGCGAACCAGAGCTGACAGGTGCGCCACTGCCCCTTCGAGAGACCGGCGATGGGTCGATCCATCAGCGAAGCGAGCTTCAGGATCTCTCCCACCTGCCGCACGGTGGCGTCGTCGGGATCCCCCCTGAGCGAGAGCAACTGCCTCGGCGTCAGTCGATCCCACCCTCGTGCGCCGTCCTCGCGGACGAAGCCGACCCCGTGGGCTTCGCGATACGCAGCCGGCGTGAGGCCGGCGACCGTCACGCTGCCGCTGTCGGGCGAGGAGAATCCCAACAGCATCCGCGCCATCGTGGACTTCCCCGATCCGTTCGGCCCGGCGACACCGACCACGCGTCGAGCCTCCAGCGTGAGGTCGACACCGTCGACGGCACGGACCGCACCGTAGGACTTCACCAGCCCACTCGCAACGACGAGGGCGTCGTTCACTTCGCACACTCGGTGAGGAAGTCCGTGCCGCGGTAGAACGAGAGCACCTGGGGACGCTCGGGTGCCTCACTCGCCGGTTCGTCGACCGTGACGATCCCGCCGTCCACCACGAAGATGTCATGCAGACCGACTCGCGACAGCAGCGTTCGGCGGAACGTGCGACCACAGTACAGGTCGAGGACCTTCGCGTCTTCACCACCCTGCGCAACGACAAGGTAGCCCTCCGCGAACGGCAGCGCGGCGAGCGCAGCTGGGCGCTGACCCGGCCGTCGCGACGAACGTAGCGCGGCGGGCGTCCGCGGGTCGGCCAGCATCCGCTCGAGTCCGTTCCGCTCGACCGCGCTGAGTTCGCGTCGCGGTGCGTCGATCAGTGTGTCGACCTGCGTGCCCTGGACAGAGATGAAGAGGACGCGCGCGGGGTCGGCCCCCACGAGCACGACGCGGCCACCAAGGACGCGCGCGCTGATCGGATCGACCATGAACGCGTCCGGGCGTGAGGGGCCACTGCGTTCGAGGCCGAACACTCGTGACACGCGCCCCGCGGAATCGACCGCCGACACCACGACGCTGTCCGCCGAGGCACCCTGCAACACCACCAGCGCGTGCACGGCCACCCAGCGTCCGGACGGCCATTCGCCGAGTGCCATGGGGCGATGGACCGGCCTGAAGGCGCGAATCGTGTACGCGAGTCGGTCCGCATCCGGGCGCTGCATCACGCGCAACGCACCATCGATCCCAAGGAGAGAGAGGCCGGCAGGGTGCGTGGCCATGGCGAACACATCTCCCTGGCCGAACTGCCGCGGGCGGGAGACGCGGCGCAGTGTGGACGTGCGTTGGAGCTCCAACCGCCACACTTCGCTTGACGATCGATCGAGGATCATCAGCGCGCTGTCAGTGGCGACGACGTCCCGCACCGAGATCAGGGTGCCGTCGTCGGCGAGCAGCGCGTGCGTGACCTCCGGCGACACGGCCTCCACGGTCGCGACTGCCATGTCTGAGCGCCGCGACTGCTGGTCCCCGCTGCACGCAGCGAGGACCAGCAGGGTGAGCGCGAGGGAGTGACTCGCGATCGTTCGCATCGGCTCAGAGCGCCCCGAACACGACCGAAGGAGCACAGAGGATGCCGTCGGACGCATAGCGTGCATAGCACAGCGCCTCGGCATACCACGGCAGGTCATCGACGCAACTCTTGAGTGCGTCGGCGGCGCCGTCCAGACACGCGTACACGCCCTGAGTCGGGCTCTGCGCCTTCGCCTCGGTCATCGAGCTCAGCCCGAGTCCGATGACGAGCGCGAAGAGATACGGCAACCGCTCCCACTTCCGTCCATGCATAGCTACCTCCGTGCGTGGTTGGTGAGAACCTTCGAAGAGGCGGCACGATAGGACTGGACGGCCACGCGTGTGCTACGAATCGGTTGCTGCTGGGTGCGCGGAATTTCGTTGGGCGATCCTATTGACTGCCGCACGGCCGTCACCGCCACGTCACCGGTCGCGTCGCGGCCTGGCATCGTCGCGACCGCGCCGACACGCAGTGACTGCGAAAGAAGCGGGGGGCGACCTGTGGTCGCCCCCCGCTCTCACACCTCACACCTCACACCTGCCGTCGACCTACCAACGATAGTGCGCGAACGCCTTGTTGGCCTCGGCCATGCGGTGGGTGTCGTCCTTCTTCTTCACGGCGTTCCCCTCGCCCTTGGACGCGGCGATCGTCTCGGCCGCCAGCTTCTCGGCCATCGACTTCTCGTTGCGCTCGCGCGAGAACGAGATCAGCCAGCGCATCGCCAGCGCCGTGCGGCGCTCGGGGCGGACCTCGACGGGCACCTGGTACGTGGCGCCGCCGACGCGGCGGCTCTTCACCTCGACGACCGGCTTGAGGTTGGTGAGCGCCTGCTTGAAGATGTTGACGCCGGGCTGCGAGGTCTTGGCCTCGACGATGTCCATCGCGCCATAGAAGATGCGCTCGGCGGTGGACTTCTTGCCCTGGTACATCAGGACGTTGATGAACTTGCTGACGGTCTGGCTGTCGTAGCGCGCATCCGAGAGGATGGTGCGCTTCACGGCACTCTTGCGGCGGCTCATTTACTTCTTCCCTCCAGCCGCGGCACCCGCCTTCGGCTTCTTGGTCCCGTACTTGGAGCGGCTCTTGTTGCGTCCCGCGACGCCGGAGGCGTCGAGCTTGCCGCGTACGATGTGGTAACGGACGCCGGGAAGGTCCTTCACACGACCACCACGGATGAGCACGATCGAGTGTTCCTGGAGGTTGTGCCCTTCACCGGGGATGTAGGCGGTGACTTCGAACCCGTTGACGAGCCGGATACGCGCGACCTTCCGCAGCGCCGAGTTCGGCTTCTTGGGGGTGGTGGTGTACACGCGGGTGCACACGCCACGCTTGAACGGGTTCTCCTTCAGCGCAGGCGCCTTGTCCTTCTTGACCACGGCGCGCCGGCTCTGACGGACGAGCTGGTTGATCGTCGGCATCGTTCTGGTTCCCTTCCTGTGTTCGACCTTCTGCCACTACGTGGATCGCCCGGCGGGCGGCACGGAACAGAGCCTTGAAGGGTAGCGGCAGCGGCGACCGGAGTCAACCGCGGCCGCGGTGCCGCTCAGGGGCGCAGCGTGAAGGCGAAGGTGCCCTTCACCACATGACCATCCCTGGAGGCGGTGGACCAGGAGACCGTGTACTCGCCCGGCGCCAGCGGCGCGGCAAGCTTGGCCGAGAGGGGGGCGTCCTTCACCTTGTCGTCGCGCGTCACGGAGCCGAGGGCGATGGCGCGCTCGCCGGCCGAGAGCCGGATCCGGCTCGCCCCGAGTTCCACCGGCTCGCTGAACCAGAGGTCGATCGAGGGCGGGGAGGCCACCAGGACCGTGTCCTTCGCTGGGGAGCTCTTGGTCAGCCGCGTGTGCCGCCGGGCGCCATCTCCAGGGTGCACGGCACCGGTCGCGAGGATCGCGAGAGCCATGACGGAGGCGAGGGAGAGCCCGAAGCGTTTGCGCGCGGTCATGGGGCGGAATCTAAGCGCCGCCTCCCCCCTCGCGCGACCGCCGTGCGATGCGGTCGACGAGACCGCTGAAGATCAGCGCGTGCACGGGATAGAGCGCATACCAGTAGAGCCAGCCGAACAGCCCCTTCGGCGCGAAGAAGGCGGTCTGCGAGAGGCGCACGCTGCCTCCCACCTCAGGGACGACCTTGAACTGCAGCCAGGCTTCGCCCGGGACCTTCATCTCGGCCCGCAGGCGGAGAAGCGCGCCGGGCTCCACCGCCTCGACGCGCCAGAAGTCGAGCGCATCCCCGGCGCGGAGTGCGTCGGGATCGCGCCGGCCGCGACGCAGTCCCACGCCGCCGATCACGCGGTCGAGGAATCCGCGGATCACCCAGGCCCAGTTCATGTAGAGCCAGCCGCGCCGGCCGCCGAGTCCCGTGAAGACGGTGAAGACCGCGCCCGCATCCGCGTCCACCACGCGCTCGCGGCGTTCGATGATCATCCCCTCGTGCGTCGCGAGCACGACCGGGGGCCGCGCTCCCGCGCTCGTGCTGAGCGCGTCGCTCCACGTGGTCTCGATCTCGCTCGCCCTGAGGCGCGCGAGGGCGCGCGCGACCGCCTCGCGGTAGGGGACCGGCCGGATCTGCGGGAAGAGCTCAGCGGCGACGGGGTCGTGCACGACGCTCTCGTTGCGCAGCCCGTCGATGAGCGGCCGGGCGATCACGGCGGGGATCGGCGTGACGATGTTGACCCAGTAGGAGGAGAGGCGGGGCGTGAGGACGGGGACGGGGATGATCCATCGCGTCAGGCCGCGCGCGGCGGCGTACCCCTGCATCATCTCGCCGTAGGTGAGGACGTCGGCACCGCCGATCTCGATCGTGCGTCCGGTGGAGGCGGGTTGCGAGAGGGCGGCGGTGAGGTAGGCGAGCACCTCGCGCACCCCGATCGGCTGCGTGCGCGTGAAGACCCAGCGCGGGCAGATCATCGCCGGGAGACGTTCCGTGAGATAGCGGATCAGCTCGAACGAGACGCTCCCCGACCCGACGATGACACCCGCGCGGAACTCGGTGACCGGCACGCCGGCGCTCCGGAGCGCGTCCCCCGTCTGCTGGCGCGAGCGGAGGTGGTGCGAGAGGTCGCGCTGTTCGGCGGCGAGTCCGCCGAGGTAGATGATGCGCGTGACGCCGCCGTCGCGCGCCGCCTCGGCGAACTGGCGCGCGCCCGTAAGGTCGCGCTCGTGGAACCCGGCGCCGCCCCCCATGCTGTGCACGAGGTAGTAGGCGGAGTGCACCCCGCGCATCGCGGGCCCGAGTGACGCCGCGTCGAGCACGTCACCGGTCACGATCTCCACCGCCCCGTGCCAGGACCGCCCCTCGAGCCGCGCGGGATCGCGCACCAGGCAGCGCACGCGCCACCCCGCCTCGAGCAGGCGGGGCACGAGGCGCCCGCCGATGTAGCCGGTCGCGCCGGTGACGAGCATCAGGGGTCTGGTGTCGGGCATGGCGTCGGGCTCCGGGGGGGAGGGACGACAAGGGCCGCGCCGGAGATCCGACGCGGCCCCTGCCGGTGATGATACACCCGGTGCGAGGCACCGGGCGCCCGGATCACATCTTGGGCAGGATCACCGTGTCGATCACGTGGATCACACCGTTCGACGCCGCGATGTCGGTCTTCACGACCTTCGCATTGTCGATCATCACGGTGCCGTTGCTGACCTTCACCGCGACGGACGAGCCCTGCGCCGTCTTGGCGCTGGTCAGGCCGACGACATCCTTGGCGAGCACCTTGCCCGGCACGACGTGGTAGGTGAGGATCGCGACGAGCTTGTCCTTGTTCTCCGGCTTCAGGAGCGACTCGACCGTACCGGCGGGCAGCTTGGCGAACGCCTCATCGGTCGGCGCGAAGACCGTGAAGGGGCCCGCGGACTTCAGGGTCTCGACGAGGCCGGCCGCCTGGACCGCCGCGACGAGGGTCTTGAACGAACCGGCACCGATCGCGACGTCGACGATGTCGGCGGACGGAGCGGAGGGGCCGGCGGGCTTGGCCATCTGCGCCGAGGAGGTGGTGGCGAAGAGCGTTCCGGCGACGGCGGCGGTGGCGAACAACGTGGTGAGCTTCATGGTTCTGGTCCCCTTGGGAAGTGGTGAACAGCGTGGTGTCCAAGTAATGTCTAGAACTACGCAGGAAATGTCAAGCCTCTGTCAAGATTATTCCTTGACATTCATTATACAAAACGCTACCGTTCATCCATGCCGAATACATCGCCGTCCCTGGATCTCCATCCTATTCAAGTGGTCGTCAGGCGCTCCGGCGTCTCTGCCGACCTTCTCCGCGCGTGGGAGAAGCGCTACCAGGCCGTCACGCCCAGCCGCAGCGACGGCGGACATCGCCTCTACTCGGATGCCGACATCGAGCGCCTGCGCCTGATCAAGGACGCGATGGGAGGCGGACGCCGCATCGGCGACGTGGCCTCCCTGCCGACCGAGGAGATCGCGCGCCTCGTGAGCGAGGACGCGGCGCAGCAGCAGCTCACCACCCCGACCGCGTCGACCAACGAGGACGCGGCGCAACTGCTCGCGGATTCGATCGCCGCCGTGCGGCGCGCGGACCAGGGCACCCTCCGCGTCATCCTCTCCCGCGCGCTCTTCACCCGGACCCCCGAGCGGTTCACCGCCGAGATCGCGACGCCCTTCATGCACGAACTCGGCGAGCTCTGGCACCGCGGTGAGCTGACACCGGCGCACGAGCACGCCGCCTCCGAGGTGATGCGCCGCCTCATGCACGACATGCTGGGCATGCTCCCGCCGCCCGACGGCGCCCCCCGCCTCGTGGTGGCGACCCTCACCGGCCAGCGCCACGAGATCGGCGCGCTCTTCGCCGCGACCGCCGCCGCGCTCGACGGCTGGCGCGTCACCTACCTCGGGAGCGACCTCCCCGGCCCGGACATCGCGCGCGTGGCGCTGGACGTCGGCGCGCGCGCCATCGCGCTCTCGGTCACCACCGCCACCCCGGGCCTCGCGGACGAACTCACGCTGCTCCGCAAGCGCGTCGGCACGGCGATGCCGATCCTGGTGGGCGGCCAGGCGGCGGAAGCGGTGGCCGGCGCGGTGCGGCAGGTCGACATCGTCCCCGACGTGGACGCCTTCCGCACGATGCTCAACGGCCTGCGATGACGCGGGTGCCGGCGGTGCGCGTCCGCGCGGTGAACGCGCGCGCCATCGCGCCGGAACGCGAGTACGTGCTCTACTGGATGACGAGCGCGCGCCGCGCCACCGCGAACTTCGCGCTCGACCGCGCGGTCGCCCACGCGCGCACGCTGGGTCGCCCGCTCGTCGTGCTCGAGCCCCTGCGCGCGGCCTACCCGTGGGCGAGCGACCGCCTGCACACCTTCGTGATCCAGGGGATGGCCGACAACGCGCAGGCGTTCGCGCGTCGCCCGGTCACCTACCATCCCTACCTCGAGCCCACGCCGGGCGCGGGACGTGGCCTGCTGCGCGCACTCGCCCGGCGCGCCTGCGTGGTGGTCACCGACGACTTCCCGGCCTTCTTCCTGCCGCGGATGCTGCGCGCCGCCGCCGCCCAGGTGGACGTCCTGCTCGAGGCGGTGGACGGCAACGGCCTGGTCCCGCTCCGCGCGACCGACCACGCCTACCCCACCGCCTACGCCTTCCGCCGCTTCGTCCACCCCTGGCTCGCCAAGGA
>CAZHAG010000050.1:2532-9906 GCA_964529705.1 uncultured Gemmatimonas sp. | reverse complement strand
TCCACCCCTGGCTCGCCAAGGAAGGCGCGCCGATGCCGGCGGAGGACGCGCTCCGTGGCGCGCACCTCCCCGCCCTCGCCGCACTCCCCGACGACATCACGGCGCAGTGGCCCGCCGCGGCCGGCCTCGACGACCCCGCGGCACTCGTCGCCGCGCTCCCGATCGACCACTCCGTGGCCGCCGTTCCCACTTTCGGCGGCCAGCGCGCCGCCCTGCGCACGCTCACCGCGTTCCTCGACCGCGGATTCGACGCCTACGAGCGCGACCGCAACGACCCGGACGCGGCTGGCGCCTCGGGACTCTCCCCCTACCTCCACTTCGGCCACATCGGCACGCACCAGGTGGTGGCCGAGGTGATCGCGCGCGGCGAATGGACGCCCGCGATGATCGAGACCTCCGCGCGGGGGAGCCGCGCGGGATGGGGTGGCGGCTCCGCGGGCGCATTCCTCGACCAGCTCATCACCTGGCGCGAACTCGGCTTCAACGCCTGCGCGCACGACGCGGCGTACGCGGAGTACGACTCCCTCCCCGAGTGGGCGCTGCGGACGCTCGACGAGCACGCGGACGACCCGCGCGAGTACCTCTACACGCTCGACGAGTTCGCCGGGGCCGCCACGCACGACCCGGTCTGGAACGCCGCACAGCGCGAGCTCCGCACCACCGGCCACCTGCACAACTACCTGCGGATGCTCTGGGGGAAGAAGATCCTCGAGTGGACCCGCTCCCCCCGCGAGGCACTCGCGGTGATGGTCGAGCTGAACAACCGGTACGCGCTCGACGGCCGCGACCCCAACTCCTACTCGGGGATCTTCTGGGTGCTGGGCCGCTACGACCGCGCCTGGGGCCCGGAGCGGCCGGTCGTCGGCAAGATCCGCTTCATGTCCTCCGCGAACACCCTGCGGAAGCTCGACCTCTCGCGCTACCTCGAGCGCTTCGGCGGCGAGGACGCGGGCGCCCAGCTCTCACTCGGATGAGGCGCCCACGTAGTAGACCGCGCCGCTCAGCACCGCCGTGAGCGTCGTGCCCCAGAGCAGGTCGACGAGGGCGACCGTCGCGGGGAAGTCGCGGATGAGCGCGAGGCTCGTGAGGTCGTAGGCCGCGTACGCGGCCAGCCCGAAGAGCGCACCGAAGAGGACCGCGCGGGAGAGCGAGCGCTTCTCGATGGCCGGCATCACCACGATCAGCACGACCACCGCCACGTAGATGAGGTAGAAGGCGACCGCCGCGCCCCACTGCACGTCGGGGCGCATCAGGTGCCCGAGCTGGCGCTGGTAGAACCCCTTCGCGACGACCCCGAGCCAGAGGAGGTCCATGCCGAGGAGGACGACGAGTCCGGCGCCGTACAGCTTGAGGAAGGGCATCATCGTCATCGCATCACCGTCAGCCGGGGTGGGGGCGCGGGGAAGAGGCGGTCGATCGCCTCCGCGCGGTAGTCGAAGATCTGCCGGAGCTGCCGGCGCACCAGGAGCGCGTGCGCGAGCCGCCCGAGGGGACCGAAGGGGAGCGCATACTCCACGACGTCCTCGATCTGCACGCCCCCCTCGACGGCACGGAAGGTGTGCCGGTGATACCACCGCTTGTAGGGACCCGAGAGCATCTCGTCCGCGAAGGAACGGCCCTCCTCGAACTCGGAGATCCGCGACTCCCACCCCATCGGGATGCCGTGGAGCCGGAGCCGGTACCTGATGCGCGTTCCGAGGCGGACGACCGGGTCGGTGCTGTCGAGCACCTTGAATGCGAGCCAGGGAGGCGTCAGTGCCTCGAGGTTCATGGGATCCGTGTGGAAGGCGAACACCTCGTGGAGCGAGCCGGGCACGACCTTGGTGCGGCGCAGGATGTGGGTCACGACGCGCTCCCCGCGGCCGGCTCGCCGCGCGCGAGGCGATAGTGCGCCACGCCCCACTCCGTCCCACCCGCGTAGCCGAAGAGCTCCTCGCAGGCGAGGAAGAACATCCGCCAGCGGTGATACCACCGGTTCGCGTCGCCACCGTAGTGCGCGCGCAGGACGTCGAGCACCTCGCCCCGGCGCCGCTCGAGGTTCCGGCGCCACGCCGCGGCCGTGCGCTGGTAGTGCGTGCCGTCGAGCCACCACTGGTGCTCCAGCGTGAATCCCTCCGCCACCGCGGGGAGGAGGCCGAACGAGGGCATGATCCCCCCGCTGAAGAAGTGGCGCCCCATCCAGTTGTCCGCCCCCTCGGTCTCGTAGGTGTATGCCTCGCGCCGGTGGCAGAAGACATGGACGAAGAGGCGCCCGTCGTCGCGCAACCAGCCGTGCACGCGCGCGAGCAGCGTGGACCAGGCGCGCATGTGCTCGAACATCTCGACGCTCACGATCCGGTCGAATCGCCGGCCCGGGTCGAAGGCGTTCATGTCGGCGGTGATCACCCGCAGGTTGGGCGGGGCGACGGACTCGATGAACGCGCGCTGCGAGTGCGAGTTCGAGACCGCGACGATGCGCGCGGCCGGATAGCGGCGCGCCATGTAGAGGGAGAGCGAGCCCCAGCCGCACCCGAGCTCGAGGATCTCCTGCCCGTCCGCGAGCGCCGCACGCTCGCAGGTGAGTGCGAGCATCGCCTCCTCGGCCTCTCCGAGGGTACGCACGCCGTCGGGCCACTGGGCGGACGAGTACTTGCGGTGCGGCCCGAGGACGAGCCGGAAGAACTCCGCCGGCACCTCGTAGTGCTGGGCGTTCGCCTCCTCCGGCACGAGCGCCACGGGAGCCCCGCGCAGGCCGTCGAGAAAGGCCTCGAGCCCGCCCCGCCCCTCCACCTCGGCCAGCCGCTGCGTGCAGAGGCGGCGGATCGCGCTCCGCAGCAGCGGCGTCGCGACGAGGCCGCGCTCCGCGAGTTCCACTCCGAGTCCGATGCTCATGCGACGCTCCGTGATTGATGTTCGATGGCGGGGATCCCACCGGCCCGGCGATGCCGGGTGGCGGGCGCAGCGGGCTTCTCGTACGCGATCTGCACCGTCCCGATGGCGCGCTCGAGGAACCCGCCCTCGCAGTAACAGAAGTAGAACTCCCAGAGCCGCTGGAAGCGCGCGTCGAAGCCGAGCGCGGCCAGCCGGTCGCGCGACCCGAACATCGCCATGCGCCAGCGGCGCAGCGTCTCGGCGTAGTGGAGGCCGAGCTCGTCCACCTGTGCCACGCGCAGGTCGGTGCGCGCACTGGCGCGCGCCAGCACCGGCACCGAGGGGATGCAGCTCCCCGGGAAGATATGGCGCTTGATGAAGTCGACCTCCTTCCGCGCGAGGTCGTAGCGGTCGTGGTCGATCGTGATGGCCTGGATCGCGGCGCGGCCGTGCGGCGCGAGGCGCGCGGCGACCTGCGCGAAGAAGGCGTCGAGGTGCTCGTGTCCCACGGCCTCGATCATCTCGATCGACACCAGCTTGTCGTAGGTGCCGGCCAGGTCGCGGTAGTCCTGGCGGAGCACGGTGACGCGGTCGGAGAGGCCGAGCGCGTCGACGCGCGCCGTGGCGTAGGCGTGCTGCGCCTCGGAGATCGTGGTGGTGGTGACGCGGCACCCGTACCGCGTGGCGGCGTGGATGGCGAAGCCTCCCCACCCCGTGCCGATCTCGAGCAGGTGGTCCTCGGGGCCGAGGTCCACCAGCGCACAGATGCGGTCGTACTTCGCGGTCGAGGCCTCCGCCATCGTCGCGCCCGGGCGCTCGAAGAGCCCGGACGAGTAGGTCATCGTCTCGTCGAGGAAGGTGGCGAAGAAGGTGTTCCCGAGGTCGTAGTGCGCGCCGATGTTGCGCCGGCTGCCGCGGCGGGTGTTGCGGTTGAGGGCGTGCCAGGCGCGGCGGAGCGGCTGCACCACGCGGGCGAGCCCGCGCTCGAGGCCGTCCAGCGCGTCGCGGTTGCGGACGAGGAGACGGACGACGCCCGTGAGGTCGTCGGTGGTCCACCACCCTTCCGCGTACGACTCGCCGGCACCCACCGCTCCGCCGAACGCGATGGCGCGGTAGGCACGCGCGTCGCGCACCTCGATGGTGATCGCGGGCGCGGACGGGTCGCCGAAGCTCTGCGTGCGCCCGGCGTCGGCGAGTTCGAGCCGGCCGTGGCGGAGGCGGACGAGGTTCGCCTCGAGCGCGCGCCTAGCGAGGGATGACAACGGATCCATCGGTCCTCCGGTGCTTGGGATGGTCGTGGAGGGGCACGCTCTTGAGCCAGAGGCGCAGCGCCTGCCAATAGATGCCGAGCACGACCTGCCCGGTCATCAGGGGGAATCGCGTGAGCACGGAGGCCAGCACGCGCGGCGTGAAGGGACGGCGCTCGAGGTCGAGCGTGGCGTCGAACACCTTCACGCCGTCGGTGCGGTTCTCCATGTGCACGCGGAGCCGGTCGCCGGGCGGGGTGAAGTGCCAGCCGTACGACTGGTCCATCGGCATGAAGGGCGAGACGTGGAGGCGCTTCTCGAGCTCCGCCGACGCCCAAGCGGCGTTCCCCGGAGGGACCGGAACCACGTACGCGGCACGCTCCCCCCACGGGGTGTTCGTGACCTCGGCGACGATGGTCTCGAGGGCGCTGCCGTCGGCGGAGTAGCAGTAGTAGAAGCTCACCGGGTTCTGCGCATACCCGAAGTAGCGCAGGTGCGTGAGGAGCCGGATGGGACCGCTCGGCCGCACGCCGGTGCGCGCTCGGACGAGCTCGCGGACCGCCACGTCGAGTGGCATCGCGGGGTCCCCCAGGTAATCGGCGCGCCGGAACCAGGCGAGCGCCGGACGGCGGGCGGACCAGAGCCAGCGCCCGTCGAAGAGCCCAGGGAGCTCGGCCAGGTCGAGGTAGAGCATGAAGATCCGGTAGTGGAACTCATGCTCCGTCGGCTCGCGGCGGCGGTGCCGGATGGTGCCCTCGTACACGGCGCTCCGGGTCATGCCGCCACCAGCGCGGCGCGCGGCCGCGTGGGACGTGCGGCGCGATCGACCTCCTGCACCACCGCGAGGGCGCTGACGACGCCGTCCTCGTGGAACCCGTTCCCCCAGTACGCGCCGCAGAAGTGCGTGGCGCGCTGGCCGCTGATCTCGATGCGGCGCGCCCGGGCCTGCGTGCCGGCCGCGGTCGCGACCGGATGGTCGTAGACGACGCGCCCGAGGATGCGCGCCGGGTCGATCGCCTCGGTGGCGTTGAGCGTCACGCAGATCGTCTCGGGCGCGTCCAGTCCCTGCAGGATGTTCATGTCGTAGGTGACGCTCGCCGGTGCCTCGGGATCGTCGGCGACGCGGTAGTTCCACGCCGCCCAGGCGGCGCGCGCGCGGGGGAGCAGGGTCGTGTCCGTGTGCAGGACGACATCGTTCCGCTGGTATGGGAGCGCGCCGAGCACCTCGCGCTCGGCGTCGCTCGCATCGGCGAGGAGCGCGAGCGCCTGGTCGCTGTGGCAGGCGAGCACGACGCGGTCGAAGGGCGCACCGTCGACGAGGACTCCCCCGCTGGTGCGCTCGATGCGCCGGACGGACGTCCGCAGGCGGATGCGGTCACGGAAGGGCGCGACGAGCGCCTCCACATAGCGCATCGAGCCGCCGGAGACCGTGCGCCAGAGCGGCCGGTCGTTCACGGTGAGCATCCCGTGGTTCTCGAAGAACCGGATGAAGAACGCGGCCGGCATGTCCAGGACCGTGCGTGCGCTCACCGACCAGATCGCGGAACCCATCGGGAGGAGGTACCAGTCGCGGAACGCCGCCGAGTACCCGCCGAGCTGCAGCAGGGCCCCGAGGGAGATGCCGTCGGGAGCCGCCTGCAGCTGGCCGATCGCGTCGCGGTTGAAGCGCAGGATCTCGGCCACCATGCGCAGGAAGCGGGGGTGCACGAGGTTGCGCGGCTGGACGAAGAGCTGACGGAGCGTGGACCCATTGTACTCGAGGCCCGTCGCGTCGTGCCGCACGCTGAAGCTCATCTCGCTCGCGCGTGTCTCCACACCCAGCACGTCGAGGAGCCGGGTGAAGTTCGGATAGTTGCGCTCATTGTAGACGATGAACCCGGAGTCGACGGCGACGCGGCGGCCGGCGACCTCGAGGTCCCAGGTATGGACATGTCCGCCGACACGGTCGCCGGCTTCGAAGACGGTGATCTCGTGCCTGGGGTGTAGGTGGTGCGCCGCGACCAGCCCTGCGACGCCGCTTCCGACGATGGCGATCCTCATGGGTGTGGCCTCGGGGGATGGGGGAGTGTGTGTGACCTCCACTACGATAACCTATTGTCTAGGTATTGTCAAGATATATTCTGGACGGACCCTTGACAAATGACGGACAAACGGCGATCATCCATCCACCGGCGACTGGGCGACCGCTCAGGGCCGATCGAGACAGCACACCACCAAATGGAGGAGAGATGCGCGTTCCAATGATTTCCCGGGTGATCGCGGCGGCTGTCGCCGCGCTCTTCGTCACCGGCACCGCGAATGCCCAGGGAGCGATCGAGCTCCGCGGCGGCGCGAACGTCCCGACCTTCGACATCGCTGACGCGGCCAAGGCCGGCGGAAGCTTCGGCGTCGGCCTCAGCACGAAGGTCAGCGAGCGACTCTGGCTCATCGGCGACTTCGACTTCGGGACCCACGCCAACAAGACGTCGGGTGGCCCGGACATCACCGTGAACCACTACATCGCGAAGCTCGGCTACCAGCTCGGCAAGCGCGCCGAGAGCCCGCTGACGGTCGTGCTGAACGCCGGCATCGGGGCGATGAGCTTCGGGATCGACGGCGGCGACACCTACACCTACCCGGCGATCAACGTCGGCGCGAAGCTGATCTATCGCGTGAACGACCGCTTCAGCCTGGTCGCGAGCCCGCAGGGCGACATCGCGTTCACGAAGGAAGCGGAGCTGGGCACGACGAACGCCTGGGTCTGGCCCTTCGCGGCCGGCTTCCGCATCACCTACTGACGTGCTGGTGCTGACCACCGCACTCGTCACGCTCGTGTTGGGCGCCACGGCCGCCCGGGACACGGTACCCGTCCCGGTGCGGCCCGTGGCCGCCGTGGACCTTGAACGCTACGCCGGCCTCTGGCATGAGGTCGCGCGCCTCCCGAACCGCTTCCAGCAGGACTGCGCGGGTGAGACCACCGCGGAGTACACGCTGCTCGGGAACGGCCAGATCCGTGTCGTGAACAGCTGCCGACGCACCGATGGCAGTCCGATGCGCGCGGAGGGGAGGGCGCGGCTCGCGGACGCCGATGGCCCCGCCTCGCGCCTCAAGGTCCGATTCGCACCCGCCTTCCTGTCGTTCCTCCCGATGGTCTGGGGGGACTACTGGATCCTCGACCTCACCGATGACTACGGAGCCGCACTCGTGGGCGACCCATCACGGAAATACCTCTGGATGCTCTCGCGCTCGCCGAAGCTCGACCCCACGGTCTACACGCGATTCGTGTCGACCGCGGCGG
>CAZHAG010000050.1:0-2432 GCA_964529705.1 uncultured Gemmatimonas sp. | reverse complement strand
CGCTCGCCGAAGCTCGACCCCACGGTCTACACGCGATTCGTGTCGACCGCGGCGGCGCAGGGATTCGACACCTCCCGACTGGTCTGGACGCAGGCCGGGCCGACGCCGGCGCTGGTCCCCGCACAGAAGACCCCGCAGAGACCCGCCGGCGATCAGCCTGGCCCCAGGACGTAGATCGTCCACGGTGCCACCTGCTCCTCGCTGACCCAGGGGTACGGGTCGGTCGGGAGCCCGCGGGGACGCGCCGTCTCCAGCAGCGTGAGTCCTGCCTGCGCGAAGAGCGCACGATAGGTCTCATCCGTGCAGAGCGTGTCCTCGATCGGCCGGCGGTCCGGGCCGTCGAGCATCACGATCCGGACCGTCTCCCCGTCTCCCGCGGTTCGGTTCCCGGGGAACTGGAGCGTGGTGAAGGAGAGCCAGTCGTGCAGGTAGAGCTCGGGCGACGAGACCACGCAGACGAACCGGCCGTGCGGTGCCAGCCGGCCACGCGCCGCAGTGAGGAACGCTCGCTTCCGTTCGACCGTCGCCACGTTGTCAAGCGGGAACATGGCAAGCACCAGGTCGAACCGGCGCTCGCCCAGTGAGGAGAGGTCGCCATCCGGCACCAAGCGGTAGTCCCCCTCGGGATCGGCGCGCCGCGCGCGCTCGAGCATGGCGGCGGAGATGTCCACGCCGACGCACGAGAACCCGAGTCGCCTGAGGAGCCGCGTCGACCTCCCTGCCCCGCAGCCGAGGTCGAGCGCGGAACTCCCGACCACGTGCGCGGCGAGGAGCGCCGGCAGGTCACGACAGGCGAGGTGGTACGTCCCCTCGAAGCCGACGGCGGCATACGAGTCCGCCCGCGCCTCGTCGTCGTACAGGTTCACGGCGCGGCGGTGCCCACCAGCGGGATGATCGCGGTGAGGAGGCCGACCGTGATCAGGACGACCACGCTCATGAGCGCCCACTTCATCGTGTAGCGCTGGTGGTCGTCGAAGTCGACACCCACCAGCCCGACGAGGAGGTAGGTGCTCGGCACGAGCGGGCTCAGGAGGTGCACCGGCTGCCCCATCAGCGAGGCGCGCGCCATCTCCGCCGCGGTGATCCCGAACGCCTTCCCCGCCTCGGCCAGGATCGGCAGGATCCCGAAGTAGAACGCGTCGTTGGAGATGAAGAAGGTGAAGGGGACGCTCAGCACCGCCGTGACCACGGCGAGGTAGGGGCCGAGCGCCTCGGGGACGGCGCCCACGACGCTGTTCGCCATCGCGTCCACCATCTTCGTGCCGGAGAGGATGCCGGTGAAGACCCCCGCGGCGAAGATCAGCCCCACGACGGCGAGCACGTTGCCGGCGTGCCGCGAGAGGAGCGCCTTCTGCTCGTCGATGCTCGGGTAGTTCAGCATCATCGCGATCGCGAAGCCGAGCATGAAGAGCGCGGGGAGCGGCATCACCGCGGTCACGAGCCCGACGAGGAGCACCGCGGTGAGGATCGCGTTCACCACCAGGCGGTCGGGGCGGCGGTGCTCGGTGTCCTCGTGGAAGTCGGGGTTCGCCAGCTCCTCCTCGAGCACGGGGGGCAACTCGCCATCGGGCGAGGCCACTCCCTCGACGGCGAGCCGCGCCCGCTCGCGCAGCCCGAGCCGATAGGCCACGAAGATCACCCAGACCGCCCCGCAGGCCATGGCCGGGATCATCGGCACGAAGACCTCGTTCATCTCGAGGTTGAGCGCGCTCGCCGCGCGCGCCGTGGGGCCGCCCCACGGCAGGATGTTCATCACCCCGCCCGCGAGCATGACCACGCACGCGAGGTTGAGGAGGCGCATCCCCATCCGGCGGTAGAGCGGGAGCATCGCCGCCGTCGTGATCATGTACGTGGTGGAGCCGTCGCCGTCGAGCGAGACGACGAGTGCCAGCACGGCCGAGCCGACGATGATCTTGAGCGGGTCGCCGCGCACGAGGTCGAGGATCCGCTGCACGAAAGGCTCGAAGAGCCCCGCGTCGATCATGATCGCGAAGTAGAGGATCGCGAACATGAGCATCACGCCCGTGGGCGCGAGGTTCCGGATGCCCGCGAGCATCATCTCGCCCAGCTCGGTGGAGAAGCCGGCGAGGAGCCCGAAGGCGATCGGCACGAGGATGAGCGCGACGAGTGGCGAGAGGCGCTTCATCATGATCAGCGTCATGAAGGCGATGACCATGCCGAACGCGAGGACGGTCAGCACGTGATGGGCTCCGGGGACTGGGCGGGGCGGGTCCGCGCGCCGGCGGTGCCCGCGTTCCTCTTCGATCGCCTCACCGCCGCGCCGGGGCGAGCGGGAGCACGATGTGCGAGGGGTGGCTGGCGCTGTGCTGCACCGAGATGTCGGCGGTGACCATCCGGCGGTTCTTCCCCAGCGGCTCGCCGGTGTTCGGGTTCACGTCGAACCGCGGGAAGTTGCTGCTCGAGATGTCGAC
>CAZHAG010000049.1:6360-17519 GCA_964529705.1 uncultured Gemmatimonas sp. | reverse complement strand
CGGTTGCCGGCCCCGTACATCTTGATGGTCTTGGTGTCGTAGTACTCGCTGTAGCGCTTGAGCACGCTGCGCGCGTTCTCGAGCGAGCGGATCCGCTCAGCCGCGAAGACGCCGGGGCCGGTGGAGTAGATGCGGGGCCCGATCAGCGCCCCGGCGTCCACGCGGTCGGAGTAGCTCAGCACGTCGGTGGTGCCGGTCTGCGGATCGCGCGTGGTGGTGACCCCGTAGGCGAGGTTCGCGAGGAGCGCCCAGGGCTGCGTGGTGTGCACGCCCGGGGAGTGGCGGAAGTGCGCGTGCGTGTCGACGAATCCCGGCACGATGGTCTTGCCCGCGACGTCGATCACGCGTGCGCCGGCCGGCACCTCCGCAGCGCCGCGCCGAGCGACCGAGACGATGCGGTTGTTCCGCACGACGACGTCCGCGTCCTCGATCACCTCCTGGCCGCGCATGGTGACGGCGCGCGCGCCGCGGAGCACCACGGTGCCCTGCGGGATGTCCCGCTCGCCGGTCACCCGCACGCGCACCTCGACCGGCTTGTAGGTGACGGTCGTCGTGTCGGGGCGAGCGGCGGCGCGGGCGGCGGTGTCCGTGGCGGGGATCGCGGCGAAGGCCGCGGCGGCGGCTCGCCGCGCGGCGCGCACCGAGTCCTCCATCGCCTTCGCGCGGTCGAGGTCGTACGTGACGAACGCGTTGCCGATCGACCAGTGCACCACGCGGCCAGTCGGCCCCCACGAGGGGAACTCGCCGCCGATATCCGAGAGCTTGCGCACCGGAGTCGGGGCGTTCTCGGGCGTCGCGACCGAGACCGTCGGCGTCGCGCCGCCGATCAGCGGGACGGTGACCACGTAGAAGTCCGAGCCCACCTGCGCGAGCGCCTGGTCGCCGCGCGGCGCCATGCGCACCGTGCCGGCATTCGGCTGGTTGGTGCTCCCGGCTGCGGCGGCCCCCGTCACCTTGACGTGCGCCTTGAGGTCGGTGCCGTCCCAGCGGAACGAGACGAGCCCCTCGCTCCCGCTGTAGGCGAAGATGCGCGTGGAGTCGCTCGTGAAGTGCGGGTCGTCGAGGCCGCCGCTCGCGCGGATGCGCGTGACCGCGCCCCCCTCGCTCGGCACCCAGACGAAGCGCGCGGCCTGCCCGCCGCCGAAGCGCTGGATGGTCTCCTGCAGCTCGCGCGCGTCCGCCTGCATCGCGAGGATCCGGCGGCCGTCCGGGGACCACTGCGTCGCGTAGTACGTGGCCACCTCGCGCGTGAGGCGCACGGGCTGCCCGCGTCCGTCCGCGCGCACCTTCTCGACGTGCCCGCCCGCATCGCTCCAGGTCACGAACGCGATCCACTGCCCGTCGGGGGACCAAGTGGGGTAGTGCTCGCCCGACGTGGCGCTCGTGACGCGCCGCGGCGCGCTCTCGGGGAGGTCCATCACCCAGAGGTCGCCGAGCGCCGAGAAGGCGATGCGGCGCCCGTCCGGCGAGGGAACGGCGTCGCGGATCTGCCGCGCCACGAAGGTCGGTGCGTCCTCCACCGGGTAGCGGAACTTCACCTCGGGCCCGATCGGGAGGTCCACCTCGGCGGTGAAGGGGATCTTCGTCGCCGCCGCGCCGTCGACGGGCACGCGCCAGATCTCGCCCCCGTAGCTGATCACCACCGCGCGGCTGTCGGGCGTGAAGTCGTAGCCGGGGAGCGCGTCGATCTCGAGCGCCGCCTCCATATTGTCACGCTGGATGGGATACGCGAGCCAGCGCTCCGTGCCCGTGGCGAGCTCGCGGATGCGGAGCCCGGTCTTCGCGTCGTGCCGGGATCCGTAGGTGAGCCACTTCCCGTCCGGCGAGATCGCGGGGCGGAACGCCGAGCCGTAGCGGCTGGTCATCGGCGTGTTCGTGCCGAGTTCACGGTCGTACGCGGCCACCTGGTACTGCGGGAAGATCGCGTTGTACTGCCAGGTGCCGGCGCGCGTGGCGTACCAGAGGTGGCGGCCGTCGGGCGAGAAGGCGGCTCCCACGGTGGCCTGCCCGGGCTGGTCGCGGAGCACCTGCACGCCCGAGCCACCATCGACGTGGTAGAGGAAGATCTTCGGTCCGCCGTTCACGTTGCGCGAGACGGCGACGTACCTGCCGTCCGGCGTCCACTCGGGGGAGACGTAGCCCTCGCTCGTGGTCTTGGAGAGCTGCACGGTGTCCTTCGCGTCGGCGGAGATCACCCAGAGGTTGTCGGCGCCGCTGCGGTCGGAGAGGAAGGCGATGCGCGTACCGTCGGGGCTCCACCGAGGTGCTGCGTCGTGCGCCATGCCATGCGTGAGGCGCGTCGCGGTACCCCCGGTGATCGGCAGGGTGTAGAGGTCGCCGAGGAGGTCGAAGACGATCCGCTGCCCGTCCGGGCTCACGTCCACCGACATCCAGGAGGCCTTGTCAGCGGTGAAGCGCACCGTGCGGCCCGCGTCGAGCGGGAGCGGCTTGCGCGCGGCGGCGGCGGTGGCGCCTGCTGCCGGTGTCTGCGCGAGGAGCACGGTGCCGAGCACGGGGAGGGCGGTGAGCGCGACGGCGAGGTGGCGCACGAGCGGCGGAAGGGAACGGGTCACGAGGAGCTCCGGACGGCGTGGCGGATGCGGACGGGCCAATAGTACTGCATATGTTTCCTGTGTGTGTGACAGCACGACCCGGCTCCGGGGAATCTTCCGGGGCCCGGATCCCGTAGGGAAGAGCGGCGGCCGCGCCCCACGCGGCCGCGACCCCACTGCAGGACTGGAGGCTGCGAATGGAAGAGTTCAAGGTGAAGGGCTCCAAGCTGATGGCGAAGCTCAAGGAGCTGATCCACGAAGGGAACGTGCGGCGCGTGATCCTCAAGAACCCCGAGGGACGCGTGCTCCTCGACATGCCGCTCAACGCCGGCATCGCGGGTGCGGCGCTGCTCCCGTTCTGGGCCGCGGTCGGCGCGGTCGCGGTGCTCGCGACGGACTACTCCGTGCTCATCGAGCGGGACAAGGAAGCCCAGGTCACGAAGGCCCCATGACGGCGGGCTACTCGAAGACGCCGTTGGTGAAGAAGCTCGGGATCAAGGCGGGCGCGCGGGTCCGCGTGCGCAACGCGCCCGTCGGCTACCGCAACCTGCTCCGGCCGATCCCCGCGCGCGTGAAGTTCACGCGCACGCATGACGACACGACGGACCTCGTGCACGTGTTCGTGCGCACCCGCGCCGAGCTGCGCAACGCGCTCCCGGACTTCCGGAAGAACGTGCGACCCGGGACGCCCGTCTGGGTCTCCTGGCCCAAGCTCGGGTCCGGTGTCCCGACGAACGTCACCGAGGACATCATCCGCGCCGCTGCGCTCCCGCTCGGCTTCGTGGACGTGAAGGTCTGCGCGGTGAACAAGGTCTGGTCCGCGCTCAAGCTGGTCGTGCGGAAGGAGGAGCGGTGATCGCCCGCGTGGCCGCGCTGCTCGGCTTGGTTCTCGCGATGGCGCCCGGCGCGATCGTCGCGCAGGCCGCGCCCCAGCGGCAGGGCGCGCCGCCCTGTTCGGCCCCCGTGTACCGCCAGTTCGATTTCTGGATCGGCGAGTGGACCGTGACCGACAGCGCGGGCACGCGCACGTTCGGGACGAACACGATCCGGCGCGAGGATGGAGGGTGCCTCCTGCTCGAGCGCTGGGTGAGCGCGGGCACGGGCGCGAACGCCAGCACCGGTCACAGCCTGAATGCCTACGATCGCTCCACCGGGCAGTGGGGGCAGGACTGGGTCGGCAACGATGGCACCGTGCTCCACCTCCGCGGCGGGCGTGAGAACGGGCGGATGGTGCTCGCGAGCCGGACGACCGGACCCTCCGGGACGGTCCAGCGGCAGCGCATCACCTGGACGCCGCAGCCCGACGGCCGCGTACGCCAGCTCTGGGAGAGCTCCGCGGACGACGGGAAGACCTGGACGGTCGCCTTCGACGGCTGGTACCGCCGGCTGAAACCCTGACGCGGGACCGACGGTAGGGGGAGGCACAAACGATTCGGCGACGGATGCTGTCTCAATCATCTGAGTGCGCATCCGCTGGTCCACCGCTCCCCTCGCCCCGTTCCCGATGCAGAACCTGAAGCTCGCGGCCCGGATGCTCATCCGGACGCCCTTCGTCACCACGATCGCGATCCTCTCGCTCGCCCTCGGGATCGGCGCCAACTCGGCGATCTTCTCGCTCTTCGACCAGATGCTGCTCACCCCGCTCCCGGTGCCGGAGCCGGAGCGGCTGGTGAACCTCTCGTCACCGGGGCCCAAGCCGGGCTCGCAGTCGTGCGGCAACGCCGGCAACTGCGACGAGGTGTTCAGCTACCGGATGTTCCGCGACCTCGAGCGCGAGCAGACGGTGCTCACCGGGCTCGCGGCGCACGTGCAGTTCGGCGCGAGCTTCGCGATCGACAACGAACCGATGGTCGGCTCGGGGCTCCTCGTCTCGGGGTCGTACTTCCCCACGCTGCAGCTCCAACCCGCCCTCGGGCGGCTCTTCGTGCCCTCGGATGACGAGGTGGTCGGCGCCAACTACCTCGTGGTGCTGAGCCACCTCTTCTGGCAGAACCGGTTCGGGGCGGACCCGAGCGTCGTCGGCCGCACGATGGTCATCAACGGCGGCACCTACACCATCATCGGCGTGGCTCCCGAGGGGTTCGACGGCACCACGCTCGGCTCGCGCCCGAACGTCTTCGTGCCGATCACCATGCGCACGGCGGTCTCGCCGGGCTTCACGCGCTTCGACGACCGTCGCGTCTATTGGGCCTACCTCTTCGGCCGCCTCAAGCCCGGGGTGAGCGTGGAGCAGGCGCGCTCCTCGCTGAACGGCATCTACCAGCCGATCATCAACGACGTCGAGGCGCCGCTGCAGCAGGGGATGAGCGACCCGACGATGGTGCAGTTCCGCGCCAAGACGGTCGGCGTGGAACCGGGCCCGCAGGGGCAGAGCCGGGTGGATGAGGAGGCGCGCACGCCCCTCTACCTGCTCTTCGGCGTCACCGGCGTGGTGCTCCTGATCGCCTGCGCGAACATCGCGAACCTCCTCCTCGCCCGCGGCGCCGGCCGCGCCGCCGAGATGGGGGTGCGCCTCGCGCTCGGCGCCAGCCGACGACAGCTCCTCTCGCTCCTGCTCACCGAGTCGGTGCTCCTCGCCCTCCTTGGCGGCGTGGCGAGCCTCGTCGTCGCGCAGTGGACACTCACCTTCATCGGCACCCTCCTCCCGCCCGATGCGGTGGAGACGCTTCGGTTCGAGCTCCAGCCGAGCGTGGTGGTCTTCGCCGCCGTGCTTTCGGTCGGGACGGGGCTCTTCTTCGGGATGTTCCCGGCGCTGCACAGCACGCGCAGCGACCTGATCTCGGTGATCCGCGCCGGCGCCGGCCAGCTCACGGGCGGGAAGGCGGCGGGGCGGTTCCGCGCGGCGCTCGTGACGGTGCAGATCACGCTCTCGATGGCGCTCCTCGTCTCCGCGGGGCTCTTCCTCAAGAGCCTGATGAACGTCAGCCGCGTGGACGTCGGTTACAAGCTCGACGACTTCGTGACCTTCGCCGTGAGTCCGCTCCGCGCCGGGTACGACACGACCCGCGCCGCCGTCTACTTCGGCCGGCTGGAGGAGGAACTCGCCGCGATCCCCGGCGTCACCGGTGTCACGTCCGCGCAGGTGGCACTCCTCGCGGGGAACAACTGGGGCACCGGCGTCAGCGTGCAGGGCTTCGAGGGCGGTCCCGACGTGGACAACGGCTCCCGCTACAACGAGGTGGGGGCCGGCTACTTCACCACGCTCGGCGTGACGCTCCTCGACGGGCGTGACATCGCGGCGTCGGACGTCGCGAACGGGTCGAAGGTCGCGGTGGTGAACGAGACCTTCGCGCGGAAGTTCGGGCTCGGGCGCGACGCGGTGGGGAAGTTCATGGGCCAGAGCTCCACCCGCGACTCGCTCGACATCCAGATCGTGGGGCTCGTGCCCGACGTGAAGTACAGCGACGTGAAGGACTCGATCCCCGCCGTGTTCTACACTCCCTGGCGGCAGGACACGCGCGTCGGGTTCCTGAACTACTACATCAGGTCCGCGCTCCCGCCGGAGCAGCTGCTCTCCACCATCCCGCAGGTGGTGAAGGGGCTCGACCCGACGATCCCGGTGGAGGACCTCAAGACGATGCGGCAGCAGATCAGGGAGAACGTCTTCCTCGACCGGATGATCACGATCCTCTCGGCGTCGTTCGCGATCCTCGCGACGCTGCTCGCCGGCGTGGGGCTCTACGGCGTGCTCGCGTACACGGTGGCGCAGCGCACCCGTGAGATCGGCGTGCGGATGGCCCTTGGCGCCGACGCGGCCAAGGTGCGCGGGCTGGTGCTCCGGCAGGTCGCGATCATGACGCTGATCGGCGGCGGGATCGGCGTGGCGGTCGCGCTCGGCCTGGGGCAGGCCGCACGCTCGCTCCTCTTCGGCCTCGAGGGGCATGACGCGATCGTCTTCTCGCTCTCGGTGATCATGCTGGCCGTCGTCGCGCTCGCGGCGGGGTTCGTCCCCGCCCGGCGCGCCGCGGCGGTGAACCCGATGGCCGCGCTGCGCTATGACTGATGCGATGAGACGGCCGCTGCTCTCGCTCACCGCACTCCGCCAGGACCTGCGATTCGGCGCGCGCATGCTGGTGAAGAGCCCCCTCTTCACCGGCATCGTGGTGCTCACCCTGGCGATCGGCATCGGCCTCAACGCCGCCGTCTTCTCGATGGTGGATGCCCTGCTGTTGCGCCCCCTCCCCGGCGTGCACCAGGCGGACGAACTCGTCCAGCTCTACCGCACCTATCCGGGGATGACCTACGGCTCGAACTCCATCCCGCACTTCTGGGATGTGCGCGCGCGGTCGACGGATGTCTTCTCGGGCGTGACGACGTGGACCTTCACGACGATGAGTGTCACCACGGCCGACCGGCCGATGACGCTGCTCGGGCAGATGGTCTCCGCCGACTACTTCTCCGTGCTCGGTGCGCCGAGTGTGCGCGGACGGACCTTCGTGCCGGCGGAGGACGAGGGGCGGGGAGCCCACCCGGTCGCCGTGCTGAGCGATGGCGGCTGGCGCAATTACTTCGGTGCCGACCCGGACATCATCGGCCGGATGGTCCCGGTGAATGGCCAGAACGTCGAGATCATCGGGGTCACCGCGCCGGGATTCCGCGGCGCGCTCCCACTGGTGGATCCGATCATCTGGATGCCCCTCATGCAGCTCGAGCAGCTGCGGCCGGGATCCGGCAGCGACTTCGAGCGTCGCAACAACAACTACATGAACGTCCTCGCGCGCCTGCGCCCCGGCGTCACGGTGGAGCAGGCCAACGCCCGTCTGGCGACGATCGTGACCGCGCTCAAGAGTGAGTTCCCGGACGCGTACGAGAACAGCGGGATCAACCTCGTCCCGCAGTCCGAGGCCGGGATCCACCCGACGATGCGGGGCGCGCAGGTCGGGCTCTCCGCCGTCGTCATGGTGGTGGTCGTGCTCCTCCTGCTCATCGCGTGCGTGAACGTCGCGAACCTGTTCCTCGCCCGGGCACGCGACCGCGCGCGGGAGATGGCGATCCGGCTCGCGCTCGGCGCCCGTCGGGGCGCACTCGTGCGGCAGCTGTTGGTCGAGAGCCTGCTCTTCGCCCTCGTCGCCGGCGTGGTGGGCCTGCTCGTCGCCACTTGGACGATCGGCATCGTGAACGGGGTCCAGCTGCCGATGGACGTGGACTTCCAGCCCAACCTGCGCCTGAGCCCTCTGGTGCTGACGTACGCGTTCGGCGTGACGATCCTCACCGGCGTGCTCTTCGGGCTCGCGCCGGCGCTGCAGGCCACACGGCCCGCGCTGATCCCCGCGCTCAAGGGGGAGGCGCCCGCGGGGGAGTCGCGGTCGCGGACGAGCAAGGGGCTCGTCGTGGCGCAGATGGCGCTCTCGATCGTGCTCCTGATCAGCGCCGGGCTCTTCCTCGCCAACCTCCGCAACGCCACTGCCATCGACAAGGGGTTCGACGCGGGGCAGATGCTCATCGCCGAGTTGGATCCGGCGCTGCAGGGGTACTCGCGCGCGCGGACGGAGGAGTTCTACCGGCGCCTGGCGGAACGGCTGGAGGCCAACCCTCTCGTGAGTTCCGTCGCCATGATCGAGGAGGTGCCGCTCGGCCTCGGCGGGAGTGACAGTGGCGTGGAGATCCCCGGGTACACCCCGGCGGAGAACGAAGGGATGTCCATCATGTATTCGCGAGTGACGCCCGGGTACTTCAAGACGATGGGGATCCCCGTGATCCGCGGCCGCGACTTCACGCCGCAGGACGACAGCAGCGCCGCCCGCGTGATGGTGGTGAACCAACGCTTCGTGGACCGCTTCTGGCCGGGGGAGGAGGGGGTCGGGAAGACCTTCCGTCGCGGGGGTCGTGAGCACACCGTCATCGGCGTGGTCCCCACGGGGAAGTACCGCCGGCTGGGGGAGGATCCCGAAGCGTTCATGTGGATGGCCCACGCCCAGGCCTGGGTCTCGGGGATGTCCCTGATGATCCGCACCACCACGGACCCCGAGGCGCTCGTGGGCTTCCTGCGCAGCGAGGTCGCGGCCCTCGATCCGAATCTTCCCGTGAGCAGCATCCGTACTATGGACAAGCACCTCGGCATCTCGTTGCTTCCCGCTCGCCTCACCGGCGCAGCCCTCGGTGGGTTCGGGATCCTGGGCCTGCTGCTCGCGTCGGTCGGGATGTATGGCGTGATGGCGTACTCGGTCTCGCAACGCACGCGGGAGATCGGGATACGGATGGCGATCGGCGCCGCGGCGCGTGATGTGGTGGGGCTCGTGATGAAGCAGGGCATGACCCTGGTGCTGATCGGCACGGCGGTCGGACTCGTGGGGGCGCTGGCTGCCTCGCGGCTCCTGGCAGGCGTATTGTATGGCGACAACTCGGTCGACTGGACGACCTTCACGCTGGTACCCCTCGTGCTGATCGGGGTGGCCGCGATCGCGACCTTCGCGCCCGCGCGCCGCGCCGCCACGGTGGACCCGGCGATCACCCTGCGAACGGACTGATTACGGACTGCGATGGACATCGCCCGCGAACCCAAGAAGAAGACCGGCCGTAACGTCGCCATCGGCGTTGGGGGGCTGGTGCTCGTCGTGCTCACCGTCGCGCTCTCCCGCCTCGACCCCGCGGCACCCACGGTGCAGCGCGTCGCGATCCTGATCGACTCCGTGCGTCGCGGCGACGTGGTGCGCGAGGTGCGCGGTCCCGGCACGCTGGTGCCCGAGCAGATCCGCTGGATCACGGCGCAGGCCTCGGCACGCGTGGAGCGGAAGGGGGTCGAGTCGGGCGCGCGGGTGAATGGCGGCCAGGTGCTGCTCGAGATGTCGAACCCGGACCTGCAGATCCAGACCATGCAGGCGGAGCAGCAGGTGCGGCAGGCGCAGATCGAGCTGCTCAACCTCAAGACCAACCTCCGCTCGGCCATCCTCACGCAGGAAGGGGTGGTGGCGCAGTCGCGGACGCAGTACGTGAGCGCCACGCAGGAGGCCCAGGCGGCCGACTCGCTGGTGAAGCTCAGGCTCATCTCCGCCTTCGAACTGGCCAACCGGCGAGCGGCGGCGGAGGAGGCCACCACCCGGCTCCGCGTGGAGACTGAGCGCCTGCAGCTGCAGCGCGCGGCCATCGACTCGCAGATCGCCACGCAGAGCTCGCAGGTGGAGCAGCTGGAGCGGATCGCCGAGCGGCAACGGAACCGGCTTGGCTCGCTCACGGTGCGCGCGCCGGAGGCGGGGGTGCTGCAGGACCTCACCCTCGAGCTCGGCCAGTGGGTGCCGGAGGGGACGACGCTCGCGAAGGTGGTCCAGCCCGGGAAGCTCAAGGCAGTGCTGCGCATCCCGGAGTCGCAGGCCAAGGACGTGGTGATCGGCCAGCGGGCCACGGTGGACACGCGCAACGGGATCGTGCAGGGGCGCGTGGGCCGGAAGGACCCGGCGGCGATCCAGGGGACGGTCACGGTGGACATCTACCTCGAGGGCGCGCTCCCCGCAGGGGCGGTGCCCGACCTCTCGGTGGACGGCACCATCCAGATCGAGCGGTTGAACAACGTACTGCACACGGGGCGTCCCGCGTTCGGCGCGGGCACGGGACGCGTGGGGCTCTTCAAGCTGGTCGACGGCGGGAGCGCGGCGATCCGCGTCCCCGTCGAGCTGGGCCGGACCTCGGTGAACACGATCGAGATCCTCAGCGGGCTGGAGGTCGGGGATCAGGTGATCCTCTCGGACATGACGCAGTACGCCTCAGCCGAACGGGTGCGGATCCGGTAGGGCGGGCGGTCGCAGGTATCTTCACTCGAGCATCAACCACCTGGAGCGACGATGACGACGAACGGGAAGCCCCTCATCCGGATGCAGGGGATCAAGAAGGTCTTCTACACGGACGAGGTGGAGACGCACGCGCTCTCCGACATCCACTTCGAGATCAAGCAGGGGGAGTACGTCGCGATCTCTGGGCCCTCGGGCTGCGGCAAGACCACGCTCCTCTCCATCCTCGGGCTGCTCGACACGCCGAGCGGGGGAGAGTACGAGTTGGCAGGGGAGCCGGTGGCGCGACTCACGCCGATCGAGCGGGCGCGGGTCCGGAACCGGCAGATCGGGTTCATCTTCCAGGCCTTCAACCTGATCGGCGACCTCACCGTGTTCGAGAACGTCGAGCTCCCGCTCACCTACCGCGACATGCCGGCCTCCGAGCGGCGCGACCGGGTGAACGCGGCGCTGGAGCGCGTGCAGATGACGCACCGCGCGAAGCATTACCCCACGCAGCTCTCCGGGGGCCAGCAGCAGCGCGTCGCGGTGGCGCGTGCGGTGGCGGGGGACCCGGCCATCCTGCTCGCCGACGAGCCGACGGGGAACCTCGACTCCAAGAACGGCGAGGCGGTCATGGGGCTGCTCGGCGAGCTCCACAAGAATGGCTCGACCATCTGCATGGTGACGCACGACTCGCGGTATGCGCAGCACGCGGACCGCGAGGTGCACCTGTTCGACGGCAAGGTGGCGACGGCGGCGGACCTCGCGGCCGTGGGGTGATCGCCCGATGAGCGGTGCACGGGCGGGGCCGGCATTTGGCACGAACCGCGCACCGGGGCCAAGTTAGAGGGGTGGCACGCCGGATCGGGCGGTCGAGCTCCGGTTTACGGCGACCAATTGGAAC
>CAZHAG010000049.1:0-6350 GCA_964529705.1 uncultured Gemmatimonas sp. | reverse complement strand
ACGGGCGCCGCACCGGTGTCGTGAGCGGGGCCCGCGCGTGGCATGAATCGCGCACTTTGGCCAAGTTAGAGGCATGGCGCGCCGATCAGGCGCCCCACCCCTCCTCTCATTCCCCAGCGATGCCCAAGGCACTCCCAGGCAACCGGCCCTCCCGGAAGCCGGCGTTCATCCTCCTCGCGATCGTGATCGTGCTGCTGCTCTCGCGCGCGGTCGCGGTGCAGCTCACCGACTGGCTCTGGTTCCGCGAGGTCGGGTTCGAGCGCGTCTTCCTCCTCCGCTTCACCGCGGGCGGCGCGCTCTGGCTCCTCGCCGGGGTGCTTGGCTTCGCCGTGATCTACGGCAACGCGCGCATCGCGATGCGCGGGATCGAGGAGGTGACGGAGACGGTGCAGGTGCTGGCCGAGGGCGGCATCCAGATGCGGGAGCGATTCCTCACGAAGCTGGCTTCCCTGCTGGCGCTCCCCCTGGCGGCCTTCCTCTCGCTCGGGCTCGCGACATCCGCGTCGTCACAGTGGCGCACGCTCGTCCAGTACTTCTACCGCACCCCGTTCGGCGACGTCGACCCGATCTTCGGGCGCGACATCGCCTACTACGTCTTCACGCTCCCGACCATCCAGCTCTTCATCGACCTGGTGAGCGGCGCCCTGATGATCTCGCTGCTGGTCATGGTGCTCCCGATCCACCTCGTGCGCGGGGCCATCAGCATCCGCCATGGCGCGCTCCGCACGGAACGGAACGTGGAGCTCCACGCCTCGGTGCTGATCGCGCTCCTCCTGCTCATCCAGGCAGCGCGTCTCATCTTCGTGATGAGTCCCTCGCTCCTCTTCGGCACGCATGGGCCGCTGCAGGGTGCGAGTCTTGCCGACCTGACGATCATGCTCCCGGCGTACCGCGCACTCGCGGTGCTCCTCGTGGTGGGTGCGGGGGCGATGCTCTGGAGCGCGCGTCAGGGGCGCGTGGTCCGTTCGGCGGCCGCGGTGGTCGGCGGGTACATCGTGCTCTCGGTGCTCTTCACGGCGATCGTGCCGTCGATGTACCAGCGCCTGGTGGTGCAGCCCAACGAGCTGGCGCGCGAGACGCCGCAGATCGAGCATCACATCGCGGCTACGCGCCGCGCCTGGGGACTCGACAAGGTGCAGCTGCGGGAGCTCGAGGGGGACCAGGTGCTCACCGCGCAGGACCTCGAGCGCAACCGCGCCACCATCGACAACGTGCGGCTCTGGGACCGCGAGCCGCTGCTCCAGACCTTCGGGCAGCTCCAGGCCATCCGCACCTACTACGACTTCGTGGGCGTGGACGACGACCGGTACATGGTGAACGGCGCACTCCGGCACGTGCTCCTCTCGGCGCGCGAGCTGGACGCGAGCGCGCTCCCCACGCGCACCTTCGTGAACGAGCACCTCACCTTCACGCACGGCATGGGGCTCACGATGGGCCCCTCCAACCAAGTGACGGCCGAGGGGCTCCCCGTGCTCTGGGTGCAGGACCTCCCGCCGGTGGCGACCAACGGGCTCGTCATCACGCAGCCGCAGATCTACTTCGGCGAGCTCCCGACCAGCTACGTGCTCGCGCCGTCGCGGCAGCGGGAGTTCGACTATCCGTCGCGCGAGGGGGACGAGGCGGTCTACTCCGCCTACTCGGGACGAGCGGGTGTCCCGATCGACGCCTTCTGGCGCCGTGCGCTGTTCGCGATGCGCTTCCAGGCGATCAACATCCTCCTCTCGCAGGACTTCACCCCCGAGACGAAGATCCTGTTCTACCAGAACGTGCGGGAGCGCGCGGAGAAGGCGCTCCCCTTCCTGAGTTTCGATCCCGACCCGTATCTCGTGGTCTCGGACAGCGGGCGGCTCAAGTGGATGCTCGACGCCTACACCTCCACGAGCCGCTACCCGTACTCCGCGCGCACCGGCGACGGCACGAACTACCTGCGCAACAGCGTGAAGGTCGTGATCGACGCGTACGACGGTGACGTGATCGCGTACGTCAGCGAACCGGACGACCCGATCGTGCAGACCCTCGGGCGCGTCTACCCGGGGCTGCTCCGCTCGCTCGACGAGATGGAGCCAGGACTCCGCGCGCACGTCCGCTACCCCGAGGCGCTCTTCGCGGCGCAGACCTCGCTCTACGCGACCTTCCACATGACGGACCCGGAGACCTTCTACCACCGGGAGGACCAGTGGCAGATCCCGGTCGCGCAGCGCGGGGGCGTGACGAGCGGGTACCAGCGCCACATCGTGATGCGCCTCCCCGGCGAGGAGAAGATCGAGTACCTCATCATGCGCCCCTTCACGCCGAGGCAGAAGGACAACCTCGCCGCATGGATGGTGGCGCGGAATGACGGCGAGCACTACGGCGAGCTGATCTCCTACCGCTTCCCGCGGCAGAGCCTGATCTACGGGCCGAGCCAGATCACGAGCCGCATCAACCAGGACACCGAGGTCTCGCGGCAGGTCTCGCTCTGGGACCAGGGGGGGAGCGAGGTGATCCGGGGTGAGCTGCTGGTGATCCCGATCGAGGCCTCGCTGCTCTACGTGCAGCCGATCTACCTGCGTGCCTCCGGGGGCAAGATCCCCGAGCTCAAGCGGGTGGTCGTCGCGCACGAGGGGCGGGTGGTGATGGAGGAGACCTTCGACCGTGCCCTGCGGACGCTCTTCGGCGACGAGGCCGCGGCGAGCCGCCCGGCGCCGGTGCGGGCGATCGCGGGAAGCACGCCGGCGAGCACGGCGTCGGAGAACACGGCGCAGCGCGATGCGCTCACCACGCAGGCGCTCCAGCACTACGACCGCGCGCGGGCGGCGCAGCGCGCGGACGACTGGGCGACCTACGGGCGCGAGATGCAGCAGCTGGGCGAGGTGCTGCGGCGCCTCCGCGAGATGCGGCCGCCGCGGTAGGACCTCTCCGACCGCAGGAAGGGAGTGCGAAGGCCCGGTGGACTCATGAGGAGTTCACCGGGCCTTCACGTTCGCGTCATCCGCCCGCCATCGGGCGGCCATCTCGCGGCGCCATGGTGGGGCCATCCCTCACCAGGAGCGCCCCGTGCAGGCCTTCGGAACCCGCGGGCTCACCCACGAGCCCAACATGATCCCGATGATCGACATCCTCCTCGTCCTGATCATCTCGGCGATGATCCCCTTCATGTTCCCGCAGCAGAAGGTCCTGATGCAGCTCCCGCAGCCGGCGGCGGGCAGCGAGGGTGGGCCGCCGATCGTGCTCAGCATCGCACCGGGGCCCACCTACGCGGTGAACGGCCGCACGATCCCGGCCGCGCATCTCGTCGGGGAACTCGCGGCGATCTACCGGGACCGGCCGAACAAGGTCCTCTTCATCGACGCCGACCGGCGCGTCGCCTACCAGGACGTCTTCTGGGCCTGGGGACTCGTGCGGGGGGCGGGGATCACGGTCACGGCGATCGTGCCCGGGAAGGCGCCTCCCGCATCCTGATCACATGCCGGGGCCTGCCGAGAGCTTCCGCACGAGCCGGTACATGAACTCGAGCCCCTCGTAGAACGCCTGCGTGGAGATGTGCTCGTTCATCCCGTGCGCGTTCGGGGTGTCGTAGAAGAGCCCCGAGACGCCGTAGACGGGGATCCCGGCACGGCGGAGGTACGCGCCGTCGGTCGCACCGGTGCTCATCGTGGGCACCACGGGCATCCCCGGCCAGACCTCCTTGGTGGTCTCCTCGATCTTCTGCAGGAGCTCCGGCGTGAGCGGGGAGGGCGGGGAGTCCTGCGCACGCCGCGCCTCGCTCACCTTCACCCCGGTGTCGCCGATCGCGCGCACGAGCTGGTTGCGGATGTCCGTCGGCGACTCGTCGGGGAGGATGCGACAGTTGACGGTCGCGGTCGCGCGCTGCGGGAGCGCGTTGCTCGCATGCCCGCCCGTGAGCATGGTCGCCACGCAACTGGTGCGCATGCGCGAGTTGTTCGCGGGGTCCTTGCCGATGGTGGCCGCCGCGGCGGCGTCGCGCTCGTTCGCCACCAGCGCGCGCATCGCCGCACCCATCTCCCCGCCGACGATCGACGCCTGCCGCCGGAAGTACTCGCGCGTCACCTCGTTCAGGTGCACGGGGAACTGGTAGGCGCCCACCTTCACGAGCGCCGCCGCGAGCTGGTAGATCGCGTTGTCCGGACGCGGCTGCGAGCTGTGCCCGCCGGGATTGGTCACTTCGAGCGTGAAGTTCGAGACCTTCTTCTCGCTCGCCTGCACGTCATTCGAGATCTTCTTGCCGTCCTCGACGCGGCCGCCGCCCCCCTCGTTCAGGGCATACTCGGCCTGCAGCAGCTCGGGGCGGTTGGCAAGCATCCAAGCCACGCCGTTCGCGGGCCCTCCCTCCTCGTCCGCGGTGAGCGCCACGATGATGTCCCGGTCGGGGACGATGCCCTCGGCCTTCATCCGGAGCAGGATCGTGAGGTGGATCGCCCCCTCGTCCTTGTCATCCGCCACGCCGCGGCCGTAGAAGTTGCCGTCCTTCTCGATGAACTCGAAGGGCGGGAGGGTCCAGTCCTTGGCGTCCGCTTCCACCACGTCGATGTGCGAGAGGAGGAGGATCGGCTTCCGGCCCGTGTTCCGCCCGCGGAGGCGCACCACGAGGTTCCCCTTCCGCGGCGCGTTCTCCACGACCACCACGTCCTCGGCCGGGAAGCCGGCGGCACGCATGTGCCTCGCCATCGCCTCCGCGGCGACCACGGTGCTGCCGACGCTGTGCGTGGTGTTGATCTCGGTGAGCTCCTTGAGGAGCGCCCGCGCCTGGGACTGCCAGCGCGTGAGCGGCGCCGACTGGGACGACGCCGGCGTGAGCGGAGCGAGCGCGAGGGCGAGCGCGGCGGCGGTCGCGGAGAGGAGAGAGCGGGGAACGAGGCGCATCGGCAGGGATGGTGAGGGTGGAGCGCGAAGTTGCCTCCACCGAGCGTGGATGGCAACTTCGCTCCCATGATGACGCGTCACTCCGCACGAACGCTGGCGCGCGCACGGGTACGCGCGCTCACGCGCACCGCAGGCGTTGCCCTGGCGTTCCTCATCGTCGCGCCCGCCGCCGGGGACCTGACCGGAGCGAGGCTCGCGGCGCAGCAGGTCCCCGACACGCTCTTCCGGCCCGCCGTCGCGCGCCCCGCGTGGGCGGAGGGCAACGGCCCGCGCCTCTGTCTCGACGAGGCGCACCACAACTTCCACACGCTCGACAACCGCTTCTTCGCCTTCGGTGCGCTCGCCCGTCGCGACGGCTACCGCGTCGCGCCGCTCCGAGCCCGCTTCTCGGCCGCCGCGCTCGCCGCCTGCGACCTGCTCGTGATCTCCAACGCGCAGCCGAACGACCAGCCCTGGACGCAGTATCCGGACCCGACGCCGAGCGCGTTCGCGGACGACGAGATCCGGGCCCTCCACGCCTGGGTCGAGCAGGGCGGGGCGCTCCTCCTGATCGCGGACCACATGCCGCTCGCCGGCGCGGCCAAGGCGCTGGCCGCCGCGTTCGGCGCGGAGTTCTACGACGGGTTCGCCTTCCCGCGTGCCCCGGATGGGGCACCGATCGATGCGGGCCGCGGCGTGCCCACCCTCTTCCTCCGTGCTGGCACGGCACCGCCGGCGACCACGGCGGGGGGCGACACCATCCCCGAGCGGAACGGCGCGCTCACCGACCACCCGATCTCCAACGGGCGCGACGCCTCCGAACGCATCACGATGGTGAGGAGCTTCACGGGCCAGGCCTTCCGCGTGACGGCGCCGGGCGCGCGCCCGGTGATGTCACTCCCCTCCGACTTCGTCTCGCTGGAGCCACGCTATGCGTGGCAGTTCGCGCCGGGCACCCGGGTGCGCGACGTCGGCGGGTGGCTGCAGGGCGCGACGCTCACGGTCGGGCGCGGGCGGCTCGCGCTCTTCGGCGAGGCCGCGATGTTCAGCGCGCAGCGCGCGGGCCCCACGCGACAGCCGATGGGGATGAACGCGCCGATGGCGGAGCAGAACCCGCGCTTCGTGCTCAACGTCCTCCACTGGCTGGCGGGGTTGCTCGGCGCGTAGCCTGCGTGGCCATCCGCATCCCCCCCGCGCGCTGCAGGTCGCTCACCTGGTAGAGCCGCCCGCCGCGGATCACCGTCTCGATCCCGGTGAGGTCGCCGATCCGTTCCGCCGGCTTCCCGCGCACGACGATGATGTCCGCCACCTTGCCGACGCTGATGCTCCCGTAGACCTTCTCGTCACGCATGAAGCGCGCGGCATTGATCGTCGCGATCTGCAGCACCTCGGCCGGCGGGATGCCGGCGAGCTCGTACATCTCGAGCTCGCGCCTGAGGGTGGTGCCGGCCGAGTTGTCCGTGCCGGCGATGAGCGGGATACCGTGCGCGTGCAACCGCCGGATCAGG
>CAZHAG010000048.1:15963-17839 GCA_964529705.1 uncultured Gemmatimonas sp. | reverse complement strand
TGCGAGACCGATGACGACCTCTGCGATGGCACTCCAGACCCCGGACGCGGGGCCGGACGAGTGGACGCTGATCACCCGGACGCTCGCGGGTGACCGGATCTCCGCCCGGACGCTCTACGACCGGCACGCGCGCCGCGTGCACCGGCTGGTCTTCCGCATCTGCGGGGACGAGGAGCTGGCGTGCGATCTCACGCAGGACGTGTTCGTGCGGATGTTCGGCCAGCTGGCCGGCTTCCGCGGCGACTCGGCCTTCACGACCTGGCTCCACCGGATCGCGGTGACCACCGCACTCAACCAGATGCGGAAGGTGAAGCGGATCCGGGCGCACGAGGAGGTGCTCGAGGACGACGACCGGCACGCGGCCCCGGACCGCGAGGCGGATCCCGACCTCAAGGCCCGCCTGCACGCGGCGATCGACGCGCTGCCGGAGGGACTGCGGATGACGGTGGTGCTGCACGACGTGGAGGGTTACACCCACAACGAGATCGGCGCGATGCTCGGCGTGGCGGAAGGGACCAGCAAGGCGAGGCTCTTCGAGGCGCGCGCGAAGCTGCGCGTGGCGCTCGCGGACTTCGCGTAGGCCAGGCAGGACAACCCAGGACGGACGAATGACCGACGAACGGATGCAGCAACTGCTCGATGACGCGCGCGCGACGTACCGCGTGCCGGCGGAGCCGCCCCTCGAGGCGATGTGGGCGCGGATCGAGCGCGAGCACTTCGACCTGCGCGAGGCCGCGCTGCCGATGGTGCAGGGGAGCGACGGGACGCACTCGCGGCCGGCGCGCCGCCGCTGGCTGGCACCATTCCTCGCGACGGCCGCGACGCTCGTGATCGGCGTGGGGATCGGGCGGGTGACCGCCCCGACACTCGACGCGCCCGAGGCGCCGACGGTCGCGGACGCGACGGAGCGGATCTCGAACCCGCTCCAGCGCACCACCTACGAGTACCTCGACGAGACGGTCGCCCTGCTCGCCTCCCTTCCGCGGGACGGGCAGGCGAACGATGCGCAGTTCGTCACCCGCGCCGCGCGCCTGCTCGCCACCACGCGGCTCCTGCTCGACTCCCCCGCCGCCAGCGAGCCCCGCCTCCGCGACCTGCTCGAGGATCTGGAGCTCGTGCTCGCCCAGGCCGCACGGCTGCGCACGCAGCCGCGGGCCGAGGAACTGACCTTCATCGCCGAAGCGATGGACGAACGCGATGTGGTGCCGCGCCTGCGCACCGTCGCCGCCGCGCTCTCGACGTCCGACTACTAGGGACAACCAGGAGTACATGTGACGAACCGACCGATGAGCCACCCTGTCGCCCGCGCTGCGGGCCTCCTGCTGCTGCTCGCGCCCGTCCTGGGCGCGCAGCAGCGCGTGCCCCCGGCGCCGCCCGCCCCGCCGGCCGCGCCCGCAGCGCCGATCTCGCCCCTCGCGCCAGCGGCTCCGCTCGCCCCGCTCGCGCCTCTTACGCCGAGGGCCCCGGAGCCGACGATGTTCGCGCTCTCGCCGCTCGACGCGCCCCGCGCGTTCCTGGCCGATGGCACGACCTGGGAGCTCCCCGCGCTGGCGCACTTCGACGACTCGTACGACTTCGGCCTCAAGGAGCACGCCCGCTACCCGCAGGACCCGGCGGACTCGCTCTACCGCGAGGCCCGCACGCTGCTCAACCGCGGCGAGTGGCGGAAGTCGGCGGCGCTCTTCGCACAGGTCGCCGCCCGCCAGCCCGTGTCGCGCTACGCGGCGGATGCGCTCTACTGGCAGGCCTTCTCCCTCTATCGGATCGGCGGCACCGAGGAGCTGCGGCAGGCCCTCGCCGCCCTCGATGCGCGGCGCGCGAAGTTCCCGGACGCCAGCTCCAAGTCCGAGACGGACGCGCTCGCCGTGCGGATCGG
>CAZHAG010000048.1:0-15863 GCA_964529705.1 uncultured Gemmatimonas sp. | reverse complement strand
AGTTCCCGGACGCCAGCTCCAAGTCCGAGACGGACGCGCTCGCCGTGCGGATCGGTGGCGCGCTCGCCGCGCGCGGCGACGCCTCGGCCCGCGAACGCGTGGCCCGCACCGCCGGCGCCTCGGGCGCCGTCTGCGACTCCGAGGAGCTCTCCGTGCGGTCGTCGGCGCTGAACGCGCTCATGCGCAGCGACCCGGATGCCGCCCAGACGCTCCTCCTGCGCGTGCTCGAGCGGCGGGACGAGTGCTCGGTCCCGCTCCGCAAGAACGCCGTGATGCTCGTCGGTACCCGCGGGGATGCGGCCGCCAAGGCGCGCCTCGCCGACGTCGTGAAGAACGACCCGTCCACCGAGGTGCGCTCGAGTGCGATCAGCTACCTCGCCCGCGTCTCGGGTGACGAGGTGGTCGCCGCGCTCGACGCCGTGATCCGGAACGAGAGCGAGGACGAAGGCGTGCAGCGCGCCGCGGTGCGCGCGCTGGGCGACCACGAGAGCGCCCGCGCCAAGGCCGCCATCCGCGCGCTCGTGGAGCGCACCTCCGCGCCCGAGCGCCTCCGGCTCGAAGCCCTCTCCACCTTCGACCGTGGGAGCGGGTTCGCCTACGCGTTCAGCACGAACGACGGTTGCTTCGGGCAGAACTGCGCGCCTCAGCCCGTGCCCGCCGTGGCACCGGTGCCGGCCGTGGCCCCCGTGCCCCCGGTGCCCCCGGTGCCCCCGGTGCGCTCGGGGCAGGTGAGTGGTGCGATCGCCAGTTCACCCGCCGCCGTGACCTACTCGGGCGACGTGCAGTGGGAGCTCGCCTCGCGCCAGGCCGAGCGCCGCCTCTCGGCGGACGACGCGGCTTGGCTCCGCGGCGTGTATCCCCGGCTCGAGACCACGCGGCTCAAGTCGCGGGCGGTGTCCGTGCTCGCCCGCTCGGGGGACGAGGCCACGCTCACCTGGCTGATGAACCTCATCCAGCGCGAGGAGGAGCCGGCCGACGTGCGCGCCACGGTGCTCTCGCGCCTGGGCCGCGACCTCCCGATCCAGCAGCTCAACCGCTTCTACGACGGCGCCTCCACGCGCGCCGTGCGGGAGCAGATCGTCTCCGTGCTCGGCACGCGCAAGGAGCCCGAGGCCACGGACAAGCTCATCGAGATCGTCCGCACGGGCACGGACCCCTCCCTCCGCCGTTCCGCCATCGCCGCGCTCGGGCGCAAGAACGACCCGCGCACCACGCAACTCCTCCTGGAGCTCATCAGCAAATGATCATCAGCCGCGGAGGACTCGTCGCGCTCGTCCTGAGCGCGGGAGCAGCGACCGCCGCGTGCGCGCAGTCGGGCGCACAGGCCGGCGGGCAGGGGAGTGCGATGGACCGGCGCGTGGCCGGGGTCGGGAACGGGATGGCGCAGGTGAGCTTCGACGCGCGCGAGGATGCGTGCGGCGACGGCGCCCGCTGGTTCCGTTTCGGTGACGACTCCTGGTACGGCACCTTCAGCTCCAACGACGCGAGTGCGCGGATCGGGTGCGAGGCCGGCCCGGTGCGCGTGCTCCTCACCGTGGCCGACCGCGAGATCGTGAAGATCGAGACCTTCGTCGGCCCGCTGCAGCGCGCCGAAGGTGCCACCGACCTGGGCGTGATGCCCTCGCGTGACGCGACGAGCTGGCTACTCGGCATCGCGGCGCGTGCGGACGGCCGCCCGGCCCGCGATGCGATCCTCCCCGCGGTCCTCGCGAAGGATGGCACGCCCTCGGCGGCGCTCCTCGCCATCGCACGCGACAAGGACCGTTCGCGCGAGACGCGGCGCAGCGCGATCAGCTACCTGGTGCGCGCGAACGACGCGAGCACCGATGCCATGAGCCGCGCGCTCGCCCAGCTCGCGCGCGACGAAGGGGACACGCCCACCGTGCGCCAGCAGGCGGTGAGCTCCCTCGGCCGGCTGCCGGCCGGGGTGGGGATCGAACCCCTCTCGCAGCTCGCGGTCGTGGCGAGCGACCCCTGGCTCGGCCGCGAGGCCACGCGCGCGCTCGCCCGGAGCGGCGACCCGCGCGCCCGGGCCTTCCTGCGCGAGGCGGTGGCGAACGAGCGCCTCGCCGACGACCTCCGCGCCGCGGCCATCGCCGGACTCGGCGGCGACCAGGCCACCGGGCAGGACGCCAAGCTCCTGCGCGACACCTACCGAACGCTGCGCGTGGACAAAACGAAGGACGCCCTGCTGGGCGCCGTCGCCGCAGTGGGCGGCAAGGTGAATGCCGACTGGCTGCTCGGCGTCGCACGGGACGACCGTGAGCCCGCGGCGCTGCGGCGGAAGGCCGTGAGCCTGGCCGAGCGCGCCGGCGCGACCGGCACGCAGCTGGGCGGTCTCTACGACGCGATGGAGAGCACCGAGATGCGGAACGCCGTGATCTCCGCACTCGCCCAGGAGGGGTCCAAGCCCTCGCGGGACAAGCTCCTGGCGATCGCCCGTTCGAGCGAGATCTCGAGTGTGCGGCGGCGCGCGATCAGTGCGCTGGAGCGCTTCGACTCCCCGGAGGTCCGGGAGGCGCTGGCGGCCCTCGCCTCGCCGAAGCCCTAGACAGGGGAATTCGAGCGGGGGGACTGGAGAATCGGCCACCGACTGCCGATACTCATCAAGGCAGAGTATCGCGGGCCCCGGGGCACCACCCCGGGGCTCGCGTGCCTGATGGGGTGTAGCTCAATGGCAGAGCGCTCGACTGTTAATCGAGTGGTTGGAGGTTCGAGTCCTCCCGCCCCAGTGCCGGACCCGCCGGACGGATCCCGTGTGTGGAGTACCGATGCGAGTTCCCAGACCAGTCGCGCTGCTGCTGGCGTTCGCCCTCGCGGCAGCGGGTGTTCCGCTTGAGGCGCAGGCCCCAACACAGGCACCGGCGACCGTCACGGTGCGCGGCGTCGCGTTCGACTCGCTCCGCGTGCAGCGGCTGCGCGGTGCCCTGCTGAGCCTGGAGGGGACGGGCCAGACCGCGATCTCCGACGACTCCGGCCGCTTCCACTTCGACGGCGTTGCGCCCGGCGCGCACACCGTGCTCATGCAGCACGACGCGCTCGACTCGCTCGGCATCGCCGTGGTGCGGCGCGACATCACGGTGAGCGATGGCCGCGAGGCAGTGCGCATCGCGGTGCCGTCGATCGAGACGCTCTGGTGGCGCACCTGCGGCCGCGCGCGCGTGCCGAGCGATTCCGGGTTCGTCTTCGGCGCGGTGCGTGACGCGCGCACGGGCGATCCCGTGCCGGGTGCACGGCTCTTCATCACCTGGTCCGAGATCGAGTACGATCGCCAGCGTGGCGTCCGGCAGGACCTCCTCGGAGGGGAGCTGCGGACCGCATCGGACGGGAGCTACACCGCCTGTGGCCTGCCGACCGGGATGATGCTCGAGCTGCGGCTCGCCGCCGACGGGTACGCGACCCTCGGCATCGACGTGCCCCTCGCCGCGCCGGGGGTGCTGCGGCAGGACCTCTTCGTGCGCGCGCGCGCCGACTCCCTGATCACGGGTACGGTGCGCGGCGTGGTGCGCGGCCTCGACGGCGCCCCGGTCGCGCGGGCCGGCGTCGCGCGGCCGGGCGACGCGCAGCTGCTCACGGACGCGGCAGGGCGGTTCATTATGCCGGGCGTGCCGATCGGGACCACCGCGCTCGACGTCCGCTCGATCGGCTCCGCCCCCTTCACGGTGCACCTGCGCGTGGCTCCCGACGACACGGTGGACGTGGTGCTCGGGCTGCGCCGCCTCTCGGTGCTGCAGGAGGTGCGCGTGGCCGCCACTTCGCTCGTGGTGCAGCGCTTCGTGAACGAGCTGGAGGAGCGGCGTGCGCTCGGGATCGCCACGATCGTGGACTCCACCGCGGTCTCGCGGCGCGGCACGATCGTCGGCGCGCTCTCGAACGCGGCGCACCTCTGGGTGAACAACAAGGGGCGGATCTTCATCGGCCCCCAAGGCGTCGACCCCTGTGCGCCGCGCGTCTGGATCGACCGGCGCCAGCTCATCGACGAACTCGTCCAGGACGAGCTCAAGTCCGTCTCCGTGGAGAACATCGGCGCGATCGAGGTCTACCAGCAGTCCACCATGATCCCGGCGGAGTTCCAGGGGCGCGGTCCGTACCCCTGCGCGGTGATCGTGATCTGGACGAAGCGGATGTTCCCCTAGAACGCCGCCGCCGCTACCCCCGCCGCGCCGGCCCGTGCGAGGCGAAGACGCTCGTTCCGCCAGCCGCCGTGAAGGCGATCACGTCATACCGGTCGTAGTTCGCCGGCGACCCCTGCTCCATCCCCGGCGACCCGATCGGCATCCCCGGCACCGCGAGTCCGCGCACGGCCGGCTTCGTCGCGAGGAGCTTCTTCACGTCCGCGGCGGGCACATGTCCCTCGAGGACGTACGCGCCCACCACCACCGTGTGGCAGGACTGGAGCTTGGCCGGGATCCCCATCTCGGTCTTCACCCCCGCGAGGTCCTCGGTGTCCACGGCCTTCACCGTGAAGCCGGCCTTGCGCACGTGCTCCACCCACGCGGTGCAGCAGCCGCACGAGGCGCTCTTGTAGACGGTCATCGCGGGGAGCGCCTGCTGCGCGCCGTACTGCGCGCCGAGCCCGCGGGTGAGGACGAGCGCACCGGCGCTGGCGCCGAGTGCGGTGACGAAGAACTGTCTGCGATCCATGATCCCTCCTAGCGCACGACGCCGGCGAGCGCGGCGACGATGAGCAGTGCGAGTTGTGGTCCCTTGTACGCGTCCGGCGTCTCCTCGTAGTACTCCTCCGTGCCGTGGGCCCCGCCGCCCCGGCCGCCGCCATTGATGGTGATCGCGGGGATCCCCATCGAGATGGGGAGGTTGGCGTCGGTGCTCGAGGCGCCCGTGCTCGGCGTCCACCCGATCGCGCGCACGGCCGCCATCGCCGTCTGCACGATGGGCGCGTCGTCCGCCTGTCCGCCGGTGGGCCGGATGCCGATCGTGTCGTACTTCACCGTGATCCCGGCGCGCGAGTTGGGCCAGCGCGCCTTCTCCTCGGCGACCCCGGCGTCCACCGCGGCGCGGATCCTCCGGTCGATGTCCTTGAGCGACTCGGCGGACTCGGAGCGCATGTCCACGTCCATCTGCGCGAGGGGCGTGATGGTGTTCACGCTCGTCCCGCCCCGCACGATGCCCACGTTGAAGGTGGTCTTCGGGGTCGTCGGCACCTGGAGCTCGGCGATCTTCGCAATCGCGCGTCCCATCGCATGCATCGGGTTCGCCATGCCGAACGCGCCATAGCTGTGCCCGCCCGGGCCCTCGAACGAGATGGTGTAGCGATGGCTCCCCACCGCGCGCGAAGTGATGCCGCCGCCGCCCGCGCCGTCCACCGAGATGAAGTAGTCGATCTTCCGCGGGAACTTCGTGTTCATCAGGTGGCGCACGCCGCGGAGGTTCCCGGGGCCTTCCTCGCCGACGTTCCCGACGAGGTACACCGTGCCGCGGGGCTCGAGCTTCGCCTCCTTGAGCACCTTGGCGAGCGTGAGCACCACGGCGAGCCCGCGGCAGTCGTCCCCGATGCCCGGGCCGGCGACGCGGTTCCCCGTGCGGGTGGTCTTCACGTCGGTCTCCTCCGGGAAGACCGTGTCGAGGTGGCCGGCGATCATCACCACCGGACCGTCACCGCGCCCGATGCGCGCGATCACGTTCCCGATGCTGTCGATCCACGCGTCCGCGTAACCGAACGACTTGAGCCGGCGCTGGAACTCGGCCGCGCGGCGTTCCTCCGCGAAGGGCGGAGCGGGCACCTCGCAGATCGAGATCTGCTGCTCCAACGTCCACGCCTGCTGGGCCTGCATCGCCGCCATCGCGCGTTGCACCGCCGGGTCCGTGAGCGGGATCGGCGAGCCCTGCGCCTCGAGAACGGAGGGAAGGATCGCGACGCAGAAGGCGGTGGCGAGCGCTCGCACTGGGAACGACGGTCGCATGGGTCGGGGCGGGATGTGGAAGTGGGCCGCGGGCGGCATATTCGGAATGTACCCCAGAGCCGCCATGACCGACCATCCCTGGTATCGCCACTACGACGCGGGCGTCCCCCGTACGCTCGCGCCGTACCCGGACCGCACGCTCCTCGACTACGTGGACGACGCGGTGCGCGAGCGCCCCGGCGCCCCGGCGCTCCTCTTCAAGGGGAGCACCGTGAGCTGGCGCGCGCTCGCCGACGCCAGCGATGCCTTCGCGGGAGCGCTCCACGCGCTCGGCGTCCGGCAGGGCGACCGCGTGGCCGCCATCCTCCCGAACTGCCCGCAGTTCTTCGTCGCGGAGCTCGCCGCCTGGAAGCTCGGCGCGGTGATGGTGCCGCTGAACCCGACCTACACGGGGGAGGAGCTCTCGGGCCCGCTCGCGACCGCGGGTGCGCGCGTCGCGATCGTGCTCACGCCCTTCTATGAGGCGATCAAGGCCGTGCAGGGCACGACCGAGGTGCGGCACGTGGTGCTCACCTCGATCAAGGAGTGGTTCCCGCCGATCCTCCGCGTGCTCTTCACCCTGGCGATGGAGAAGAAGCTCGGCCACCGCGCCAGGTCCGGCGATGGCGACCGCTGGATGCGGGACTTGGTGAAGGAGAACACTGGCCGCCGCCCGACCCGGGCCGACATTGGCGCGGACGACGACGCCATGCTCCTGATGAGCGGCGGCACCACGGGCACGCCGAAGGCGGTGCGCGTGCACCATGGCGCGCTGGTGCGCACGGGGCTCCAATTCCGCGCCTGGCTCGCCAGCGTCCTCCCCGAGTGGGATGGCGCGTACTGCCTCCCCCTCCCGGTCTTCCACTCGTACGCCGCGTGCGGGGTGCAGACGGCCTGCCTCATCGGCCACAACCCCATCGCGCTCGTCCCGAACCCGCGCGACATGGACGACCTCGTGCGCACCATCGAGCGCACGAAGCCGGCGGTCTTCTGCGGCGTGCCCACGCTCTACACCCGCCTGCTGGAGCACCCCCGCGTCGCGGCGGGGAAGGTGGATTTCCGTGCGATGAAGGCCTGCGCCTCGGGCGCGGCGCCGCTGATGGCCGAGACGCACAAGCGCTTTCGCGAGGTCACCGGTGCGCGGATCGTCGAGGGGTACGCGCTCACCGAGTCGCTCCTCGCGGCCACCGTCTGGCCGCTGCGGGGTCCCGAGAAGGTCGGCTCCGTGGGGATCCCCCTCCCCGACTGCGAGGTGCGGATCGTGGACGCGGACGACGCCACGCGTGCGCTCCCCACCGGCGAGGTCGGCGAGATCCTCCTGAGCGGTCCGCAGATCATGCGCGGCTACTTCAACCCGCCCCCCGACGTGGACGAGATGCTGCACACGCACGCCGACGGCCGCACTTGGCTGCACACCGCGGACCTGGGGTACCTCGACGCGGACGGCTACCTGTTCATCGTGGACCGCAAGAAGGACCTGATCAAGATGGGCGGGATGCAGGTCTGGCCGCGCGAGATCGAGGAGGCGATCGCGGCGCACCCCGCGGTGCTCGAGGCGGGGGTGCGCGGCTTCCCGGACGTGGAACGCGGTGAGGTGGCGGTGGCCTTTGTCGTGCGCCGGCTCGGGCAGGCGGTCTCGGCGAGCGAGATCCGCGCCTGGTGCAAGGAGCGGCTCGCGCACTACAAGGTGCCGGCGCGCGTGGTGTTCAAGCGCGAGCTCCCCAAGTCGCTCATCGGGAAGGTCGTGCGGCGCTTCCTGGACGAGACGGAGGGCGTGGTCGCGTGAGGGCGCGCGCGCTGTTCCTCGCCGGCCTCCTGCTGGCCGGCGCGCTTGGGTGCGGCCGCACGCCGGTGCCGCCCGGGGAGCAGCGCCTCCTCCTCATCTCGCTCGATGGGTTCCGCTGGGATTACGTCGACCGTCCGGGGGCCGTGCGCATCCGCGAACTCGCCGCACGCGGCGTCCGCGCCGAGCGGCTCATCCCGGTCTTCCCGTCGAAGACCTATCCCAACCACTACTCGATCGTCACCGGTCTCACGCCGGACCAGCACGGCATCGTCGCCAACACCATGCGCGACTCGGTGCTGGGCACCTTCAGGAACAGCGACTCGATCGCGCAGTCCGAGCCTCGCTGGTGGACCGGCGAGCCGATCTGGGTGACGGCGGAGAAGCAGGGGCGCCGCGCGGCGTCGTTCTTTTGGCCCGGCTCGGAGACGACCATCGACGGTGTCGGCCCCACCTGGTGGAAGCGCTACCGGCACACCCTCCCGAATGCGGAGCGCGTGGCGCAGGTGCTCGACTGGCTCGCCCTCCCCGCCGACTCGGCGCCGGCGCTCATCACGCTCTACCTCTCGGACACGGACGACATCGGCCACGCCGCCGGCCCCCTCGCCGCCGCGACCGACTCCGCGATCGCGCGCGTCGACTCCGTGGTCGGCGCGCTGGTGGACGGCATCGCCCGGCTCGGACTCACCGATGTCGTGAACATCATCCTCGTGGCCGACCACGGGATGACGGAGATCAGCGCCGACCGCGCGATCGTGCTCGACGATTACGTCGACCTCAAGTCCGTCGACGTGGTGGACTGGACCCCCGTGGCCGCGATCGCGCCGCGTGCGGGGGACGAGGAGCGGGTCTTCCGCGCGCTGCACGGGAAGCATCCGCACCTGCAGGTCTATCGCAAGGGAGAGGTGCCGGAGCGCTGGCACTTCAACACGAACCCGCGCATCACCCCCATCGTCGCCGTCGCGGACGAGGGGTGGACGATCACCTCGCGCGCGCAGGTGGAGCGCTGGCGCGCCGCGGGGTGGACGGCCGGTGCCACGCACGGCTTCGACCCCGAACTGGTCTCGATGGGTGCGGTCTTCGTCGCCGCGGGTCCCGGCATCGCGCAGGGGAAGGTGGTGCCACCCTTCCGGAACGTGCACGTCTACCCGCTGATGGCCGAGCTCCTCGGCCTCCGCCCCGCTCGCACGGAGGGGTCGCTCGACTCCGTGCGGGCGGTCCTGCGCTGATCACATCGGGTCGATCTCGCGCAGCTCGATGCGGCCGCCGAGGGCGAGATGCGGGCAGTCGGCACAGAGGGCGGTCGCGGCGTCGTAGTCCGGCGCCTCGATCGTGAAGTAGCCGCCGATCACCTCCTTCGCCTCGGCGAACGGGCCGTCGCGGACCACGAGCTTCCCCTTCGCCGAGGTGAGGTGCTTCCCGCCCTCGTCCTTGAGCTTCTCGCCTCCCGCGAGCTTCCCGGCCTTCCCGAGCTTCGCGCTCCAGGCCTGGTAGTCGGCGATGACCTTCTGCATCTGCGCGGGCGAGATCTGCTGCAGCGCGGGCATCGAGTCGTGCAGGATCAACATGAACTTCGGCATCTGACCTCCTGGTCTGGTGTCGCGGGAGCGGTCGGTCCGTCCCGTCGTGCCTGATGACGGTCGGCTCAGTCCGGAATCGACATCGTCCCCGGGTCCGACAGCTGGGAGTCCACGAACCGGCGTCCGGGGGCGGAGCGCACGAGCGCCCGCGCGCGCTCCCACGCCCGCCGAGCCTCCTCGGGCCGGCCGAGCGCCGTGAGCAGGTCCGCGAGGACGGCATGATGCAGGTGGTAGCCCTCGAGGTCCGTCCTCCGGGCCAGGGATCCTAGTTCCGCGAGCGCGGCCTCCGGGCCGGAAAGCTCCCGCACCGCGACCACGCGATTCAGGCCCACCACCGGCGAGGGGTTCATCGCAAGGAGAACGTCGTAGGCGGCGACGATCCGCGCCCAGTCCGTCTCCTCCCACGTCGTCGCGATGGCGTGGAGGGAGGCGATCTCCGCCTCGACGTGGAACGCGCTCACCTCGTCCCCGGACGCGGAGGCGGCGAGATGGGCGAAGCCGCGAGCGATGAGCGTGCCGTCCCAAAGCGTCCGGTCCTGTCGCGGCAGCCGCACGAGCGCGCCGTCGGGATCCACGCGCGCGCGGAAGCGGGAGGCGTGGAAGCAGAAGAGCGCGGCGAGCGCGCTGGTCCGCGGCGTTCGCGTGGCGGGATGCGTGAGCAGCAGTTCGGCGAGCCGGATCGCCTCGGCGCCCAGCTCCTCCCGCAGCAGCTCCTCGCCCTCGTGCGCAAGGTGCCCTTCGTTGAACAGGAGGTAGAGCACGTCCAGCACCGAATCGAGCCGCTCGCCGAGGGCGGCACCCTCGGGCATCTCGAACCGGGCGTCGGCCTGGCGCAACGACCGCTTGGCGCGCACGAGGCGTTGGGCGACCGCCGACTCCTCGGCGAGGAAGGCACGGGCGATCTCGCCCACGCTCATCCCGCCCACCGTCTTGAGCGTGAGCGCCACGCGGGACTCGGGCGAGACGGCGGGATGGCAGCAGAGCAGGATCATGCGCAGCTGGTCGTCGGCGAACGGACCGTCGTCGATCGCCCCGTGGGGTTCCTCGGCACGCGCGATGGCCTCGTCGAGTGCGCCCGCGATCGCCGGCAGCCGGTCCGCGAGCGCCCGGTCGCGGCGGAGAACGTCGAGGGCGCGCCGGCGCGCGACCTGGAGGAGCCACGCTGCGGGCGCGGCCGGTGTGCCGGTGCGCGGCCAGTGCCGCAGCGCGGCGATGAACGCCTCCTGCGTGACGTCCTCGGCGAGTTCGAGGTGCGCCGGCCCGAGCAGGCGCGTCAGAAGGGTCGTGAGGCGAGCCGACTCCGTCCGGAAAAGATGCTCGACCAGCGGGGGGATCGCTGCGTCGCGCACGTGCGGACCCTACGCGGCGTGCGGGGTCATTCGCACGACCAGTTCCGCGACCAGCAGGTTCGGCACCCAGCAGCTCCAGGCCACGATCTGGTACGCCGGCTCGAACCCCTGGAAGTACGCCGCGAGGATCGGGAGGTGGATCCGCAGCGTCACGGCCGCGAGGATCATCGCGTAGCTGCGGATCATCCAGCGCCGGATCGCGTGCCGGAAGTTCAGGGCCCTGGCGATGAGCGCCACGGGCCCGAACATGAAGTGGAGCCAGATGGCCCACGGTCGCTGGTAGAACGAGGCGAGGAGCTCGGTGCCGAAGGCATCGATGCCGCGCCACGAGAAGCTGAGTCCGTAGCCGGCCACGCCCGTGGCCAGCACCATCATGAGCCACCAGCCGCGCGGTGCCGCGCGGCGGAGGTGGCTAGAACTCACGCTTCTTCATCTCCTTGAACATCTTCTCGCGCTCCTGGTCCTGCGCGTCGGTCACGCGCTGCGGCGCGGTGGCATCGTACGTCTTGGCCTCGAGATTCCGGGGCTTGGCCTGCTTCTGCATCTTCTTCACGAGGTTCGCGATCGACTTGTCGTCCAGCCTGGACATCGAGGGACCTCCCGGGGGTGGTTGGGACGCCTGAATGGTACCCCCGAGTGCGCCGAAGTGTCTAATGAAATGGCAGGCGGGGGCCCCGGCGACGGTATTGCGCCCTGCGGTCCCAGCGCCGTACTTGGAGCGACGGGCGGCTGCCCGCCCGGCAAGGAGGGTCCTCCCGATGCACCCGGAGCGCAAACCCCGCGACGACGAGATCGACGTCTACGGACTCTCCCACCAGGGGAAGGTCCGGAAGGAGAACCAGGACCACTTCCTGCTGGCGACCATCCACAAGCGGCTGCAGGTGATCCTCTCCAGCCTCCCGGAGAACCACGGCCTGCCGCTGGACGACCAGCGCGTGGCCTTCCTCGCGATGGTCGCGGACGGCGTGGGTGGCGGGGTCGGGGGACGCGAGGCGAGCGCCACGGCCATCTCGGTGGCCACCGAGTACGTCACCTCGAGCACGGACTGCTTCCTGCAGGACGACGCGGCGGGCGAGCAGTTCATCGAGAGCCTGCAGGCCGCCGCGCTGCGCTGCCACGCCGCCGTGCGCGAGCGGGCCAAGCAGCAGCCCGAGGGCCGCTCGATGGCCACCACGCTCACGCTCTGGATGGGCGTCTGGCCCTGGTACTACCTCCTGCAGGTGGGCGACTCGCGCTACTACCTCTACCGCGAGGGCGTGCTCACCCAGGTCTCCCGCGACCAGACGATGGCGCAGGAGCTCGTGGACCAGGGGGTCTTCACGCGGGCGGTGGCCGCGCGATCGCGCTTCAACAACATCCTCTCCAGTGCGATCGGCTCGGACGAGGCGGTCCCCGTGGTCACCCGGATGAGGTCCGAGTGGGGGAACGTGCACCTCCTCTGCACCGACGGGCTCACGAAGCACGTGAGCGACGAACGGATCGCCGAGTGCCTGCGGACGATGACGTCGTCGAAGCAGGTCTGCGAGCAGCTGCTGCAGGAGGTGCTGGACGACGGCGGATCCGACAACGTGTCGATCATCGTCGGGCGCGCGGTGGAGCGCCCTGCTTGACCTGATAGCGCGCCGCTAGCGCACCACTATCGCACCTCGCCCGTGGCGGGCACGGGCGCCTTGGGCCGGAGCAGCCAGCGCACCACCATCACCATCAGCGCGATGGGGATGATGATCTTCGCGAGCGCGATCCCCACGGTGAGCAGCACGCCCACCAGCGCCATCAGCGCGCCGCCGAAGAGGAGCACCACGAAGACCGGGAGCCCGATCACGAAGAGCAGCACGAGCACGGGGGCGGCGAGCACGCCGAGCACCGCGAGGAGCGGGAGCCCGACGAACTTCAGCAGGAACCCGGCGGGGAGGAGCCACGCCAGCCAGCCGAACGAGCGCAGGAGCGTCTTGGCGAGGATCCCCTGCACGAGCAACGTCTTGAGCACAGCCCACATGGTGGCACTCCGGATCGGAGACATCCATCCCTACGGCCGCCGGGCACTTGGGTTTCCGGCGCCGTTCGACTGGGGTCAGTCCGCCGCAGAGGGATTCCCCGCGGGTCGGTCCCCCGCCGGCCCGGAGCTCCCTACATCGCCGGCTTCCGCGCCACCCGCTTGAACTCCGCGCCCGGGCTCCACGCAGGCCAGTCCCGCGAGTTCCCGAGCGCACGCGTGAACTCGAGCACGATGTTCGAGAGCTGCACCGCGCCGCGGAAGTCCCAGGTGGGGTCGAACTCGTCGCCCGGCTGGTGGTAGCGCTTGGTGTTGTAGTCCTCCGACTGCTGCAGCCCCCACCCCGCGGGCCGGCCCACGAAGTCCTCCCCCTCGCCGATGCTCACCGAGGGCACACCCGCCTTGGCGAAGGAGAAGTGGTCCGACCGGTAGAAGTAGCCACGCTCGGTGTGCGCGTCGGGGGAGATCCGCATCCCACGCGGCGCGATGAGCGCGGCGAGCTGCGGGCCCAGCGAGCTCTTGGTGTCCCCCAGCACGGTGAGGTCGCGCGTCTCGCCGAGCACGTTGCCGCCGTCCACGTTCAGGTTGGCGACGATGTCCTCCGTGGGCACGAGCGGGTTCTGCGCGAGGAAGGCGGAGCCGAGCAGTCCGCTCTCCTCCGCCGTCACGAACGAGATGAGTGCGGAGCGCTTCATGCGCGGGCCGCGCGCGAGCTGTCGGGCGATCGCGAGCAGGTCCGCCGTGCCGGACGCGTTGTCGAGCGCGCCGTTGTAGATCGAGTCGCCGTTCACCGGGTCGCCGATGCCCAGGTGGTCCCAGTGCGCCGAGAGCAATACGTACTCGCGTCGGGCCTCGGGGTCGGAGCCCTCGATGAGCCCCACCACGTTGTTGCTCTCGAGATGCTCCACGGAGTTCTCGAACGCGATATCGATCGTGATCCCCGTGTCCACCGGCCGGAAGTCGCGCCGCTCGGCCCTTCGCTGCAGTTCGGCGAGGTCGAGCCCCGCCTGCCGCAGCATCCCGCGCGTGGCCTCTTCCGTGAGCCAGCCCCGGAACCCGAGCGGGGCGGGGAGACGCGGGTCGCGCGGGAGCATCCGCTGCGGCGAGGCCCAGCTCCCGACGACCGTCGCCCAGCCGTACGCCGCGCGCTCGGTGTTGTGGATGATCAGCATCCCCGCCGCGCCGCGCCGCTCGGCCTCCTCGTACTTGTAGGTCCAGCGGCCGTAGTAGGTCATCGCCTTGCCGCCGAAGAGGTCGGGCTCGGCCGCGGGCGCGGGCGGGTCGTTGATCAGGACGAGGAGGATCTTCCCCTTCACGTCCACGTCCTTGAAGTCGTCCCAGCGGAACTCGGGCGCGGAGGTGCCGTAGCCGACGAAGACCACCGGCGCGCGCGCGCCGCTCTTCTCCACGGATGCGCCGGCCCAGAGCACGATGTCGTCCGGGAAGGAGAAGGAGGCGGTCGCCTTGCCCGAGGCGCTCGCCTTGATCGTGGCGCGCTGCGCACCGACGACGTCGATCGGCACGCGCTGGAAGAAGGAGCCGTTGTTCCCCGGCGTGATGCCGTAGCTGCGGAGCTGCGCGGCGAGGTACTCCTCGGTGATGCGACCCCCGCGCGACGCGGGGGCGCGGCCTTCGAGGAGGTCGCTCGAGAGGAAGCGGACGTGGGACTCGATCTCAGCGGCGGAGATCGGGGGGATGGTGGGCTGCTGGGCGCCGAGCGCGGTGGTCGTCGTGACGGTGGCGGCCGCGACGGCGAACGCGGCGAGCGCGAGGCTGGCTCTGGAAGATCGCATGGACCGGGTCGGGATGAGGATCGGAAGTCGCATCCCATATGATACCCCCGGACCAGCGCCCATTGCCCCGCACTCCCGGGCAGGGTCACTTATGCGCATGACCGAACGACGCATCGGCGCGCTCGACCGCCGTCACTTCCTCTCCGTCGCGGCGGGTGCCGCCGCAGCAAGTGCCGCCGCTGTGGCCGGAATCGCGGGCGCGTCGCGGCGCGCGCACGCGGGCACGCACGCGGGCACGTCCTCGGGAATGCTCGCGCAACAGGTCGCCCCCCGCCGTCCCCGTCCCTCGCGCGCCCAGCTCGCCTGGCAGCGCGACGAGCTCGCGATGTTCATCCACTTCGGCGTGAACACCTTCACCGACCGCGAGTGGGGGGACGGCACGGAGTCGCCGGCGATCTTCGATCCCGCACAGCTCGACGCGCGCCAGTGGGCGCGCACCGCGCGCGCCGCCGGCTTCAAGGCGATGGTGCTCACCGCGAAGCACCACGACGGCTTCTGCCTCTGGCCGACGGCGACCACGATGCACTCGGTGCGTTCGAGTCCGTTCCGCGGCGGGAATGGCGACGTGGTGCGCGAGTTCGTGGACGCTTGCCGCGCCGAGGGGCTCAAGCCCGGGCTCTACCTCTCCCCCTGGGACCGGAACGCGGCGAGCTACGGCTCGGGCGCAGGGTACAACGACTTCTATATCGCCCAGCTCACCGAGCTCCTCACGCGCTACGGCGAGATCCACGAGATCTGGTTCGACGGCGCCAATGGCGAGGGGCCGAACGGGAAGCGCCAGTCGTACGACTGGGGGCGGATCTGGACCTCGGTGAAGGAGATGCAGCCGGACGCGGTGATCTTCTCCGACGCCGGCCCCGAGATCCGGTGGATCGGGAACGAGAGCGGCGTGGCGGGGGAGACGAACTGGTCGATCGTCGACCCGCGGATCGTGCGCGTGCCGGGGATGACCGGGGACGAGGTGATGCGTTCACTGCGCGAGGGGGACCGCGCGGGGTTCATCTGGCGCCCGGGGGAGACGGACGTCTCGATCCGGCCCGGCTGGTTCCACCACCCGGCCGAGGACGCGCGCGTGAAGGGCGTGGACGAGCTCGTGGGGATCTACTTCACGAGCGTGGGGCGGAACTCGAAGCTCCTCCTGAACGTCCCGCCGACGCGCGCCGGGCTCCTGCACCCCACGGACGTCGCGCGGCTCGCCGGGATGCGCGAGCTGCTCGACACGATCTTCCGCACCGACCTCGCGGCCGGCACCGAGGCGAAGTGGGTCGCGACGAGCGGCACCACGGCCACCGGCACGCTCACCCTTCCGCGGCCGGCCGAGGTCGGCATCGTGGACCTGCGCGAGGACATCTGGCAGGGGCAGCGCGTGGCGCGCTACGCGGTCGAGGGACTCGTCGACGGCACCTGGCGGCCACTGAGCCGCGGGACGACGATCGGGTACCGCAAGCTCGACCGCGTGACGCCG
>CAZHAG010000047.1:0-18054 GCA_964529705.1 uncultured Gemmatimonas sp. | reverse complement strand
CCCACGTGGACGTGGTGCTCACCCGCTCGGCCCGCGAGTTCATCGGGAGCATCACCTTCGAGGCCCTCACGGGGCGGCCGGTGCACTCCGTGCTCATCGGCGACGGGCACGCGCTCGACCACCTGCGGCTGGTGCGCGAGGCCGACCTCATGATCGTCGCGCCGGCTACCGCGGACTTCCTGGCCCGTGCGGCGCACGGTCACGCGGATGAACTGCTCTCGGCCTGCCTGCTTGCCTGCGAGGCGCCGGTGCTGATGGTGCCCGCGATGAACGACCGCATGTGGGCGAATTCCGCGGTGCAGGCGAACGTCGTCACGCTGCGGAAGCGCGGGTACACGATGCTCGAGCCCGCCACCGGACCACTGGCCTCCGCCGAGGAAGGCTCGGGGCCGGGGCGCATGCAGGAGCCCGAGGTGATCGTCGCGCACGCGGGCCGGCTGCTGGAGCCCAAGGGCGCGCTGGCGGGTCGCCGCGTGCTCGTGACCGCGGGGCCCACGCGCGAGCCGCTCGACCCGGTGCGCTACCTCTCCAACCACTCCACCGGCAAGATGGGGGTCGCGCTCGCCGCGGCGGCCTGGCGGCGGGGGGCGGAGGTCGCGGTGGTGCATGGACCTCTGAGCGTGGCGCTGCCCCAGGGGATCTGCGCCAGCCCGGTCGAGACCACGCAGGAGATGGCGGACGCCGTGCGCGCCGAGCTCGCGAGCGCGGACGTCCTGGTGATGGCGGCGGCGCCCGCGGACTTCCGGCCCGCGAAGGTCGCGGGGGCGAAGATCAAGAAGCGGGGGAAGCCGGAGCCGCTCGCGCTCGACGAGACCGCGGACATCCTCGTGGGCACGCGCGACGCGCGCCGCGCCGGGACGGTGGTCGTCGGGTTCGCGCTCGAGACGGACGACCTCGTGGCGCACGCCAAGGCCAAGCTCGAGGCCAAGGGGCTGCACCTGATCGTGGCGAACAGCGCGCGCGAGGCCGGAGCCGGATTCGGCGCCGACACCAACCGGGTGACGCTGATCGCGGCGGACGGCGGCGTGGAGGAGCTCCCGCTGCAGCCGAAGACGGTGGTGGCGGACGCGATCCTCGACCGGGTCGAGGCGCTGCTGGGCGCTCCTGCGGGGCCGACATGAGCGACGCGCACGAGCGCCTCCGGCAATACCTCGCGCAGCGGCGCGAGATGGGGGAGTCCGAGTTCGTGCTCGACTCGCTCAGCGTGGAAGACGCGATGCGGGTGCTCGCGGCGGGCGCGGTTCCGCCGCGCGCCGCCGGCGCGAAGGGTCCGCCGAGTGCGGCAAGCACCCCCGGCGCAGCGCCGTCGGTGCCCACCTCCTCGCGCACCGAGGGGATGACGGACGACTGGCGCGCGGCGCTCACGGCGCTCGATGCCAAGCCCACCGCTGGCGCACCGCCCGCGGCCGCTTCCGGAGCCCGCACGCCCGCGGCGCCGGAGGAGTCACGAGAGGCGGCCGCGACCCCCGCGCCGCCCCCCGAGCTCGCGAAGGCCCGCACGCTCGCCGACGTCGCCGCCGTCATCGCGACGTGCACCGCCTGCTCGCTCTCCGCCACGGCGCTCAACCACGTGCCCGGTGAGGGGAACCCGGCCGCCAAGTTCGTCGTGGTGGGGGAGGCGCCGGGCGCCACCGAGGACGAGCTCGGGAAGCCCTTCGTCGGCAAGTCGGGGGAGCTGCTGAACAAGATCCTCGAGGCGATCGGCTTCAAGCGGGAGGACGTGTTCATCTGCAACGTGCTCAAGCACCGCCCGCCGGGGAACCGGAACCCGAGCAAGCCCGAGATCGCGGCGTGCAGCCCCTTCCTGCTCCGCCAGCTCGACCTCCTCGCGCCACGCGTGATACTCGCGCTCGGCACGTTCGCGGCGCAGACTTTGTTGGAGACCGACGCACCCATCGGGAAGCTGCGCGGTCAGGAGCATCGCTACCACGGCATCCCGCTGGTGGCGACCTATCACCCCGCGGCGCTGCTGCGGAACCCGAATTGGAAACGTCCAGCCTGGGAAGATGTCCAGCTCGCCCGTCGAATTTTCGATCGCCCCTAGGACGGCATCCGTGGATGCCTTCAAGGACCGCCGGCCGCCCTGGTCGGAGGACGCGGAGCGCGCCGTCCTGGCCGCCATGATGCTCTCGGTGGACGCGATCATCACGGTCGCGGAACTCCTCACCGAGGACATGTTCTACCGCGAAGGGCACCGGCGGCTCTTCCGGGCGATGATGTCGGTGCACAACACGGGCGCGGTGGTGGACCCGCTCACGCTGTCCAACGAGCTGGAGCAGCGGGGCGACCTCGCGGGGGCCGGCGGCAAGGAATACATCGGCGGCCTGATCGACGAGGTGCCCACGGCGGCCAACGTGGAGCACCACTGCGCGATCGTCTACGAGAAGTCGCTCCGCCGCCGGCTGATCGAGACGGCGACCACGCTCGTACGCGAGGGGCACGAGAGTCCGGCCGGCGCGGCCGAGCTCCTCGACCTGGCGGAGCACAAGATCCTCGAGCTGAATGACAGCCGCGGCTCGGAAGGCTTCGTCAAGATCAAGTCGCTCCTCTGGTCCGCGATGGAGCGGATCGAGCAGCTCCGGACCTCGGGCGGGAACCTCACTGGCGTCCCCTCGGGGTTCACCGACCTCGACAAGATGACGCTCGGCTTCCAGCGCTCCGACCTCGTGATCGTCGCGGCCCGCCCGTCGATGGGGAAGACCGCGTTCGTGCTGAACGTCGCGCAATACGCCGCCATCGAGGGCAATGTTCCGACGGCGATCTTCTCCCTAGAGATGAGTACTGAGTCCCTCCTGTTGCGCATGCTCGCCTCGGAGGGATACGTGGATGCCCAGCGGCTCAGGAGTGGTGCGCTCACGGCGCAGGACGCGTCGAACCTCGCGAAGGCGGCGGCCCTGCTCGGCCAGGCGCCGATCTGGATCGACGACACGCCGGGGCTCTCGGTGCTGGAGCTGCGCTCGCGCGCGCGCCGGCTCAAGAGCCAGGCCGACATCAAGCTGCTGATCGTGGACTACCTGCAGCTCGTGAGCGGCCCCGCGAACTCCGAGAGCCGGCAGCAGGAGGTCTCGATGATCTCGCGCTCGCTCAAGGCGCTCGCCAAGGAGCTCGCGATCCCGGTGATCGCGCTCTCGCAGCTCTCGCGCGCCTCCGAGCAGCGGGGCGGTGAGAACCGGAAGCCGCAGCTCTCCGACCTGCGCGACTCGGGCGCGATCGAGCAGGACGCCGACGTCGTGCTCTTCATCTACCGCCCGGAGATGAACGAGCGGCCGTACGACGAGGCGGGGAACCCGCGCATGGTCCCGGGCACGGCGGACGTGCCCCTCGACGGCTACGCGGAAGTGATCATCGGCAAGCAGCGCAACGGCCCCACGGGGTACGTGAAGATGCACTTCCGGAAGCAGCACACGCGCTTCGAGAACTGGACCAGCCGCCAGCCCGGTTGAGCGCGTGGCGGTGAAGACCCGCTCCATCTACCGCTGCACCGACTGCGGCGCCGAGGCGCTCCGGTGGGCCGGCAGGTGCGACACCTGCGGCGAGTGGAACACCCTCGTCGAGGAGGTCGCCGCGCCGAAGGCGAGCGCGAGCAGGGCGCGCGCCGCGGCGCGCCGCAAGGCGGGGGCGAGTGCGTTCGGCGAAGGGGGCTCGGTGGCCGAGACGCCGCGGCTGCGCGACGTGGCGGGCGCGGAGTCGCACCGCCTGCGCACCGGCATCGCGGAGTTCGACTTCGTGCTCGGCGGCGGCGTCGTGCCCGGCTCGATGGTGCTCGTCGGCGGCGAGCCGGGGATCGGCAAGTCCACGATCCTCCTGCAGGTCGTCGCGCGGCTGGAGGGGGCGGGGCACCCCACGCTCTACGTGAGCGGCGAGGAGTCCCCCCTCCAAGTGAAGCTGCGCGCCGACCGCCTCGCCCCCGACGCCGGCGCCGTGCAGCTCCTTGGCGAGACGAACCTCGAGACGATCGTCGCCACCGCCACGAGCGTGAAGCCCGCGGTGCTCGTCGTCGACTCCATCCAGACGGTCTTCACCGGCGACCTCGAGGGGGCGCCGGGGAATGTCGGCCAGGTGCGCGAGTGCGCCGCACGGCTGATGCGCTTCGCGAAGGAGACCGGCACGGCCGTCTTCGTGGTGGGGCATGTCACCAAGGGGGGCGGGATCGCCGGACCCAAGACGCTCGAGCACATCGTGGACACGGTGCTCTACTTCGAGGGGGAGGGCACGGCCGACCATCGCGTGCTCCGGGCCACCAAGAACCGTTTCGGATCCGTCGACGAGATCGGCGTCTTCCGCATGACGGTGCAGGGGCTCGAGGCGGTGGAGAATCCGAGTGCGCTCTTCCTCGGCGAGCGCTCCGATGCGCGTGCGAGCGGGAGCGCGGTCACCTGCCTGCTCGAGGGCACGCGGCCGATGCTCCTCGAGGTGCAGGGGCTCGCCGCGAAGGCCGGTTTCGGCACGCCCCAGCGCGTCAGCACGGGGTACGACGGACGCCGCCTCGCGCTCCTCCTCGCCGTGCTCGACAAGCGCGCCGGGCTCTCCTTCGCGCAGCTCGACGTCTTCCTGAACGTGGTGGGCGGCGTGCGCGTGCAGGAACCCGCGGGCGACCTCGCGGTCGCCGCCGCGCTCGCCAGCAGCGTCTACGACAAGCCCCTCCCCGCGGATGCGGTCTTCATCGGCGAGGTCGGGCTCGGCGGGGAGATCCGCGGGGTCTCGCAGGCCGAACGGCGGCTGCTCGAGGCCGAGAAGATGGGGATGCGCGTCGCCTACATCGCCGAGCGGAGCGTGCCGAAACGCACGCCGAAGCAGCTCAAGGTGCGCGGAGTCCCGGACCTGGGAGCCCTCTTCCGCGAGCTCTTCCGATGAGGGACGTCGGTGTCGTGATCGTCGCCGGCGGATCGGGGAGCCGCGTGGGGGGCACGGAGCTCAAGCAGCTGCGCTGGGTGGCGGGGAAGCCGATGCTGCTCCACTCGCTGCAGACCTTCCAGTCACTCGCGGAGGTCGCGATGGTCGTCTGCGTGCTGCCGCGGCAGTACGCCGGGGACCCGCCCCCCTGGCTCTTCCAGTGCGACATGGACCGGATGCTCATCTCCGTCGGCGGGGCGACGCGCGCGGAGTCGGTGGCGAACGGACTCGAGGACCTTCCGCCGGAGTGCCGCACGGTGCTGGTGCACGACGCCGCGCGCCCGCTGGTCACCACGGGGATGATCGAACGGGTGATCGCCGAGGCACGCCGCGGGCATGGCGCCGTCGCGGCGCTCCCGGTGGTCGACACGCTCAAGCGGGTGGATGCCGACGGGCGCATCACCGCGAGCGTCGCGCGCGATGGCCTCTGGCGCGCGCAGACGCCGCAGGGATTCCCGCGCGAGATGATCGCGCGCGCGCATCGCGAGGCCCGGGCGGCGGGTACGCATGCCGCCGCCACCGATGACGCCTCGCTCTGTGAGGCGCTCGGCCTCCCGGTGCACGTCGTGACCGGGAGCGAGCGGGCGCTCAAGGTGACGGACGAGGCGGACTTCGCACGCGCGGACGCGTTCGCGCCGCTCCCCGAGTAGTCGATGGCCGAGGCGCGCGGCGTCCCCTTCTGGTCCCCCGAGGAAGTCGAAGCCTCCCTCGGTGCGACGATCGTGCACCTGCAGGCGGGAGGAGTGCTCGCCTATCCGACCGAGACGGTCTACGGCTTCGGCACGATGATCGACCGCGATGCGGTCGAGCGCCTCGTCCAGATGAAGCACCGGCCCGCGTCCAAGCCCTTCCTGCTGCTCATCAGCGACACGCCGATGCTCGCGCGGCTGGGACTCGAGCTCACCCCCGCCGCGTCGATGCTGGCCGCGCGGCACTGGCCCGGCCCGCTCACCCTCGTGCTGCCGGGAGGCGAGCGGCGCATCCCCGAGCGACTGCGCGGCCCGGAGGGCGGGATCGCGGTGCGCTGGACGCCGCACGCGGGGCTGCAGCGCCTGATCACCGCCCTCGGCGACCCGATCACGAGCACCTCGGCGAACCTCCCCGGCGTCCCCGCCGCGGTCTCCTCGGCCGAGATCCTCGAGCAGTGGAGCAGCGAGATCGAGAGCGGGGAGCTGCGCCTGCTCGACGGCGGACGCCTGCCGCCATCGGAGCCCTCGACCGTGGTGGATTGCACCGGAGCACGTCCGCGCGTCATACGTCCGGGCGCGGTACCGGCGGATACATTGCGGCGGAGCGTCCCCACCCTGATCGGAGACCGCTAGCGCGATGCGCCTCCTGTTCGTCTGCACCGGGAACACCTGCCGGAGCGCGATGGCCGAGCCGATCGCGCGCCGGATCGCCGCGGCGCGCGCGCTCGAGGACGTCATGGTCTCGAGCGCGGGGACGAGCGCGTGGGATGGCGCTCCGGCCTCCGACGGGGCGTTGCTGGTGGCGATGGAGCAGGGGCTCGACCTCAACGGCCACCGCGCGCGGGTGCTCTCGAAGGAGATCGTCGCCGAGTCGGACCTGATCCTCGTCATGAGCGGTCACCACCGGGACCGCGCGCTCGCGCTCGGCGGCGAGGGGCGGACACACCTGCTCACCGACTACGCGTCGCGCTCGACGCTGGGGAATCCCGTACTCGACCCGTTCGGAGGGGACCTGGACACGTATCGCTCGACCTTCGCCGAGATGGAGCGTGAGATCACGCGCGTGTTCGACCGGATCGTCGCGGAACGCGGGGCGACGGGCGCATGAAGGAGCTTCCCGGCCGTCTCGTGCTGCTCGGACATCCCGTCGCGCACTCGCTCTCCCCGGTGTTCCAGGGGGCGGCGCTGGAGGCCGCCGGCATCCCGCTGCAGTACGAGTTGCTCGACGTGGTGCCGTCGGAACTCGCGTCGATGGTGGGGCTGCTCGCCGACGCGCGCGCCGCGGGGAACGTGACGCTGCCGCACAAGGAGGGCATCTTCGCCTGGTGCGCGCGCAAGTCGTCGATCGCGGAGCGCGTGGGTGCCGTGAACACCTTCTGGACGGAGGAGGGCGCGCTCGTCGGCGACAACACCGACGTCGGCGGGTTCACGTTCGCGGTCACGCATCTGCTGGGCCGGACGCCGGAGGGGCTGCGCGTGGGGATCCTCGGGGCGGGGGGCGCCGCGGCGGCGGCCTGCGCGGCGGTGGAGCAATGGCCCGACAGCCGGGTCGTGGTGCACGCCCGCTCATCGGCCCGGGCGGAGCAACTCGCCGCGCGATTCGCGGGGATCGCGACCGCGGTGGCGAGCGAGATGCACACGGTGGACGGGGTGGACCTGCTGGTGAATGCGACGCCGCTGGGGCTCGACGGCGCGCTGATGCCGATCGCCCCGGGGATGATCCCGGCGCACACGGCGGTGCTCGACCTGACGTACCGCCGGGGGCGCACGCCGTTCGTGAAGGCGTGCCGGGCGCGCGGGCTGCGCGCGGACGACGGGCTGCCGATGCTGGTGGAGCAGGGAGCGCTCGCGTTCGCGCGCTGGTTCGGTGTGGAGCCGGACCGCGCGGCGATGTGGCGCTCGATCAGGGCCCCCGAGACGCCCTGATGCCGCCGCGCGCGCGCTGGCGCCGGGCGCTCTCCGCCCTCGCGCAGCTCGCGCTGCCGCGGGTCTGCGCGGCGTGCGAGGAGGCGCTCGACGACACGGACGACGGCGTGGTGTGTGGTCGCTGCTGGGCGCGCCTGCCACTCCTCGCGGCGCCGGCATGCGAACGCTGCGGTCATCCGCGCGCGCTCCGCGGCGCCTGTGCGGGGTGCGCGCTCCTCCCGCCCTTCGTGCGCGCGGCGCGCTCGCTCTGCTGGCTCCCCGACCTGACCGGCAGCGCGATCCTCGCGGCGCTCAAGTACGAGGGGTGGACGCGCACGGCGGACGCCATCGGGGAGCGCATGGCGCGGCTGCCCTGGCCGCGCGACGTGGTGCGGGAGCGGGTGGCACTCGTACCGGTGCCGCTGGCGGCGGTGAAGCGGCGGGCGCGGGGATTCAACCAGGCCGAGCTCCTTGCGGCCGCCGTGGGCACTCGGTGGGGCGTCCCGGTGTGGCACGACGTCGTCGCGCGCACGCGCGCCACCGCGACGCAGACGCGATTGACTCCGGGGGAGCGACGGGCGAACGTTCACGGCGCATTTCTTGCAAGTTCCGGGAGTGAATCGCGCGTGCGCGGGCAGCACCTGATCCTCGTCGACGATGTGCTCACCACCGGCGCGACCCTCAACGCCTGCGCGCGAGCGCTCTTCGCCGCCGGGGCGCGCACCATGAGCTACTTGACCTTCGGGCGGGCGCGCACCAGCGCGGACCGCTGAACGCACCAACGGGAGAATCTTTCGATGGCCATTCGCGTCGGTATCAACGGGTTCGGCCGCATCGGCCGCCAGGTCGTCCGCGCCGCCAAGGAGCGGAAGGCGGGGATCGACTTCGTGGCGATCAACGACCTGACGGACACCCGGACGCTCGCGCACCTCTTCAAGTACGACTCCGTGCACGGGACGTTCGACGGCACGGTCTCGCACGATGCGGAGGCGGTGGTGATCGCCGGCGACCGGATCAAGGTGCTGAAGGAGAAGGACCCCGCGCTCCTGCCATGGAAGGAACTGGGCGTGGACGTGGTGCTCGAGAGCACCGGCCGCTTCACCAAGGCGGACGACGCGCGGAAGCACCTCGCGGGGGGCGCGAAGAAGGTGCTGATCTCCGCGCCCGCGACGGGTGAGGACATCACCATCGTGCGCGGCGTGAACCACGAGAAGTACGATCCGAAGAAGCACCACATCATCTCCAACGCGTCCTGCACCACCAACTGCCTGGCCCCCATGGTGAAGGTGATCCGCGAGGCGTTCGGCTTCCGCCACGGCGCGATGGTCACGATCCACAGCTACACCAACGACCAGAGCATCCTCGACCTCCCCCACAAGGACCTGCGCCGCGCGCGCGCGGCCGCGGTGTCGATGATCCCGACCACCACCGGCGCGGCCAAGGCCACCTCCCTCGTCATCCCCGAGGTGAAGGGGAAGATCGACGGGATCGCGATCCGCGTCCCGACGCCCGATGTCTCCCTCACGGAGCTGACGGTCGAGGTGGAGAAGGCCACGACCATCGCCGAGGTGAACGCGGCATTCAAGGCCGCCGCCGACGGCGCGCTCAAGGGGATCCTCGCCTACACGGAGGAGGAACTCGTCTCGTGCGACTACATCGGCAACCCGTACTCGACGATCCTCGACTCCAAGAGCACCAACGTGATCGACGGGACGATGGTGAAGGTCTCGGGCTGGTACGACAACGAGTGGGGCTACTCCTCGCGCTGCGTCGACCTGCTGGAACTCATCGGCAAGAGCCTCTGAGCGGATCCCCGGGCGCCCCATGAGCATCCGGACCATCAAGGACCTCGCGCCCGCCGAGGTGCGCGGGAAGCGCGCGCTCGTGCGCGTGGACTTCAACGTGCCGCTCGACGGGCAGGGAGGCGTCGCGGACGACACTCGCATCCGCGCGGCGCTGCCGACCATCCGTGCGCTCCAGAAGGCCGGCGCGCGCGTGGTCCTTTGCTCGCACCTTGGGCGCCCCAAGGGGAAGCCCGACCCGAAGTACACGCTCGCGCCGGTGGCGGCGGCACTTGGAGCGCTCCTCGGTGGCGGGAGCACCGTCCGTTTCGTGCCGCACGTCACCGGTGCGGAGGCCGAGGCCGCGACACGCAGCCTGAGGGACGGCGAGGTCTGCCTGCTCGAGAACACGCGCTTCGAAGCGGGTGAGGAGAAGAACGACGGGGCGCTCGCGAAGGCGTTCGCGCGGCTGGGCGACCTCTACGTGAACGACGCGTTCGGGGCGGCGCACCGCGCGCACGCATCCACGGAGGGAGTCGCGCGGCACCTGCGTCCCGCCGTGGCGGGCCTGCTCATGCAGCGCGAACTCGAGTACCTCGGCGGCGCCCTCGAGAAGCCGCATCGCCCCTTCATCGCGATCCTTGGCGGCTCCAAGATCTCGGGGAAGATCGACGTCATCGAGGCCCTCCTGCCCAAGGTCGATGGCATCCTCATCGGCGGCGCGATGGCCTGCACCTTCTACAAGGCGATGGGGTTCGAGACCGGCACCTCGCTCGTGGAACCGGACCGGGTCGAAATGGCGAAGGAGCTGATGGACCGCGCCGCGTTCCGGCTCACGATCCCGCACGACGCGACCGTCGCGCCGGGGATCGCCGAGGGGAAGAAGGCGCACACCGTGAAGCGCGATGCGATCCCCGCCGACGAGGCGATGCTCGACATCGGGCCCGACAGTGCGCTCTCGTATGCCCGCGCGATCGCGTCCGCCAAGACGATCATCTGGAACGGCCCGATGGGGGTGTTCGAGACGCCCCCGTTCGATGGGGGGACGCTCGCGGTCGCGAAGGCCATGGCGGCCGCGACCAAGCGTGGCGCGACGACCATCATCGGCGGCGGGGACTCGGCGGCCGCGGTCGAGGCGGCCGGCCTCGCGGACGAGATGAGCCACGTCTCCACTGGCGGCGGCGCGTCGCTCGAGTTCCTCGAGGGGAAGGCCCTCCCCGGCGTCACGGCGCTGGATACCACCAGCCCCAGGGGGGACGCGTGAAGTCGCTCGTGTTCGCGGCGAACTGGAAGATGAACCAGGCGCCCGCCGATGCCACCGCGTTCATGCGGACCTTCGTGGGGCAGTACGCGCGGCAGCAGGACCGGCGCGTGCTCTTCTTCCCGCCCGCGGTCTCGCTCCACGTGGTGGTCGCGGCCATCAAGGAGCGCGCCGACCTCGAGGCGGGGGTGCAGAACATCCACTGGGAGGACAAGGGCGCCTTCACCGGTGAGACTTCGGGCACGCTCGCGCGTTCGGCCGGGGCGCGGCACGCGCTGATCGGGCACTCCGAGCGGCGACATGTGTTCGGCGAGACCGACGAGGAGACGGGGAAGAAGGTCGTCGCGGCGATCCGCGCGGGGCTCACGCCGACCATCTGCGTGGGGGAGACGCTCGCGCAGCGTGAGGCGGGGGAGACCCTCGCGGTGGTGCGGCGCCAGTTGCGCGCGGCGGTCGCGGGGGTCGAGGCGGCGTCGGTCGCGAGCTCGATCGTCGCGTACGAGCCCGTCTGGGCGATCGGCACGGGGAAGAACGCGACCCCCGCGGACGCGAGTGCGGTGCACGTCGCACTCCGCGCGGAGCTTCGGGAGATCGTCGGCGAGCGCGGGGCCGCGGTGCCGATCCTCTACGGGGGGAGCGTGAACCGTTCGAACGTCGACGCCCTGCTCGCGGCCTCTGAGGTGGGGGGCGTGCTGGTCGGCGGCGCGAGTCTCGACGCGGAGCAGTGGCTGGCCATCGTCCGGACTTGACCGCAGCGGCTAAGTCCAGTAATCTCCTAGGCTTATCCGGACCAACCAGAACGCCAGGGCCATGTACACGTTCCTCCTGATCCTCCTCATCATCGACGCGCTCGTCCTCGCCACCGCGGTGCTCCTCCAGGCGGGCAAGGGCGGTGGGCTCGCCGCGAGCTTCGGCGGTGCCTCGTCGTCATCGGACGCGTTCCTCGGGACGCGACAGGCCGGGAACATCCTCACCAAGGCGAGCTGGTGGTGCGGCGGGATCTTCATCTTCCTGGCGTTCGTGCTCCAGTTGATGTCGAATCGCTCGAACGCGCCCACGTCGATCCTCGACCAGGCGCTCACGCCCTCGGCGCAGACCGCGCCGGCCCCGGCGGTCGGTGGCGCTCCGTCGACGGACATCCAGTCCGCCGTCCCCCTGACGCCGGCCCCTGCGACGGGGACGCCCTCGACCACTCCGCCTCAGCCGTGAGCACGTACTCCCTCCACGCAGCGCCGGGGTTCCTCCTCCTTGAGGACGGGACCCTTTTTCTCGGCCGGTTGCATGCGCCCCTCGAGAATCCCGCGGTCGCCGAGGTGGTGTTCACCACCGGTATGAGCGGCTACCAGGAGACCTTCACGGATCCCTCGTTCCGCGGCCAGATCGTGGTGATGACCGCGCCGATGATCGGGAACTACGGCGTGAACGCCGTGGACCCCGAGTCTGCGGCTCCGCAGGTGGCGGGCGTGGTGGTGCGCGAGCTCTCCGTGCCCTACTCGAACTGGCGGGCCGACGAGGCGCTGCAGCCATGGCTCCAGCGCGCACAAGTGCCTGTCATTTCAGAGATTGATACACGCCGTCTCACGCGTCACTTGAGGACGGTCGGCGTCCTTCGCGGCCTGATCGGTGCCGGGACCGAGCCGACCGAGGCGCATCGCGCACTGCTCGCGGCCTGCCCCTCGATGGCCGGCCTCGACCTCGCCTCGCGCGTGTCGACGAAGGAGCGCTACGTGTGGGGCTCGCCCGACGCGCCCGTGCACATCGTCGCCTACGACTACGGCATCAAGCGGAACATCCTGCGGATGTTCGAGGAGCGGGGGTGCCGCATCACCGTGGTCCCTTCGAAGACGCCTGCCAGGGAGGCGCTCGCGCTCGAGCCTGACGGCGTGTTCCTCTCGAACGGCCCCGGCGACCCGGAGGCGGTCGCGTACGCTCCGGCCATCATCCGCGACGTGGTGGACGCGGGGAAGCCCGTGTTCGGCATCTGCCTGGGCCACCAGCTCCTCGGGATCACCTTCGGTGGCCGCACCACCAAGCTCCCGTACGGGCATCGCGGCGGGAATCACCCCGTGAAGGACCTTGCGAGCGGCGATGTGCTGATCACGAGCCAGAACCACGGCTTCGCGGTCGAAGGGGGCGAGCAGGGGATCCCCGGTGCGCCCGATCTCGAGGTGACGCACCTGAACCTGAATGACGGAACCGTGGAGGGGCTGCGCCACCGGACGCGCCCCGTGTTCGGTGTCCAGTACCACCCGGAAGCGGCACCGGGGCCCCACGACGCCGTGCCTCATTTCGACGAGTTCCTGGCCGCCGTGGGCGGGCTCGCAACCGCTTGACACACAACAGCTAACGTCCTAGACTGGACGCACTTACGAGCCCGGACCGCTCCAACTCATCCCCGGTATGTCCATGACCAAAGCTGACCTCGTGGAGCGCGTCACGGAGTCCATCTCCCGCACCTCGGGGCCGATGATCTCCAAGAAGGACTGCGCCCGGGTGGTGGATGCTTTCCTCGACGCGATCAAGGAAGCGCTGAAGGAGCAGAAGAACATCGAGGTGCGTGGGTTCGGCACCTTCAAGATCCGGAACCGGAAGACGCGCATGGCGCGGAATCCGCGCACCGGTGAGCCAGTCGAGGTCTCCGCGCGTCCCGTGCCCGTGTTCAAGCCGTCCAAGGAGTTGCGGACGCTGGTGGCCGACCTGGAGATGAACGCGGAAGCCTGACCGCGTGCGCGGGGCATCCCGCTGTGCGCCCATCACTTAGATTCGAGCACATGGCAGTGACCGTGCTCCTCTTCGCCTCCTGGGCCGACGCGTTCGGCCCCCGCGTCGAGCTCGACCTCCCGGTGGGGTCGCGCGTGCAGGACGTGCTGGACTCGCTGGCCGCCCGTGCCGCGGGCAGGACCCTCCCCACGCCCATGGTGGCCGTGAACCACCGGTACGCTCGCCCCGAGACGCCGGTGGCCGCGAGCGACGAGGTCGCGATCATCCCGCCCGTGGCCGGAGGCTGACGCCCATGCGGAGCGCGATCGTCGACCATGTCCTCGATCCCACGGCCCTCCTCGCGGAGGTCGCCTCGGTGGACTCGGGCGCGAGCACGCTCTTCGTCGGCACGGTGCGACGCGTGAACGATGGTCGCGAGGTGCTCGGCATCGATTACAGCGCCTACACGCCGATGGCGGAGCGAGAACTCGCGGCGGTGGTCGCCGAGGCCGCCGAGCGGTTCGGCACGGCGCACGTGGTCGTCGAGCACCGACTCGGGACCCTCGCGCTGGGCGAGGCGAGCATCGTGATCGCGGTCTCGCACGCGCGCCGCGCCTCCGCGATGGGCGCCCAGAAGTACGTCATCGAGCAGGTGAAGGCGCGAGTCCCGATCTGGAAGCGGGAACACTACGCCGACGGCACGCGCGAGTGGGTGGACCCGACGCGCGCGACGCCCGCGGGCACGCCGGTCGCGGGACTCCCGTGAGCGCGCCGCTCCGCGACCAGCATGGCCGGTCGATCGAGTATCTCCGGATCTCGATCACCGACCGGTGCAACTTCCGCTGCGTGTACTGCATGCCCGAGGCGGGGCTCGACTGGCTGCCGAAGGCGGAGATCCTCTCCTACGAGGAGCTCGAGTCCGTGGTGCGGCAGCTCGCGCCGCTCGGCCTCCGGCGGCTGCGGATCACCGGCGGCGAACCGACCATCCGACCGGAGCTCAGCACGCTCATCCGGATGCTGCGCGCGGTGCCGGGGATCGAGGACATCGCGCTCTCGACCAACGGCGTGAAGCTTCCCACGATGGCGCGCGAGCTCGCCGCCGCCGGCCTCGACCGCGTGAACATGTCGACCGATTCGCTTCGCCCGGATCGCATCGCGGCGATCGCGCGACGGAACCTCGGCTTCGACCCCGTGGCGGCGGCGCACGCGGCGCTCGAGGCGGGGCTGGAGCCGGTCAAGCTCAACGTGGTCGTGATGCGCGGCATCAACGACGACGAGATCCTCGACTTCGCACGCCTCACGCTCGACCAGCCGCTGCACGTGCGCTTCATCGAGCTGATGCCGGTGGGGGAGATGGCGCACCTCACGAACGACCACATCGTGCCGAGTGATGAGGTGCTCGCGCGCATCGCCGAACTGGGGGCGCTGCACGCCGCCAAGGGCCCGAAGCGCGGGAACGGGCCGGCCACCTACCACCGGATCGAGGGTGCGAAGGGCACGGTGGGCGTCATCACGCCGATGACCCACACCTACTGCGGCTCCTGCAATCGCGTGCGCCTCACGGCGGACGGGCGGCTGCGCACCTGCCTCTACGGAGACCACGAGGTGAACCTCCGCGACCCGCTGCGGCGGGGGGAGCCGCTGGCGCCGCTCTTCGTGCAGGCGCTGGCGGAGAAGCCGCTGGAGCACCAGCTCCTCAAGCTCCACGTGGGTGGGTTGCGGGCGCTCTCGCAGGTGGGGGGGTGAGGGGCAGATGGGAGGTGTGAGGGGGGCTGCCCTCGTTGCGACGCTCGCGTTCCTGGCCGCGTGCGCCGGGCGTGCTCCTGCACCTATTCCGGTGCCGGCGGCGGACGAGTGCTGCTTCGCGGAGGGGCTGCGGATCGCGGAGCGCCATCGAGTGGCGGCGATCGCGGAGCGGCGCTTCACGGCGAATGAGCTCTGGGGACAGCTGGCCCTCCCGCTCGCGTCGCCACGCCTGCGGTCGGAGGTGATCGGGCACTCGGTGCAGGGACGTCCGCTCGTCGCCATCACGCTCGGCTCCGGTCCGGTGACCGTGCTCGCCTGGAGCCAGATGCACGGGGACGAATCGGCCGCCTCGATGGCGCTGGTGGACTTCCTGACTTGGGTCGCGAGCGAGGACACGAGCGCCGTGCGGGAGCGGCTGCTCCGGTCGGTGACCGTGACGCTGGTGCCGATGCTCAACCCGGATGGCGCGGAGCTCTTCCAGCGGCACAACGCGGTGGGCGTGGACATCAACCGGGACGCGCGGCGGCTCGCGACGCCGGAGGCGCGGGCGCTCAAGGCGCTTCACGACCGGCTCAAGCCCCAGTTCGGCTTCAATTTGCACGACCAGAACGCCCGCACCACGGTTGGGGCCGGCGGTCGGCAGGCGGGGATCGCGCTCCTCGCGCCCGCGATCTCGGACGCGAAGGAGTACGACGCGGTGCGCGCCCGCGCGCGGCTCGTCGCGGCCCGCATGGCCGTGCGCCTGCAGACGCAGATCCCCGGGCAGGTGGCGGTCTATGACGACGGGTTCAACCCGCGCGCGTTCGGCGACCTGATCCAGACCTGGGGCACGAGCACCGTGCTCATCGAGAGTGGCGCGCTCGCCGGGGACCCGCAGAAGCAGCGGCTGCGCGCGCTGAACGTGGCGGCGCTCGTGGACGCGTTCGTGAGCATCGGCGAGGGCGCGTACGAGCGTGCCGACCCGGCCTGGTACGACCGGCTCGAGCAGAACCGGGCGATCGCGCTCGACCTGATCGTCCGGGGCGCGCAGGTGGTCGGGGTGGGGCCGGCGCCGTACGCCGTGGACCTGGGCATCACCTACGGGGACGCCGTGGCGAAGACGCAGCCGCGGCTCTCCGAGGTCGGCGACCTCTCGGGAGCGTCCGCCCTCGACACGCTGGACGCCTCCGGGCTCTTCATCCACCCGGCGCCGGCGATGCTCACCGACCAGGACGGGCGGCGCTGGATGCGGATCGGGAGCCCGGCGGAGTACACGCTCCGGCGCGGGCCCTCGCCGGAGAGCGCGGTGGTCACCGTAGATTCGCTTCGCGCGCGCCGCTAACTTCCGGGTGCAGGACCCGCCACTCCTCCACCCGAATCCATCGAACAATGGTCAACAAGATCACGGTCGTCGGCGCCGGAAATGTCGGCGCGACCGCCGCGCAGCGCATCGCCGAGAAGGAACTCGCCCGCACCGTGGTCATGGTGGACGTGGCCGAGGGGATCCCGCAGGGGAAGGGGCTCGACCAGTGGCAGTCGGCGCCGATCGAGGGGTTCGACTCGCGCGTGATCGGCTCCAACGGCTACGACGAGTCCGCGGGCTCCGACATCGTCGTCATCACGGCGGGGATCGCCCGGAAGCCGGGGATGTCCCGCGACGACCTCCTGAACACGAACGCGGGGATCGTGAAGTCGGTCGGGGAAAGCATCAAGAAGACGTCGCCGAAGGCGATCGTCATCGTCGTCTCCAACCCGCTCGACGTGATGTGCTGGGTGGCCAAGGAGGCGACCGGCTTCCCGAAGGAGCGCGTGATCGGGATGGCCGGCGTGCTCGACACCGGGCGCTACCGCGCCTTCCTCGCCACGGCGCTCGACGTGAGCGTGCGCGACATCCAGGCGATGGTCCTCGGCGGCCACGGCGACACGATGGTGCCGCTGATCAGCTACACCACCGTGAGTGGCATCCCCATCACGCAGCTGATGGACAAGACGACGCTCGACGCGATCGTGGACCGCACGCGGAATGGCGGTGCGGAGATCGTGAAGCACCTCAAGACCGGCTCGGCGTACTACGCGCCCTCCTCCGGGGCGGTGCAGATGGTCGAGGCGATCGTGCGTGACCAGAAGCGCATCCTCCCCTGCTCGGCCTGGCTCGAGGGCGAGTACGGGATGAAGGGCCTCTTCCTCGGCGTGCCCGTGAAGCTCGGGCGCAAGGGGATCGAGCAGGTGCTCGAGGTGGAGCTGACCAAGGACGAGCGCGCGGCGCTGGAGAAGAGCGCACAGGCCGTCCGCGAGCCGATGTCCGTGGTGAAGCTCTAGGGCACGATGAGCGCGCTCCGGAGGTTCTGGGCGTCGACCATCGGCAAGAAGGTCGTGATGGCGGTGACCGGGCTGCTGCTGGTCATCTTCGTGATCGGCCACATGCTCGGCAACCTGCAGATGTTCGTGGGGGCCGAGGCGATGAACCGGTACGCCGCGCTGCTCAAGAGCACGGGGGAGCTGCTCTGGGTGGCGCGGGCCGGCCTGCTGATCGCGGCGGTGCTGCACATCATCTCCGCGGTGCAGCTCACGATGATCAACCGCGCCGCGCGTCCCGACGACTACGCCAAGCGGGAACCCGCCGTCTCCACGATGGCCTCGCGTACCATGCGCGTCGGGGGCGTGGTGCTGGCCGCGTTCATCGTGTTCCACATCGGGCACTTCACCGTTGGCACCTTCCACCCGGCGTTCAGCCACACCGGCGTGTACGGGAACGTGATCCTCGGGTTCCGCTCGCCCTGGGTGGTGCTCTTCTACGTCATCGCGATGGCATTCCTCGGGCTGCACCTCTTCCACGGGGCGTGGAGCGGGGTGCGCACGCTCGGGCTCGCGAAGCCGTCGCCCGATCCGCTCCACCGCAAGGTGGCGCTCTGGATCGCCATCGCGGTCTGGGCGGGGTTCACGGTGATCCCGGTCGCGGTGTTCCTCGAGATCCTGCGCTAGGTGATGGAGACCTCCCTGTGACGCTCAAGCTCGACGCCAAGATCCCGTCCGGCCCGCTGGCCGAGAAGTGGGACAAGCACCGCTTCGAGATGAAGCTGGTGAACCCGGCGAACAAGCG
>CAZHAG010000046.1:0-18293 GCA_964529705.1 uncultured Gemmatimonas sp. | reverse complement strand
CGCGGCGTGATCATCGCGATGTCCGGGGGCGTGGACTCGTCCGTCTGCGCCGCGCTCGCGGTCCGCGCGCTCGGCACGAAGAAGGTGTTCGGCATCCTACTCCCCGAGCGCGACTCCAGCCACAAGAGCGCCGACCGCGGCGCGCTCGTGGCCCGGCACCTCGGCGTCACGTACGAGCTGCAGGACATCGCCCCGACGCTCGAGGCCCTCGGGTGCTACCGCCAGCGCGACGAGGCGATCCGCCGCGTCTTCCCCGCGTACGGCGACGACTGGAAGTGCAAGATCGCCATCGCCGGCGGCGCCAAGGGAGGCATCAACTTCTTCCGCCTCATCGTCCAGTCGCCCGACGGCACGATGGAGGAGGCCCGGCTCCCGATCCGCGAGTACCTGCAGATCGTGGCCGCGACCAACCACAAGCAGCGCATCCGCAAGACGGTCGAGTATTACCACGCCGACCGGCTGAACTACGCCGTGATCGGCACCCCGAACCGGCTCGAGTACGACCAGGGCTTCTTCGTGAAGAACGGGGACGGCGCGGCGGACATCAAGCCGATCGCCCACCTCTATAAGACCCAGGTCTACGCGCTCGCCCGGCACCTCGGCCTCCCGGACGAGGTGTGCAACGCCGTGCCGACGACCGACACGTACAGCCTCGCGCAGGGACAGGACGAGTTCTACTTCGCGCTCCCGTACCACCAGATGGATCTCGCGCTCTGGGCGCACAACCACGGCCTCCCGGCCGCGGAGGTCGCCGCGGGCCTGGGCATCCCCGAGGACCAGGCCCGCTTCGTCCTCGGCGACATCGACGCGAAGCGCCGGACCACGCACTACCTGCACGCGCGGCCCCTCCTCGTGGAGCCGGTCACCGAGATCGCCGGGTGAGCGCGGCCACGCCGCGCCTGCTCTCGAGCGAGGAGGAGCAGCGGCTCGGCGCCGACGGCGTCCGCGTCGCCCGCGAGGCCCTCGAGCGCCTCGAGGCCGGGCTGCGCACGCTGCCGGACAAGCCGGAGGAGACCACCGTCTCGGCGCTGCGCGCCCTCTGGTCGCTCGCCGGCGGGCGCGCGGTCTCGGCCACCCTCGCGCCCGAGACGCCGTTGCACCCGCTCGGCGCCGCGGAGACCGAGCGGTTCCGGCAGCTGGTCGATCGCCGGCTGGCCGGCGATCCGCTCGCGCACCTCACGGAGCGCCAGCACTTCATGGGACTGGAGATGCTCGCCGGCCCGGGCGCGCTGATCCCGCGCCGCGAGACGGAGATCGTCGGCCACGCGGCGGTGCGTCTCGCCCGGCGCCTGGCGGATGCGCAGGGGCAGGTGCTCGTCGTGGACGTGTGCACGGGATCCGGCAACGTCGCGGCGGCGGTCGCGGTGTCCGAGCCGCGGGCGCAGGTGCTCGCCTCCGACCTCGCGGAGGATGCCGTCGCGCTCGCCGAGCGCAACATGGCGCACCTCGGCGTCGCGTCGCGCGTGACGCTGCGCACCGGCGACCTCCTCGCGCCGTTCGAGACGCCGGAGCTCCTCGGCCGCGTGGACCTGCTCACCTGCAACCCGCCCTACATCTCCACGGGCCGCACCGCCGAGATGCCGACGGAGATCGCCCAGCATGAACCGAAGCTCGCGTTCGACGGCGGCCCGCTCGGCATCCGGATCCTGCAGCGGCTGATCCGCGAGGCGCCGCGGCTGCTGCGATCGGGCGGGTGGCTCGCGTTCGAGGTCGGGCTCGGCCAGGGGCCTTCCGTCGGCCAGCGGCTGCAGCGCTCCGGCGACTACGCGGAGGTGGAGTCGCTCACGGACGAGGCGGGGAACGTGCGGGTGCTCGTGGCGCGGACGGCGGACCGCGCGCGCTGAGTCAGCCGCCCTCGAGCCAGATCGAACGCTCGGCGGTCTGCTGGGGGAAGAAGGCGTGGTCGGAGATCGCGCCGTCGATGAGCACCGGACCCTCCGGGACCGCCCCGTCCCCCCACCACGCGAACGCCGGCCGGCGGTCGTCCGGACGGAAGCGCGAGGCGCGCAGCGCGGCGATGGTGTCCGGGCAGGTCGTCGCCGCCGTGAGGACGTCGGCGCCGAACCCCGCGAGCGTCGCGCTCACCTGGGCGACGAGCTCCGGGTAGTGCGCGCGCGCGTGGTCCGCGAGGAACACCTCGAGGAGCTCACCGAAGAGGAGCGACCCGTGCGGGAAGAGTCGGGCCGACACCCAGCCGACGAGCGCGCCCTCCAGGCGCGCGTGGAAGGTGAGATAGGCGCCGAGGGAAGCGGGGGCGCGCAGGAGCCAGCGAGAGGTGGGCGCATCGGGCACCCGCATCAGGGCGAACCGGCGCTGCGCCGCGACGAGCGCGGCGACCCCCGGCGCCGCTGCCCCGGCGGGTTCCACGGAGAGTGCCGGCCGCCGCACGCGGCGCGGCGTGAAGTACGCGCGGCCGGCCACGTCGAAGATCCGGGCGACGAGCGCGGATCGCCCGCGGCCGGCGAGGTAGCGCCCGCTCAGCGGGAGCGCGAAGCGCTCGACCATCCCCAGTTGCGTCCACTTCAGCCGGACCAGGAGGCCGGCGGCGACGTCGGTGCCCGCCACCGCGATCAGGGGGAGGTCGCCGCGCATGTAGTGCTTCACGAGCCGGAGCCCCGGCGCCTGCGCGCGCCAGTCCTCGCTGGCGTGCCACTCGAACGGTTCGAGCACCTCGCGCTCCCCCGCCGGGGTGCGGTACGAGCGCCGGAGCGCGAACATCGTCGCGATGCACTCCCGGCCGGCCATGGCCACGGTGGCCTGCATCGTCGGACAGTCCTGGTACCGCCAGCGCTCGTACTCCGCCGTCTGCGGCCGGTCCTGGTGCCGGTTGGTGAACGCGATCACGGCCGCCCGATTCCCGTCATCGAGCGCCTCCACCGCGATCCGCGTCGGGCGGTCGGGCGCGGTCATCGCGGCTTGCGGGCGACGAGGAGCATCGAGTCGAGCCGCGAGCCGTCGGTGATGCGGCGCCCGGTGTGCTCGAACGCGGGGGCGTCGGGCGCGAAGCCCGCGGCCTCCAGCTGCCGGCGCTGTTCGGCCAGCGTGATGTAGTAGAGCATCACGCCGAAGTCGTGGCACCGGTCGTTGATCACCGCGTACTCCGCCGTCCGCACCTCGTGCGGCACGAAGCGCCGCCGGTTGCGCATGCGCACCGCGGTCTCCCGCAGCCAGCGGTACCCGCGCACGAGGACCCGCGCGGGGTTGGCCGAGGGGCGGAACTCCGGGAACTCGAATCCCGAGGTCGCGTCGGGGCTGTCGCGGTTGTACGTGGTGAAGACGAACGCGCCGCCGGGCCTGAGCACCCGATGCACCTCGCGCAGGATCGCGAGGCGGTCCGCATGGCCCACCATGCTGATCCCGTTGCAGCTGAAGACCGCGAGGGCGATGGACGCATCCGGAACGGACACAAGGTTGCGCGCGTCGGCGAGCTCGAACCTCACGCCGGGGAACCGCGCGCGGCAGGCCGCGACCATCTCGGGACTGTAGTCGATGCCGAGGTAGTCCTCGCTCAGCGCGCGGAGCGCGTTCACCGTGCGCCCGCCGCCCACGCCGAGGTCGAGGATCGGCTGGCCCCGCACCTCGGCAGCGAGTTCGTCGAGCGCCGCCCGTTCGTGGGCCAGCAGGTACTCCGGGCCGGAGTACTGCTCGACGGCGGCCGAGGAGCGCATCATCTGCTGGTTGATCTGGTCGATCACGTGGTCGGGGGAAGGCGTGGCGTGCATAGGGAGGCCTTGAGGATGTTGGCTAGGTCGGGAGTATCGTGGCGGCGTCGCGGATCGACCCCAGGGAGAACTCCCGGAAGAGACGCTCGAGGCGTCCGAGGACGCGCCCCTGCCCGCCATAGTGCCGCACGCGGGTGGCGACCGGCACGTCGAACCGGGGCTGCCCCGGGTCCCACTCCCACGGATGGATGTAGAACGTGCCCTGCGCCCCGCGCGCCTCGGCGGAACGGAGGGCGCGCTGGACGAGCTGGTAGGGCAGCAAGCGGAAGTAGGCCCCGCCTGCGGCGGGGAGATTCCGGCCGAGGACGCGCAGCGTGACGGGCGGGAACTCCGCGATCCGGCCCGCCGGTCGATCGATCCAGTGGGCGTCACGCTCGCCGCCCGCATAGCCGTACCCGCCGCGGGTCACCGGGAAGAGGGAGGAGTCGTAGCGGTGGCCCTCCTCCAACAGGATGTCGAGCGCCCACTCCGTGCCTCGCACGATCGAGAAGCTCGGCGCGCGGAACCCAACCACCGGTGCGCCCGTGATGTCCTCGATGATCCCCTTGGTCCTGCGCACCGAGGCGCGGAACGCCGCGGGCGACTGGTGCGTGATGCGCACGTGGTCGTAGGTGTGCGATGCGAGCTCGTGCCCCGCCGCCGCGATCCGGCGCAGCAGCCCCGGATGGCGCTCGGCCACCCACCCCACGGTGAAGAAGGTGCCGCCGACCCCGTGGCGCTGCATCAGGTCCAGCAGCGCATCGACCGATGCCTCCACGCGGGACTCGCGCCCCTCCCAGGTCGCGATCGGCGCGTAGGGAGCGAGCGCGACCACCTGGAAGTACTCCTCGACGTCGACCGTGAAGAAATGCGTGACGCGGGCGTTCGTCGTGTCAGTGCCCACGGGTCATCGACGCGTCAGGTCGAGGAACGAGCGCGGCCGCAGCCGCCATCCGCCGGTGCCGGTGGGCACCAGCACGCCCACGATGTCGAATCGGTTCGACGCGACGTAGAGCCCAGGAGGGAAGGGCGACCGGAACGAGGCGTCGGACGCCCGGTCCAGGACGACCGTCAGCGCACCGCTCCCGTCGCTGACGGTCATGGTGAGGTTCCCGGCCACGGTGGCGGTGTCGCTCACCGTCGCGTTCGCGACGCGGACCAGCGCGGCGTCGAGCGTGCCCGCGGCGGCGGTCGCCGCCGCGGCGGTGGTGATGGTGCGGGCGGTCGGGATGAACGCCGAGCCCACGACGAACACGGCGGCATCCTCCACCGACCGCTGGCCGAGGCGCGTCGAGACGGTGCCGCGCAGGCGGATGCTGTCGCCCGCCGCCGCGATGGTCGCGCGCAGGCGGCCGGCGCGGATCGCGCCCGTGGAGTCGGCGACGTGCAGGATCGTGTCGCTGAACGTGCCGCGCCCATGCAGCGCGACGCCACTCACGAAGACGCGCGTCCCGAGCGGCAGCGTGCGCACGTCGCGCGCGAAGTACTCCGGATAGCTGATGGCACCGGTCACCACGACCGAGTCGCCGGGGACCACGGCGAAGGTGGTGAAGTCCACCGAGACCACCCGGGCGGAGTCGCCGGCGCTCGCGCTGTCGAGCACGACCGCGTAGGTGCCCACCGGGACGTCGGTGAGCCGGAAGGTGCCGTTCGGGAGCGTGGTGGCGCGGTAGATCGTGTCGCGTGAGACGGGCGAGAGGATCCGGATGCGCGCGCCGAAGAAGGGAGCGTCGGCCGCGTCGAACGAGCGGGAACCGTCGACATCGAAGTAGACGAAGCCGCGCACGATCCCCGTCGCCTGCACGCCGAGGGAGCGGTCCGCACCGATGTTGTCGCACCCCCCGGCGGCGAGGACGGCCAGGACGGCGAGTGCGCCCCCTGCGGTCGCGAGCGCGCGGCCCACGTACCGTCCTGCTGGACGACGGATCGGGTGCGTCACGGCGAGACCCTCAGCCCGACGCGCCAGAGCGGGCCCGGGGAGCGGTCGGCCAGCACCTTCCCGAAGTCGGGGTTCGTCAGATAGGGCACGGTCGTCACGCCGGTCCCGGCGTTGAACGACACGCTGCGGGCGCGATCGACCAGCAGCAGCGCGTTGTCCACGCGTCCGGTCTCCGCGGAGACCAGGTCGAGCACGTCCAGCAGGAGTTCCCAGCGCCCCGACTGCAGGTTGGCCAGACGGAACGCCACCCGCACATCCACGCGGTGCGAGAGCTCGCCCCGGCAGCTGTTGCGCGCCGCGAACGTGCCGGTGAAGGCCCGCAGGCAGTCGTTCGCCGCGAGGAGGGCGTCCATCCCGGCGAGGGAGGGATCCACGAACGCCGGGTCGTTGGCCGCGTCGCCGTCGGCATTCGCGTCCACGCCGGCACGCACGCCCGGCGTGAAGGCGCGGCCCGAGCTGAGCCGGTAGAGCGCGCCGATCCGGAACGCGCGCGTCGCGCCCGCGCTCCACTCACCGGCCAGCACCACGCGATGCGGCACATCGAGGTCGCTGCGCGCATCCGTCCAGTCGTACCCGGCCAATCCGTCCACGAAGGGCGTGATCCGCGAGGGCGCGAACCCGTTCACGTTGTCGTTCGTCTGGCTGTACGTGTATCCCAGCCCGAGGGAGAGCCCCTCCGCCCGCACGCGCTCCAGCCCCAGCGACGCGGCCCGGAAGTCAGAGTAGCCGGTCGCCTCCAACTGGTGGACGGCGTCGAATTCGGTGAACCGCCGGTTGGACCGCGGCACGGCCGCGAGCAGCGTCCCCTGCTGGGACAGCGTACCGTAGAGCGGCCGGCTGTACTGGTCGCGCCCCGTGGACACCACCCCGAGGTTGAGGTCGCGGCGCCGCGAGAGATAGCTGGTGTGACGGTAGGTGCCGCCGATCGAGAGCGTCCACTCGCCGATCCGGCGGCTCACCCCGAGCGCGAGTCGCTGCGTGCGCGGTCCTTCGAAGTCGGGTCCGAGCAGCGTCACCGTGCGCCCCACGAACGCGGCGGCGACGGTGTCAGGCGGGGTGGGCCATGCGCCCAGCGCGCCGACGCCGGACCGCACCCGCGCTCCGCGGTCGTACGTGAGCGCCTCGGCGATGTCCCGCCGGTCGGGGAGCTCCTGGAACACGCCGGCCCCGCCCTCGACCACCCAGTCGCGACGGCTCCCCAACTCCCATCTCACGCTCACGCGAGGCGACACCTCCGATCGCGCCCCGTCGATCGCCGTGTTGTCGATGCCGGTCGCCGCCAGCCACGCCGCGTTCCCCTCGATCTTCCCCGCTGGCAGGCGCATGCCGTCCACGCGGGTGCCGAAGGTCGCGGTGAGTCCGTCGGCGATGCGCCAGCGGTCCTGGATGAAGAACGAGGTCTCCGACATCCGGAACTGGCCGACCGGCGCCGCGTCCTCCACCCGGCGCCACGCCCCCCGCCCCGCCGCGAAGTCGGTGTCGTCGCCGAACCGGAACTCCCCCGGACCGCCCGCGCCCGACTTCGCATCGTAACGGTGCGACGCGAGTGAGAACCCCGACTTGATGCGGTGCGCACCGAGGTCGAAGTGCAACATCGCGGAGACCCGCGGCGTCGTGCGCGCGTCGTCGAATGGTTGGGCCCAGCCGCCGCCGACGGCGAGGCCCGAGCCCGCGAACAGCGTCGGGGCCAGCGCCGGAGCAGGCGAACTCACGTCGCTGATGTCGGCCGACACCCGGAACTCCTGCGTGATCCGCCGGGTGATGCGCGAAAGGACACTCACCGACACTTGCGCGGCGACCGCCTCGTAATCGTCACCAAGCTCCGCGAGCGGACCTGCGGGCTCAGCGAGCCCGCTCGAGGTGAAGCGGGAACCCGACGCGCGGACGGAGATCGCGAAGCGGTCCGCCGGCTGCCAGTCGAGCCGTCCGAACGCGCCGATGCGCTGGTCGACGCGGAACTGCGGGATCGTGTAGGCATTCAGGTCGGTGCCCCAGGCCGACTGAGCGCTCCCGAGGACGGCCGAGGCGAACGCCGTGTTGAGGCCGAACGCGCTCGGGCGCGAGACCTCCGACCGCTGGAAGTCCACGCCGACGATCGCGCGCGTCGTGTCCCCCTCGATGGGACCGCCGCCGACGAGCGACGCGCCGATGCTGGCGGTGCCCCCGTCCACGACGATCTCGCTTCCGGGCAGGCGGCCGGCCCTCCGTGTCGTCGAGACCAGGCCGACGCCGGTGCCCCCCACCTCAACGTCGAATCCGAGCCCGCCCACGCTCAGCGCCGATGCGCTGCGGGTGGGCAGGGCGAGCGCCGACGCGTCCGCGCCGCTCCCGCCGGGTCCTCCGTGGCTCACGGAGCGCGCCCCGTCCACCAGCGTCTCCGTGAGTCGCCACGGCAGCCCCTCCACACCCATCGCGTCCGCGGAGGTCGACGCCACGAACGCCTCGCTCGCCACCCGTCGCGCTCCCGCGAGCTCCACGAACCCGCGGTCGTGCAGCCACGCCCCCGCCGACGTCGCCGACGCGACGACATTCACGGTGTCGACCTGCGTCACCGGCAGCGTCGCCTCATGCAGCACCGCCGCCACGCTCGCCGAATGGCTCGCGGAGACCATCACGCCGACGAAGACCACGGGACGATACCCCAGCGCCTCGACGGTCACGTCATAGCGCCCGGACGGCAGCACGGTGAACCTGAAGCGGCCATCACGCGTCGCGCGCAGCCAGCGCACCGCCCCGCTGCGCTGGTCCACCGCACGCACTTCGACGCCGACGATCGGGCGCGACGCCGGGTCCGAGGCGGACCCGGCGAGTTCGCCGAAGGTGAGGCTCTGGGCCTCGACGTGGACACTCGAACCGAGCGCCACCAGCGCCGCGAGCATCAGGGAGGTGCGAAGGGTGTTTGGGATCACGGATCGGGATCGAGGCGGGGCGCCGCGACGCACTGCGCGACCGCGGTAGGCGATGGGAAGCACGAGGGAGCAGCAGGTAACATACCGGGAGAGTCCGGGGGGTGACACCTCCGCGCCGGAGCCACTCGTGCCACGCCGCGCCTGGAACTTCCGACTTGTCATTCGTGATGTCGCCATGACGCCACAGTGGAGATGAGCGCTCACCGCGTTGGCCCGCCGGCACCCCGCGCAGTCTCGCGGAGCGCCTCGAACCGTTCGCGCAGGCGTTCGGCGATGATGCGGTTCCCGATCGGGCCGAAGTGTCCACCGGGAGCGAACAGCCCGTCCCCTCCAGCCGACGCCAGGTGCGCCACGAATGAAGGCGCGAGGTCGAGCACCTCCACCCGTTCGCCACGTGCCAGCGAATCTGCCAGCGGAGCGTAGACGGTCGCCTGTCCGTCCCTCGCGCTCTCGACCGAATGGGGGTCCGGCAACATGACGACCAGTGCGGTCGCACCGCGCGCCCGCACGGAGTCCGAGAAGGCCTCGAGGATCGCGCGCTGCACCCGGAACGCGTCGGCCCCCGGCCTGAACGTCCCGTTCTCGACGAGCCGATCCCGCCAGAGATACTTGCGCCAGACCTTGAGCGTGGACGCGACCGCGAGCCGCACCGCCGCCGAGTGGCGAAGCACCGGGAGTTCGTATCGGAGTGGGTCGTACCACGCATCGTCGGCCCCCAGGGAGAGGACCGCCGCAGGGTCGTCCGCGAGCCGCTGCCACTCCTGGTCGCCGCGCACGGGGTTCGGCAGCAGGGTGAGCGTCCCGGAGGAATCGACCCGGAACCGCGGCTTGGTCAGCGGCGGCTCGTCGGTGGAGAAGAAGCGCGTGTAGCGCGTCACCGCCCGCCGGAGGTCGACGGGCGCAAACCCAATCACGACGACGACGGGCGCGAACGACGCGCCGTCACCGAGAAAGCGGAGGAACGCCTGGTCCGTGCCGTAGCCCCCCACGCCGAAGTTCAGCACCTCGATCGTGGCATCGTCCCGCTCGATGCGCGTGGACCAGGCCTCCTCGGTGGTGACCTCGGCGGCGTACACATACGCGTCGCCGTAGGCCGCGACACGAAGGACGCCCGGCGCCGGCTGCGCCGTGTACTCCCGCTGGCTCCGCGCACCCACGCCGTTGATCGCGTGTGCGGAGTCGGTGTAACCGGGATTGTTGCGCCAGCCGAGATCGGGGTCGGTGACGATCACCCCTCCCGGCGTCGCGAGACGCGCGGTGATGAGGCGGGACGTTTCGGCGAGCACCTCGGCGCGTGAGCGCGTGTCGAGCCCCAGCCGTCGCTGCAGCGGTCCCGTGGCGCGAGCGACGAGTTCGGCGAGCAGCACCGCAGCGGTCGCAACGAGAATCAGCCGGACGCGCGCCCCGCGTCTCCGGGGTCGCACTCGAAGTGGGGCGGTCATCAATGCCGTAGGGTATGCGTGGAAAGGCAACGGTATAGACGGACAGGTATCGCAGCTGTCGCAACTCGTGCACGGAACAGGCCGTGGCGCGCCACCCCGCGCTCGGAGGAGAGTGTCTTCGCGAGCATACACGCAAGCGTTGCATCGCGGCCACAGATGTGCTGTCGTCAGTTCGCTCGGCGGGTCGTCGCTCCGCGTTGCCGAACCGTAAGCTTTTCCAATGCAGATAGTTAGCGGTTTCGGCAGTCCGGTGTGTTCTGGCCTGGACATTGCGGAAGCACGTGTGATCGCACCGTGTACTGGTGCCTCGCGCACCCAACCAACGCCCCTCCCAGCCGACGATGACCTACCACCGCCCGCAGCTGGAACGATTCGGATCCTTTCGCGAACTCACCAAGTGGGGGCTCGCCAGTGCGTCCGATGGCGGCTCGATCCTCGGCAACGCGAGTCCGGGGTGCCAGACGGATCTGAGCCGCTGGGGCTACGGGACGATCTCGATCGACTGCCCGACGGGTCAGGCGTCCGCGTCCTGACTCGCGTCCCGCTCCGTGCTCGGCGACTGAAGCGTCGAGAACGGAGCGGGCGCTAGGATCCGCTCGGCGGGGCGATGACTCCCCGAGTCGGCCGACAATGAAGTGGCATGGATAGCCCGCGTCGCGTACTCGATACCGACGCGGGCTGTGCAATTGTCGCATCTTCCGCTCCTCTCCCTCGCACGCCACGCCCTTGCTCCCTTCCGCGAATCCCGCCGTGCTGTTCCAGCGCCTCGACGACGGCGCGGTCCTCTTCTCGCCGTCCTCCGAGCAGTACTTCGGCCTGAATGAGGTCGGGGCACGCATCTGGACCCTCCTGCCCCCGGTCACGACGTCGCTCGACGAGCTGGTGCAGCGCCTCGCGGACACGTACCCCGAGGCGCCGGTCGCGACGATGCGCGCGGACGCCGAACAGCTCCTCGAATCGCTCCTCGAGGCCGACCTCGTGCTCCCGGTGTCGCGCACTCCCTGACCGATGGCTCCGCTCCGGAAGCTCGCGTCGCTGGGTGTCGGCGGATGGCGCGACCTGTGTCGCGCCCAGCTCGCGCTCCTGCGCGCGCAGTGGCGGCTGCGGCGGGAGCCCATCGGTGCGCTCGCCATCCGCGAACGATCGGCACCGGGTGAGCACGGGGGATCGGCCGGACGAGCGCACGCGATCGCCCTCGCCGTCGACCGGGTCGCGCGATTCGGGATCTTCCGACCCTACTGCCTCGTCCGCGCGATGGCGCTCCGCGACCTCCTGGTCCGCGAGGGGATCCACGGCGGCAGCATCCGGGTCGGGGTGCGGCGCCACCGCGGGACGTTCGAAGCGCATGCCTGGGTGCGATGGGGCGACGAGGTCCTCGGGGATCTCCCGGAGCATGTGGCGCGGTTCACGGAGGTGGAGGACCTGCGCGTGCTGCTCCGTCGATGAGCGCGATCGCGGCGTACTGTGGGACGGCGGCCCCGGGGGGACCGGCGCGTCTCGACCGGATGCTCGAGGCGATGCCGGCACGCGGCTCGGAGCGTCGGCTGCTGCCGGTGCCGGGCAACGGCGAATCCTCCTCGGTGGCGCTCGGCGTGGTCCGGCATCCGTGGGAGACGGCCGCGGCGGGCACCGAGTCGTCGGGCGCGGCGGTGCTCGGCACGCGGTCGCTGGTCGCGGACGCCACGCTCGTCCATCGGGCCGACCTGCGCCGCGCACTCGACTCCCGCGGCGCCGGGGTGCCGTCCGGCGCGAGCGAGGCCGCCCTGCTCCTCGCCCTCCTCGCGTCCCACGGTGACGAGGGCGTCCCCCTCATCGAGGGGGAGTTCGCGTTCATCCAGCACGACGCCGCCTCGGGTCGCGTCCTCGCGGCGCGAGACTTCGCGGGCCACCGGTCGCTCTTCTACGCACACGTCGACGGCGTGCTCCTCCTCGCGACGATGCCCGGGGCCCTGCTCTCGGACCCCGCCGTGCCGCGCGCCCTCGATCTCGCCACGCTGGCGAGCGTCGCGGCCGGCCTCTGGTCGCACGCGCCGAGCACGGTGTACGCCGCGATCCGTGAGTTGCCGGCCGGCCACCTCCTGACCTGGACTCCGGGCCGCGAGCCGGAGATACGCGCGTACTGGGTGCCCGCGGCGCACGTGGAGCGGCGCCGGCGACCGCTGGGCGAGGCCGCCGAGGAGCTCCGGGCGCTGCTGATCACCGCCGTGCAGGCGCGACTCGACCCCATCGCGCCGACGGCGGTCTCGCTGAGCGGCGGGTGGGACTCCACCGCGGTGTTCGCCGGCGCCATGGAGGCGAGACGCCTCGCGCCTGGGCAGTCCGGCCCGATCCGCGCCGTGAGCATCAGCTATCCCGAGGGCGACCCGGGCCGCGAGGACGACACGATCCGCGCGGTGCTGGGGCAATGGCAGGCGAGCACGCACTGGCTCGACGTCGACGCGATCCCGCTCTTCACCGACGCCGCCGCGTCGGCCGCGCGACGCGACGGCCCGTTCGCCCACGCGTTCGAGCACTGGAACCGGGCGCTGTACCGCGGAGCCCGGGCGGTGGGGGCGCGGGTGATGCTCGATGGGGCGGGCGGCGACCAACTCTTCCAGGTCTCGGACATCTACCTCGCGGACCTCTTCGCCTGGGGCCGCTGGATCGAGCTCGCGCGCCAGTGGCGCGGACGGGGCGGACGCGGCCTGCGGAACTTCTACAGGTGGGCGGTCCGTCCGGCGCTGCCGCCTGCGTTGCAGCGCGGGATCGCCGTGGTCCGGCGGCGCCACCCGCCGCACGACCATCTCCATCGCGCCGCGCCCTTCTGGTTCCGTCGGGCCTTCCTCGACGCGCACGGCGTGATGGAGCGTGAGGTCTCCGCGCGGCCGCCGCTTCCTCGGGCCAGCCGCGTGCTGCACGAGACGCACGCCTACGTCCGCTTCCCGTACTTCTCGCGGATCCTCAGCCAGTTGCGCGACTTCGCGCAGGAGGAGGGCGTCGCGCTGCGCTCACCGCTGCTCGATGCACGCGTCGTCGCGTGGGCGCTCCGGCGGCCCTGGTCGGAACGCGCCGACCGCGCGGAGTCGAAGGTCGCGCTCCGTGCGGCGATGGATGGGCTGCTCCCGCCCCAGGTGCTGGCCCCGCGAACGCACCGGACCGGCATCACCTCGGCATATTTCCTCCGACAGTTGCGCGGCCCGGGCCGTGTGCTGGTCGAGGGCCTCCTCGACGACTCACACCTGGCCTCGATGGGGATGATCGACCTCCGGCTGACGCGCCGTGCGTGGGACCACGTGCTGCGCCACGACGACGACGAGACGGGGGCGCGCCTCTTCCTCACGCTGCAGGCCGAGCTCTGGCTGCGCGCTCACGCTCCCGGTGCGGGGGCCGCACCCTGATGCCCTGCTATCCCGTGTACGGTGCCCTCCTAGAGAGCACGATGACGCTCCCCGAACTCGTGGAAACGACGCCGGGGCCCGCGCACTGGAGCTTCCGGACCGACACGGGCGCCCCGGGCACGAAGCCGGGCGTCGAGCTCGGCGCCGACCTGATCTACGGCGAGTGCCACGCACGCCTCTCGCGCCACGACGCGGGACACCGGATCTCCGTCGACGACACCGGCGTGTTCGACCTCTCCGCGGATCGGCGCCGGGTTGTCTGGTATCATCGCGCGGACGCCTGGCCCGAGTTCGTGCGCGCGCATCTTCTCAACCGGGTGCTCGGCACGGCACTCTTCCTCGACGGGTTGCTTCCGCTGCACGCCAGTGCGGTCATCACGACTGAGGGGACCATCGCATTCCTGGCCCCGAAGGGCTTCGGCAAGTCGACGCTCGCGCTGGCGCTGCATTCGATCGGCGCCGGCTTCGTCTCCGATGACACCCTCCCCGTGGACCCCGGGGACCCCGTGGTCGTCCGGCCGGGCATCCCCAGTGCGCGCGTGCAGGCGGACGTGCTGCGCGTCCTCGGCGTGGCATCGGGAGCCGGGACCGAACGCGACGGCAAGCGACTGCTCACGTTCGCTCCCACCACTCGGGCGCGAGACGCACTGCGGCTTCGCGCACTCTACCTCCTCGACCCTTCCGCGGCGACGGACGAGGCGGGTCACCCGGCGGTCGACGTCGAGCGACGGCCACTCGCCCCCGCGCTCAGCGCGATCTCGGTGATCGCGCACGTCAAGATCGGGCGGATGCTCGGACCCGAGGCGGCGCGACCGATGCTGGCGCGCGCTGCGCAGGTGCTGCGGTCCGTGCCCGTCTTCTCGCTGCGCGTGCCGCGGGCCCTCGGCCTCCTGCGCCCGACGGCCGAGCGCATCCTCTCGTGGCACGGAGGGGCCGGATGATCGTGCGCGCGCGGGGACTCACCAAGGCCTTTCCCGTCCAGCGCACCTGGTGGGAGATCGCGCGCGCGCCGCTCGGTGCGAGGCGCAGCGAGGTCGTGCACGATGTCTCCTTCGATGTCGCCGAGGGGGAGATCTTCGGCCTGCTCGGGCAGAACGGCGCCGGCAAGACCACGCTCTTCAAGATGCTGGCGACGCTCATCGTCGCGGACGAGGGCACCGCGACGATCGGGGGGCTCGACGTGCAGACGCAGGCACCCGGGGTCCGTCGGTTGCTGGCACCGGTGCTGGCGAACGAGCGCAGCCTCTACTGGCGGCTCTCGGCGCGCGAGAACCTCCGGCTCTACGCCGCGCTGCAGGGGATGCACGGCGCCGCCGCGCACCGCGAGGTGGAGCGGGTCCTGGCGATCACCGGACTCGTCGACACGGGCGTGAAGATGGTGGGGGCGTTCTCGTCGGGGATGCGCCAGCGCCTGCTGATCGCGCGTGCGTTGATCGCCTCGCCCCGGGTGCTCCTGCTCGACGAGCCCACGCGCAGCCTCGACCCGATCTCCGCGCGCGATTTCCGCCGCTTCCTGCGCGAGACGATCGTGGGAGAGCAGGGGTGCACGGTGCTCCTGGCGACGCATGACGCCGAGGAGGTCTGGGACCTCTGTGATCGCGTCGGCGTGCTTGACCGGGGGCATCTCCTGGCCGTGGACGCGACCGCGACGCTGCGCCACCGTGCGGGGAACGACCGCTACCGCCTCTGGGTGCGCCGGGACGAGGCGCCGCGCGTGGCGTCGCGGGCCGCCGCACTGGGATCGCCACTCGTGCCACGCGGCCCCACGGCCGAGGCGGGGTGGGATGAGTTCGAGTGCGGCATCGCGGGTGAGGTCGAGGGCGCGGCCCGCCTCCTCGCGGCGCTCACCGCGGACGGGCACGCCCTCGCGCGCTTCGAGCGCGTCTCCCCATCGCTCGCCGACCTGATCGAGCGGGTGCTGCGCCCGACCAACGCGGGAGCGCCGGATGCGTAGCATCCTCGCGCTGGTCAGGGTCGCGATGCTCTCGGCCGCGAGCTACCGGATCGCGACCGTCTTCTCGTTCGTTGCGCTCCTGGCGACGGTGGTGCCGATCTACTTCATCTCGGGTGCCATCCAGCCGATCGTGCAGGACTCCATCCAATTCGAAGGGGGCCAGTACTTCGGGTTCCTCATCGTCGGTATCGGCGCCACCTATGTGCTCGCGACCGCTGTCGGCGCCGTGCCCTCGGCCATCGCCGGGAGCATCGGGAACGGCACCTTCGAGGCGCTGCTCGTGACGCGCACGCCGCTCCCGGTCATCCTCCTGGGACTCGCAGGGTATCCGCTCCTCCAGAGCATCCTCCGCGCGACGCTCCTGCTCATCGGTGCCGCAGTGATCGGCGTGGAGGTGCACTGGAGCGCGCTGCCGTACGTGTTCGTGATACTCGTGCTGCTGATCGTGGCGTACGGGTCGATCGGCCTCGTGGCGGCCGCGCTCGTCCTCGTCTTCCGGACCTCGGGGCCCCTGCTCACGGCCGTGATCGCGGGATCGGGGCTCCTGGGTGGCGTCTACTACTCCACTGCGGTCATCCCGGCATGGCTCCAGTCGCTCTCGGCGGTCGTGCCGCTCACCTACGCGCTGCGCGCGACGCGCGTCGTGCTGCTCGCCGGCGGGAGCTGGAGCGCGGGGCTTGGCGACGTGCTCGTCCTCTCGGCCTTCGCCGCGACCGGCGTGTTCGTGGGCAGCGCGGTGTTCGGACTCGCGCTCCGGCACGCGCGGGGTTCGGGCACCCTCTCCCAGTACTGACGCGATGACCACCGGCCGCGACCTCTCGGTCGAAGCCGCGACCGTGTTCCGGACGGCGGACACGGCACTGGGCGCCGCGACGGTCGAGCGGCTGAGGGCAGGACCCGTCGACTGGCCACGCCTGGTGTGGCTCGCCGAGCACGAACTGGCCTCCGCCAACCTCCGGCGCGCGCTCGCGCAAGATGCGTCGGCACTCGTCCCGCCGGCGGTCGCGGAGTACCTCGCGCGCAGCACCACCATGAGCGACTTCCGGATGCAGCACCTCTCGGGGCGACTGCAGGAGTCGGTGCGCGCACTCGCCGCGCACGAGGTGCGCGTGCTCCTCCTGAAGGGCGCGGCTGTCGGGGCGCTGAGCGACGCGACCTTCCGCTCCCGCCCGATGAACGACCTCGACCTGCTCGTACGGCCTGCCGACGTGCCGCGCGCGCGCGCGGCCCTCCTCTCCGCGGGCTGGACGGCGTCGACCGACCCGGCGGTCGACGTGCTCCTCGCGGACCACCACCACCTTCCTCCCTTCCTCGACCCGCGGATGCCGGGGATCCGGCTCGAACTGCACGTCTCGACCCTCCCGCCGGAGCATCCGTTCGCACTCCCGGAATCCGAGGTGTGGGCGCAGGCGCGTGAGGCCCCGGCGCCCTTCGCCGGCGCCCTGCTGCCCTCGGCCGAGCATCTCCTCCTGCACACCTGCGTGCACTTCGCCTGGTCACACGCGATGAGCTTCGGGGCGTGGCGCACCTTCCGGTCGGTGGCCGTGCTCGTCGGATCGGGGACGGTCGACTGGGAGGCGTTCGTCGCGCTCGCACGCTCGTCGCGGGGGGCGACCGCGTGCTACTGGACGCTGCGGCTGTCGTCCGCGCTGGGCGGGATCGCGCTGCCCCCCTCCGTCCTCCCACGCCTCGCCGCTCCCTCGCCGGAGTTCGTCCGGCACGCACTCGAGCGCCACTTCATCACGACGCTCGTGCCCGGCGAGGGTCCGCCCTCACCGTCGGTGCGGCTCAGCCGCCGGCTCTGGATCACGGCACTGCGCCCGCGCTGGAGTGGCCATCGCGCGCCGGGACGCCTCGACACCGGGCAGCGCTGGGAACGGGCGATGGGGACCTTCGTCGCCGAATCCCCGTGGGCCCGATCCGTCCGTCACCTGCGGGGCATCGTCCCGTGGTGGCGGTTCCTCGTCGGCACGCTGCTCAGGTCCGTCGCACGCTGGCCGCGAGGCACACCCACCCCGCGATGAAGCACACGCCGCCCAGCGGGGTGATCGCGCCGAGCGCCCCCACGCCGCTGAGCGCCATCCCATAGAGGGACCCGGAAAAGAGCACGGTCCCCGCGACGAACATCCACCCGCTCACCGTCGCGAGCCTCGCGCCGGGCGTCTGCGCCAGCACCAACCCCACCGCGATCAACGCGAGCGCGTGATGCATCTGGTACCGCGCCCCCGTCTCGAACACCTCGAGCATCCGCGGCTCCACCCGCGCGCGCAGCGCGTGCGCGCCGAACGCTCCTGCGGCCACACCGAGGGCCGCCGACGCCGCACCCAACATCAAGAACAGTCGTGACATAGTTGCAATCTCGCGCCGTGATCGGACGACGCGAAGGCCTCCGGAAAAGTCGAACCGCCCTTGCTATTTTCGGCTTTTGTTCGGTAATTACAGCCCGCTTTCTTCGGTCTTTATTCGGTATCCGATGTCCTTAGCCCTGCTCCGCCAGCAGCTCGCCGCCGTCGTCGCCGGCACCCCGAGCGCCACGCCCGGGCTCCCTACCGGCCTCGCCGCGCTCGACCGCGCCCTGCCGGGGGGCGGCATCCCGCACGGGCGCATCACCGAACTCCTCGCCCCGCCGGGACTCGGCAAGACGACCATCGCGCACTCCCTCGTCGCGGCCACCATGCGGAGCGGCGGCGGCGTGGCCTGGATCGACGCGACCCGCACCCTCGACCCGCGCTCGGCCACGAGCACCGTCGCCTCGGTGGACCTGGAGTCGCTGTGGGTCGTGCGCCCCCCCGACCCCGCGCGCGCGCCCTGGTGCGCGGACCTCCTCCTCCGCTCGGGCGCCTTCGCGCTGGTGGTGCTCGACGGCGCGCCGGTGCTCCCGCGCGCCGTCGCCGTGCGGCTCGCGCAACTCGCCCGCGAGTCCGACGCGGCCCTCCTCCTCATCGGCGAAGGCACGCGCGCCTCGGACATC
>CAZHAG010000045.1:8123-18935 GCA_964529705.1 uncultured Gemmatimonas sp. | reverse complement strand
AGCACCAGCACGCCCGCCTTGCGCGCCTTCTCGATCACCTTGGACGCCGCCTGCCCCTCGAGCAGGTCGATCATCACGATGTTCGTGTCCGGCGGCACCACGCTCACGCCCGGGGCCTTCGCGACCGCCTCGGCGAAGCGCTTGGCCCGCGCATGGTCGGCGGCGAGCAGCGGAAGATGATGCTCGAGCCCGTGGAGTGCGGCCGCCGCGAGGATCCCCGACTGCCGCATCCCGCCGCCGAAGCGCTTGCGGACCTCGTACGCGCGCCGCATCGGCCGCTCGTCCCCCGCGAGGCAGGCCCCCACCGGCGCGCCGAGCCCCTTGGAGAAGGAGACCATCACCGTGGACGCGGTGGCGGCGAAGTCCTTGAGCGGCGTCCCCGTGGCGATGTGCGCGTTCCAGAGGCGCGCGCCATCGAGGTGCACGTTGATGCCGGCGTCGCGCGCGGTGGCCTGGATCGCGCGCAGCTTCTCGAGGCGCGAGACGGTGCCGCCGGCGCCGTTGTGCGTGTTCTCGGTGCAGACCACGCTCGCCCGCATCGCCTGGCGCGACGCGGGGCGGAAGGCGGCGCGCAGCGCGTCGGGCTCCAGCACCGGGCCCCCGGTCACGAGGCGGATCTGCATCCCCGCGATCGCGGCCACACCCGCCATCTCCCAGTTCACGATGTGCGAGTCGTCGTGGGCGAACACCTCCGTCCCCGGCTCTCCCTGCAGCCAGAGCGCGGCCTGGTTCGCCATCGTGCCCGTGGGGAAGAAGAGGGCGCTCGACTTGCCGAGCCGCTCGGCGACGCGCGCCTCGAGGCGGCGCACGGTGGGGTCGCCATCCAGGACGTCGTCGCCCACCTCGGCCTCGGCGATGGCCTGGCGCATCGCGGCCGTGGGACGCGTGACGGTGTCGCTGCGGAGGTCGATGGGGGTGGTCACGGGGGTGTCAGGACGCGGGAGAGGGTGCAGGGAGGCCGGCGCCGATCCGGTCCTGCTCGGTGTGCGCCACCTCGGCGCCGAGCACGAAGATGAGCGCGGCGTAGTAGGTCCAGAAGACCACCACGAAGATGGCGCCGAGCGTCCCGGTGTACACGGACGAGGGCGGGAACGCCTGCAGCACGAGGCCGAAGAGCCAGCGGGCCACCTCGAAGAGCCCCGCGGCGGTCACCGCGCCGGTGAGCGCGACCCGCACCGGGGTGCGCGTGCGCGGGAGCCAGCGGTAGAGCGAGAAGAAGATCGCGACCACCACGAGGATGGTGAGCAGCCGCGTGACGAAGACCTCGATCCCCCCCATCGCGTCGCGCAGGAGCCCCGCGCGCTCGAGGGCGGCACCCACGCGCCCCGTGGTGACGGTCACCCAGGTGCTGAGCGCGACCCACGCCGTGAGGAGCACCACCGAGGTGACGGTGAGGTGGATGTCCCAGAGCTTGCCGCGCACGAAGCCCCGCTCCCGGCCATGGTTGAACACGATCCCCATCACGAGGCGCAGCGAGGCGAAGAGGCGCGTCGAGAACCAGAGGAAGCCGATGCCACCGCCGAGTCCGACGATCGCGCGGGTGCGCACGACGTCGGCGAGCACGGGGTCGAGCAGGGGCTCGGCCTGCGCGAGGCGCGTGGGCAGCAGCGCCTCCAGCACCGTCTGGGCGATGCGGTACGCCGCCGTCGGCGACTGGTCGAGGATGTAGCCGAGCCCGGCCGCGAGCAGGAGGAAGAACGGCACGCCGGCGAGCAGCACGTTGAACGCGAGCCCACCGGCGAGGAAGAGGACGTCGTCAGCGTCCGCCCGTCGCACCACCTCGCGGACGAACCCCGGGAGGGTCGTCAGACGCCGTCGTCCTCTCCGTCGTACACGTCGGCTCCGCGCGCCTCATGGTGGCGCGCGAGGCGCCGTTCGAGGGCGTCACGCGTGGACCCGGCGGCGTCCCGTGCCGTCGCCGCGAGGTCGCGCGCCTTGCGTCGCACGCGACGCGCGCCGCGCGCCACCTGCCGGCGCGTCGCGCTTCCCGACTGCGGGGCGTACAGGAGCGCGAGCCCGGCGCCGATGACGACGCCGAGCACGAAGATCCCGATCCCGCTCCCCGACCGGCGCTCCGTGGCGCCGGCCGGGTCCGCTCCGTTGGTCTCGGGCACGCGGCCCTCCTACTGCTCGATGAGCACGAGGAACTTGGAGGTGCGCCAGAAGGTCTCCGGCGAGGCGATCTTCACCATGCCCTTGAACTTGCCATCGGCGGGCGGCGAATCCAAGCCGGCCACGTCATTGGTCGAGACCATCTTGTACGACTTCCCGGCATCCGGGAGCGCGAGCTCCAGCACGGCCGTCCGGTCGATCGCCGTGAACTCGCTCGCGTCGAGCGTGCGCGCGAGCACCTGCGTCTTGCCGATGCCGAGCATGCCGCCGCGCTGTTCGATGATGCCGCGCCGCAGGAGCTCGTCCTTCTTGCCCGCCACCCAGTAGACGGTGTTCTGCTCCGCCGTCAGCGCGGAGCGCTCGGAGGTGAGCGTCGCGCGCTCGGACTCGAGCGAGGTGTTGGCCTCGCGGAGCGCCATGTTCTCGGACGTGAGGACGGCCACCTGGTCGAGCAGCGCGACGATCTCCGCCTTCTGGTTCTCGATCAGCACCTGGAAGGACTTCACCGTGGAGTCGAATGCGGTGAGCTGCGCCTGCATCGTCGCGTTGTCGGCCGTGAGCGAGGTGACGCGGCGGCGGCTCTGCGCCAGCCGCTCCTCGGACTCGCGCACGCGCTCGGTGAGCGCCTTCACGCGCTCGGCCAGCGCCGCCCGGCGCTGCGTGGGCGACATCGACTCCATCTCGCCCTCGCCCTTCGCCACGGGCTTGCTGTTCTTCACCTTGTCGAGCTCGCTGTTCACCGCGGCGATGAAGTCGGAATTCTGCACGACTTCCATCAGCAGCGAGTCCTTCTCCGCGGAGATCGCGGCGACCTGTTCGATCTGCCGGTCGTACTCCGACTTGGAGACACAGGCGGTGGCCACCAGCAGCAGCAGGGTGGCGGTGAGGTATTTACGCATCGTCATCACTCCGAAAGTGGGGGTCGTGCGGACTGCGCGCGAACTATTCGCCTGCCTCGGCATCGTCCGGCGCCGCTTCCACCGCGGGGCCGCCTCGGCCGGGGGCCGGCATCGCGCGTGCCGCCCCCTTCACATACCGCCGCACCGCCGCCGCTGTTCCACCCACGGCGAGCTTCTCGAACAGGAAGGCGAACTTCGCGTCGTAGGCGCGGGCGAGCGCCTCCTGCGTGGCGGCCGGCAGCTGCCAGAGCCTCGCCTTGAACGGCCCCAGGGCCTTCTTCCGCGTCTTGTAGAAGAACTGCTCGTCGGTGTCCCCGGCCTTCCGCTCGTCCGCGGCGTTGGCGAGGAGCCAGGAGTACATCTCCGCCCGGAGCGCGTCCGGGAGGTGGTCGTACAGCATGTTCTGGAAGCCGGTGGCCAGGTGGATCTCGGCCGTCTCCGTCTTGGGGAAGTGGTAGAACGCGTCGTCCGGCAGCGTGGAAGCACCGTGCTGCACCGCGCCCGAGAGCCCGTACTTCTCGCGCGCCACCCGCGAGAGGTCCTCGAGCGTCCTGAAGTCCAGCGCGACGTCCGCGATCGAGCCGTCCGCGAGCACCACACCCCCGTGCGACGTCCCCGACTGCACCGAGATCTTCGAGAGCCCGGTCATCCCCGGGGCCTTCGCGGCCAGCGTGCGGTTGTACCCGTCCATGAACGCCTCGAGCTCGGGCACGGTCGAGTTCTCCGTGCCCACCTCGCCGATCTCGCCGCCGAGGGAGACGGTCACGCCCTTCGGCTCGATCGAGCGCACGTAGCGCGTGAGGTCCACCGCGACCTCGTAGTTGAGGCGCTGCTGGGCGTCGAGCGTCGGGTGGCTCAGGTCCACGAGCGTGGACGTGTCGATGTCCACGTTGTAGAACCCGGCCGAGACGGCCTCGAGCGCCAGCTGCTTCACCGCCTTCACCTCGGGGCCAGGATCCGCCTTGTACTTCTTGGCGTTGATCTGGAAGTGGTCCCCCTGGATGAACACGGGACCCCGGTAGCCCTCGCGCAGCGCGGCGGCGAGCATCACGGCGACGTACTCCGCCGGCCGCTGGTCGGTGTAGGCGATCTCCGAGCGCGCGATCTCGAGGATGAACGCGGCGCCGTCGCACTTGAGACCGGTGCGGAAGATGGCGCGCGCGGTGTCGTACGCCGCACCCCGCACGTTGATCGCCGGGACGGTCACGCTCGGCACGTCACCCCGCCCACGTGCCATGTAGAAGTCGTGGATCGACGCCGACCAGGTCCCGACGGCGCGCCCCGCCTCCCAGATCGCCCAACGCGCCCACGCCTTCTCCTCCTCGTCCCCGAACACGGCCAGTCGGGCCACGCCGTCCATGAGCGGAGTGGCGAGCTGCGCGGCGTCAGTCACCGTGAGGCGGCCGGAGGCGATCGTGGCGGCCGCGCCGAGGGCGCGCCGGAGCGTGGCGGGAGCGTCAGTCATCAGGGGGGAGGCTGGTGGTCCGGGCGGGACGCGAAAGGCGTCAGCCCTGCAATTTGTCCCTCACCATCGGGTCATGCAAACCGGTCAGAGCACCCACTCGGGATCCGACGGGGGGAGCGCGTCCCAGACGGCCTGCATCTGCCGCCAGTCGGGATGCCCGAAGTGGCAGTAGGTGAGCTGCTTTCCGAGCTCGACGCCCGGCTGGTCGAGCGGGTCCACGCCATACAGGTGCCCGGCGTAGATCGTCGCCAGCTCGAAGAACATGAAGAGCCCGCCGAGGTGCCAGGCATCCGCCCGCTCCACGCGCAGGGTCATCGTCGGGCGGCCCGCGCGCGCGAGTGCGCCGGCGGTCGCGCGGCACTCCGTCCGCAGGAGTTCCCCGAACCCGCGCCCGCCGAGGTAGGCGAGCTCGGGCGGCGCATCCGCCGGGATCGGGTACTCGCCCCCCTCGAACTCCTCGACGTCTATGAAGGTCACGGTCTTGTCGACGGGACCTTCCATGAAGAGCTGCACCTGGGCGTGCTGGTCCGTCGCCCCCACCGCGGCGATGGGCGTGGGGCCCACGTGCTCCCCGGAGGGCGTGCGCTTGCCGAGGCTCTCCGCCCAGAGCTGCACGAACCAGGGCGCGACGTCGCGCAGCGCGTCGCTGTAGGGCATGAGGACGTGCGCCCCCTGCCCCGCCTCCTGCTGCGCGCGCCACTGCAGCGCGGCGAAGGCGAGCGCCGGGTTCTTCCGCAGTTCCGGCGAGGCGCAGCGGTCGCGCATCGCCGCGGCGCCGGCGATGAGCGCGTCCACGTCGAGCCCGAGGAGCGCGGCGGGGAGCGTGCCCACCGGGCTCAGCACCGAGAACCGTCCGCCCACGTTCGGCGGGATCTCGAACGCCGGGATACCCTCCTCGGCGGCGATCCGTCGCAGCGCGCCCTTCGCGGGGTCCGTGACGAACGCCAGGTGGCGCGAGAGGTCGAGGCGCGCCGCCGTGAGCCGCGACCGTGCGGCGACGTACTGCGCCATGGTCTCCGCCGTGCTCCCCGACTTGGACACCACGAGGAAGCGGGTGCGGGCGAGCTCCACGCCGTCCAGCAGGTCGCGTACCGAGCGGGGGTCCACGTTGTCGAGCACGTGGAAGCGCGGCCGGCCGTCGCGCCGCGCCGAGGAGCGCGCGTTCCAGTCGCGCGGGAGGAGCGCGGTGCGCAGGGCGAGCGCGCCGAGCGCCGAGCCGCCGATCCCGAGCACGACGACATCCTCGTGGTTTCCGGCGGCCGACGCGGCCCAGGCCTGCACGCGCTCACGCTCCCCGCGCTGCGCCTCCAACTCCCGGAACCCGAGCACGCCGCGCTTGGCGTCCGCCAGCAAGCCCTGATGCGCGGCCGCCGCCTGTGAGGCGAGGGCGCCAAGACCCTCGGGGGTCGCGCCCGTCGGCACCGCGCGCTGCATCATCCCGGAGAGGTCCAGTCGGATCCGCATCAGTCGTCGATCTCCACGGTGAGGCCATCGTACGCCGGCTCGATCCCCGCCGGCAGCGACGCCAGGAGTTCGGCGTGCGAGGTCTGGTGCGTGAGGTGCGTGAAGTAGGTGCGGGCCGCGCCCACGCGGCGCGCGGCGTCGACCGCCTCGCCGATGGAGAGGTGCGTCGGGTGCGCGGTGCGGAAGAGCGCGTTGAGCACCAGCACCTGCGCCCCCTTGAGCCGCGCGACCACCTCGTCCGGGAGCCGCTTGGCATCGGTGACGTAGGCGAGCTTCCCGATCCGGTACCCGAAGACGCGCACGCCGCCATGCGGGACCTCCACCGGCGTCACGTCGAGGTGCCCGACGCGCACGGCGACGTCCGGCTCGAGCGCCGTCGCGAAGCCCTCGGGCTTCGAGGTGCCCGGGAGCGGCTTGAGTTCCGCGTCGAAGATGTAGGGGAAGCGGCGCGCGAGCGTGTCGAGTGTCTCGCGGGGCCCGTAGATCGGCAGCGCCCCGTCGCGGCGCACGGAGAAGGCGCGGATGTCGTCGATCCCGTGCGTGTGGTCCGCGTGGTCGTGCGTGTAGAGCACCGCGTCCACCGCGCTCACCTTGGCCTCGATGAGCTGGAGCCGGAGCTCGGGGGGTGTGTCGATGAGGATGCGGAGCCCGTCGGACTCGACCAGCGCGCCGACTCGGCCGCGCTTGTCGCGCAGGTCGGTGGACGCGCAGACGGCGCAGGCGCACCCCACCTGCGGCACCCCGAAGCTCGTCCCGGTGCCGAGGAAGGTCAGCTTCACACCGTCTCCACCTTCAGCTGGTTCGTGGTGCCCGGCACGTCGAACGGCACGCCGGCGGTCACCACGATCCGGTCTCCCTCCTTCGCGTACCCCTGCTCGCGGAGGATCCCCTTGGCGAGCGCGGTCATCTCCTCGTAGGTGTCGCAGTGCGGCACCAGGAACGGGGTGACACCCCAGACGAGAGCGAGTTGGCGGTAGGTGCGGCGATTGTCGGTGAGCACGACGATCCGCACGTTCGGCCGCCGCGCGGCGACGATGCGCGCGGAGAACCCGCTCTTGGTGAAGACGACGATGACGGAGGCGCCGAGCAGTCGCACGGCGGTCACCGAGGCGGCGGCGATGGTCTCCTCGACCGTCGCGCTCCCGGGCTTCACCCGGTCGATCCCCTGCCCGCGCTCCACCGGCGCCTGCTCCGCCGCGCTCGCGATGCGCCGCATGGCCTGCACCGCGAGCACGGGGTGCAGCCCGGCCGCCGTCTCCGCCGAGAGCATCACCGCGTCGGTGCCGTCGAGGATGGCGTTGGCCACGTCGCTCGCCTCGGCGCGCGTCGGGCGCGGGTGCTGCACCATCGACTCGAGCATCTGCGTCGCGGTGATCACGGGGCGGCCGAAGCGCGCCGCGAGCCCGATGATCCGCTTCTGCTGCAGCGGCACCTCCTCGAACGGGAGCTCCACACCGAGGTCGCCGCGTGCGACCATCACCGCGTCGGAGACCTTGAGGATCTCCTCGATGCGCGTCAGCGCGGAGTCCTTCTCGATCTTCGCGACGATCAGCATCCCCTTCGGGAGCAGCGCACGGAGGCCGAGGATGTCCTCGGGGCGCCGGACGAAGCTCAGGGCGAGGTAGTCGAGGTCCTGCTCGATCGCGAAGGGGATGTCCTCGCAGTCCTTCTCGGTGAGGGAGGGCGCGGAGACGTCGATCCCGGGAAGGTTCATCCCCTTGTTCGACTTGAGGAGGCCGCCGTAACGCACCGTGACGTGCACGCGGGGCGACTCCACGGCGTCCACACGGAGCGAGATCAGGCCGTCGTCGACCAGGATCGCCCCCCCCACCTGCACGTCTTGCGCGAGGTCATACGTGACCGGGATCTCGTCGGGCGTCGCGATCTCCTCCGGCGCGAGCACGAGCTGCGCACCCTCCTCGAGCGGCCGGGCCTCGGCGAGCGCTCCGATCCGGATGCGCGGCCCCTGCAGGTCGCCGAGGATCGCGACGGGGCGGCCCATGTCCTCGGCGATGCCGCGGATGTTGGCCAGGGTGCGCGCGTGCATCTCGTGCGTGCCGTGCGAGAAGTTGAGGCGCGCGACGTTCATCCCCGCCTGGAGGAGCTTGCGGATGACGTCCGGGCTCGACGAGGCCGGCCCGAGGGTGCAGACGATCTTGGTGGTGTCGAAGCGGCTCACGCGACGGTCGCCGCGTGCACGAGCGCCGCCGTCTTCCGTTCGAGCCCCGCGATGAGCGTGTCGAACGACTTCTGGAACGAGGCGAGCCCCTCCGTCAGGAGCTGGTCGGTGACCTGCTCGAGGTCGATCCCGAGCGCGCGCAACTCGCCGAGCAGCCGCTCCGCGCCCTCGGCGTCCCGGTCGACGGTGCGCGCGGTGATGCCATGGTCGCGGAAGGCCTCGAGCGTGGCGGGGGGCATCGTGTTCACCGTGTCGGGGCCGATGAGCTGCTCCACGTAGAGCACGTCGCGGTACGCGGGGTTCTTGGTGCTCGTGCTCGCCCAGAGGGGACGCTGGAGCTGGGCGCCCTTCGCCGCGAGCGCCTCCCAGCGCTTCCCGCTGAAGCGCGACCGGAAGAGCCGGTACGCGAGCCGGGCGTTGGCGATCGCCGCGCGCCCCTGCAGCGCCGTGGCGCGCTCGCGCGGGAGCGTGCCCGCGGCCACCCGCGCCTCGAGCGCCGCGTCCACCGCACCGTCCACCCGGCTCACGAAGAACGAGGCGACCGACGCGACGTGCCGCAGGTCGCCGCCGGCCGCCGCGCGATCCTCGAGGCCGGCGAGGTACGCGTCGATCACTCGCGCGTGCGCGGCCACGGCGAAGAGGAGCGTCACGTTCACGTTCAGCCCGTCCGCGATCAACCGCCGGAGCGCGACGCACCCCTCGGGCGTGCCCGGCACCTTGATCATCACGTTCGGCCGGTCCACGGTCTCCCAGAGGCGATGCGCCTCGGCGATCGTCGCCTCCGCATCGTGCGCGGCGCCCGGCGAGACCTCGATCGAGACGAAGCCGTCGCGTCCCTCCGACGCGCGGTGGACCCCCGCGAACGCGTCGCAGGCGGCGCGCACGTCGTCCGTCTCCACCAGCTCGAAGAGCTCCCACGCGCTCCGACCCTCCGCGGCGCTGCGCAGCTGCGCGTCGTACGCCGTGCCCGTCGCCAGCGCCTTCTCGAAGATGGTGGGGTTCGAGGTCATCCCGGTCAGCGCATCGTCGCGGATCCGGCGCGAGAGCTCCCCGGAGACGAGGAGGGTGCGGTCGATGAAGTCGAGCCAGATCGACTGGCCCGCGGCGTGGAGGGCGTGGAGCGGGGTCTCGGGCATGTCGGAACGGAGGCGGAGGAGAAGGGGGCGGCGCCGGGGGAATTTACCACCGCGTACGGTCGCGTGGCGTGGCCCGTGCCCTCGATTCGACCTGACTCGTCCGGGGAGCGTGAGTTCCCCCCTTCCCTCCCATCCCTGGCGGCGCCTGCCGCTCACGGCACAGCTGCTCGCGATCGGGATGGTGGTGAGCCTCGCCTGGTTCCTCACCGCGCGCCTCGCCAGCGACCGGCAGCAGGCCGCGAGCGCCGAGCGTGCGGCCCGCTACGCCGGCCTGCGGCGCGCGAACGACGCGCTCGGGCGCATGGGGAATGCACTGCTCGGCGTCTCGCGCGAGCACCGTGGCTACCTGCTGATCGGCGACCCGGCGCAGCTCGCGGAGGTGGCCGCCCAGCGCCGCACCTTCGACCAGGCCGTGACACAGCTGCTGGCCGAGGAGCGGCGCCCCTCGATGGTGCGGCAGGTGGACGCACTCACCCTCGAGGTGGCGACCTGGTTCGACTCCGCCTTCACGCCGACCGTCCGCCTGCGCCAGGCGCGCGGGCTGGCAGGCTTCGACCGCGGATCCGAGGGGGCGGGGCTCGTCGTGCGCGGCTCGGCGCGGATGCGGCGGGCGATCCTGCTGCTGGAACAGGTGCAGGCGGAGGTGCGCCGCGACCTCGGCGCCGCGGCACTCGAGGCGGAGCGGTTCGAGTCCACGGCGTCGTGGGAATCGCTGGTGATCCTGATGGCGGCGCTGACGGTCTTCCTCCTGCTGCTGACGCTCATCGTGCGCCTCTTCGGCCGGGCGCTCGCACAGGTCATCGCGGCGGCACGCGCGCTCGAGGCCGGACGCTATCGCGAGGCGCGCTTCCCCTCCGGCGAGCGCGCGCCCAACCGCGAGACCGCCGTGCTCGCGGCGACCTTCGAGCAGCTCGCCACGAGCATCGAGCAGCGGGAGCGGCAGCTGCAGGACGACATCGTGAAGCTGAAGGAGCTCGACCAGCTCAAGCGCGACTTCGTCTCGACGGTGAGCCATGAGCTGCGCACGCCGCTGACCTCCATGCGCGGGGCGCTCGGGCTGATGCTCGGCGGGAAGGTCGGCGAGGTGCCCCCGAAGGGACAAGACCTCCTGCGGATCGCGATGCAGAACACCGAGCGGCTGATCCGGCTGATCAACGACATCCTGGACGTCGAGAAGATCGACGCCGGCAAGATCGACGTGCGGCGCGACCGGCTGCAGATGCGCGCGCTGGTGCGCACCACCATCACGAGCCTCGAGGGATTCGCGCGCGAGCACCAGGTGAGCGTCGCGCTCGCGGGAGGCCCTGAACAGGACGCGGAGATCATCGGCGACGCGGACCGCATGGTGCAGGTGCTCACGAACCTCCTCTCGAACGCGATCAAGTTCTCCCCCACAGGCGGCGTGGTGGACGTGGCGCTCACGCCCGAGGCCGGGAGCATCCGCGTGAGCGTCCGGGACCGCGGCCCGGGGATCTCCGGCGAGTTCGCGGACCGCATCTTCGGGCGCTTCCAGCAGGCGTCCGACCCCGCCCTGCACCGCAGCGGCGGCACCGGCCT
>CAZHAG010000045.1:2070-8023 GCA_964529705.1 uncultured Gemmatimonas sp. | reverse complement strand
CTGCACGCCGCCGGGATCCGCGCCGCGGACGCGTTCGTGAAGAGCCGTGACTCCGATACGCTGCTCTTCGAGCGCCTCCGCCACGAACTGCAGAAGGCGATCTAGCTCCCGGGCGGTGGCGCGGCTCCCTCTGGCGCCGGATCGTCGGGGAGCGTGAGCGCGCTCCCGACCGCGTCGGCGAACTCCCGGACCATCGCCGCACGGCGCGCGCGGTCGAGCGCCGGGTCGGCGCACCACCGCTCGGCGGTGCGTTCCAGCGCGCCCGCCAGCCGGCTCGCCTCGTGGAAGCCGTAGCTCCCCGAGGTGCCGAAGAGTTTGTGCGCCTCGCGCCGCAACCCGTCGAGCGCGCCGGCCGCACCCGGATCGCGGTCCAGCTCGTCGGCGAGGCGGCGGTAGACGGCGACCGTCTCGCCCCGCGCGGCGGCGAAGCGCGCGCGCAGCCGGGCGAGGGCCTCGTTCAGGTCAGCGCGCTCGGGCATCCGGGCATGCCGACGGGGTGGGCGGGGCGCTCGCTCCGGTGGCGGATGCGTTGCGCGCCGCACGCGGAGCCGGGCACATTGCACCCGCCATGCGACTCCTCTGTGCCGACGACGAACCCGACATCCGGACGATCCTCGAACTCGCCCTCGGGCTCGACCCGACCATCGAGGCCGAGCTGTTCGACTCCGGCACCGCGCTCCTCGAGCGCGCACGGCGCGGCGATGCCGACGCCGTGCTCCTCGACGCGATGATGCCGGGGATGGACGGCGCCGAGACCTGCCGGCGTCTCAAGGCGGACCCGGCCACCGCCCACCTTCCGGTCGTGTTCCTCACCGCCCGCGCCCAACGGGACGAGGTGGACGGCCTGCTCCGCACGGGCGCCATCGCCTGCCTGGCCAAGCCGTTCGACCCGATGACGCTGGCGTCGGAGCTGCGAGCCGTCCTGTCCCGCTGAGACGCGCGGGACGGCCGGCTCAGGGCGCCGACCAGTCCGCGGAGAGGTGGAGCTTGCCCCAGGCGATCGTCAGCACGCCCTTGGCCGGACCCTCCGCCTGCGGCACCAGCGCGATCTGCAGCGACTCGGTGGTCTCGGCCGTGGTGCGCATCCTGAGCGGCACCCGCGCGTGGTCGCGCGACTGGTCGTACTCCGTGCCCCACTGCCCCGTGTTCTTGTTGATGATCAGGACGTACTTGCCCCCCTCGCGGATGGTGTAGAGCGAGTAGGCGCCGGCCGGGACCTTCGCCCCACCGATCGTCAGGTCCGTCTGCGAGGTGAGCGTGGTGGCCGAGTTGGCGCCGGTGCGCCAGATGGTGCCGTCGGCAGCGAGCTCGGTCGGGACCGCACGGCCGCGCGCGTGCGGCTGGCCATAGTCGATCGTCACGGTCTTCGCGGCGGGTGCGGGCTGCCCGCGCTCGCGCGGCGGGCTGACCGAGAGTACCGTGGTCGCGCGCGTGCTCGGCGCCGCGACCAGGGCGGCCGGCTGCTGGGCCGCCAGGGGTGCCGCGACGAGGAGGGAGGCAGCGAGCGTCGGGAGGAATCGCATCGGGGTCAGTCCTGTTGGGGGTTCGTGGTATTACGCATCGGACCGTCGAGTTGTTCGATGGTCCTGGTGCTCGGCGCGCGCGATGCGCGGAGCCGTGCCGACACGCGCTCTGCCTCGGTGAAGGCGCGCAGCACGTTCTCGCCGGCCAGCTTCCGCAGGTCGGCATCGCTCCACCCGCGGCGCATCAGCTCCGCGAAGAGCCGCGGATAGGTCGAGACGTCCTCGAGGCCGAGGATCACGTCGTCGATCCCGTCGAAGTCGCCGCCGATCCCGACATGGTCCACCCCGGCCACCTTGCGGATGTGGTCGATGTGGTCGGCCACCTGCGAGAGCGTCGCGCGTGGTGCGGTGCGATTCGTGGGGCGCTGCGCCGCCGGGACGCGGTTCCAGTCGATGAGCTCCTGCGAGATGAAGCCGGGCACGAAGGTGACCATCACCACGCCGCCGTTCTTCGGCAACCGCGCGAGGATCGAGTCGGGGACGTTGCGCACGTGGTCGGCGAGCGCGCGCGCGTTGGAGTGGGAGTAGATCACCGGCGCCTCCGTCACGTCGAGCGCGTTGCTCATCACGGCGGGGGAGGTGTGTGAGAGGTCCACCAGCATCCCGAGCCGGTTCATCTCGCGCACGACCTCCTTGCCGAACGGGGTGAGACCCCCATGCCTGGCGGGGCCGGCCGCCGCGTCGGCCCAGTCGAGCGTCTGGTTGTGCGTGAGCGTCATGTAGCGCGCGCCGAGGTCGTAGAACGCGCGCAACGCGCCGAGGGAGTTCTCGATCGCGTGTCCCCCCTCCATCCCCATGGCCGAGCCGATCTTCCCCGCCGCGAACGCGGTGCGGAAGCCGGCGGCCGTGGTCACCGGCTCGAAGCGCTCGGGATACTTCGCGAAGACGCGCCGCGCGATGTCGATCTGCTCGAGCTGCACCTTCGCGTACCCCTGCCGGGCGATGCTCGTGTCGCCGGGGATGTAGACGGACCAGAACTGGCCGCCGAGCATCCCGGCCTTGAGGCGCGCGAGGTCGGTGTGCCCCGGGGTAGTGGTCCGCAGGTCGTACGCCTCGACGTCCTTCGGGGCGGTCTTCGACTCGCGGATCGCCCAGGGCAGGTCGTTGTGCCCGTCGATCAGGGGCGTGCTGCGGAGCAGGCGCTCGGCGCGCTGGAGGTAGGCGTCCGCGGCGGGGGTGGCCTGCGCGTGGATGCAGCCGGAGGTGACCAGCGCGAGGGTCGTGATCGTGAGTACGCGTCGCATCGGCGGTGTGGGGTCGGAGGTCCGATGGAACCTCACACCGCCGCCCGGCTCATGGTAGGGGCGGCGCACCGCCGCGAACGGTGCGCCCCCGACCTGCGTCGGTCAGCCCGTGGTCTTGCGCGGGCAGGTGGTGAACCCGAAGGGCGCGTACAGCGGGCACCATCCCACGAGTGCGGTGCCGAGCGGCACGAGCCCGACGAGGCCCCAGAGCGTCCGGGGTCCGGCGAAGACGAGCGAGAGGAGGATCAATCCGATGATCGCGCGCAGTGCGCGGTCGAAGGTTCCCATGTTGGTGGTCATGGCACTGGCTCCGGTGTTCGGGTGGAAGGAGGTTCCATGTCGAAGCTGCGCCGTGCGCACGCGCACCGGTGTCGTCCGAACGCCTCGTGCTGCGCGCGGGAAACCCCGACCCCGCGCCTCAGGTACTAGATTCGGGGTGGCCGCGCGTCCGCACCGTCGTCGCGCCCGCCGCACCCGACGCCCTGTTCCCCCCGCAACCGGACTCGTGATGTCGCCCAGACTCCTCTCCCTGCTCCTTGCCGCGCCCCTGATGCTCGGCGCCCAGATCCCGCAGACCGCGCCCGGCGCGCAGCCGGCCGCGCCGGCCGGCGCACCCTCGAGCATCGCACGGATCATCGTCTCCCCCGTGCAGCGCGTGGTGCACGCGGGTGATACGCTCCGGCTCACCGCCGAAGCGCGCGACGCGTCGAACAAGGTGATCCCCGGGGTGCAGTTCCGCTTCAGCGGCGCCGGCGCACGCTTCGAGGGCACCGTGGACGCGAGCGGGCTCGTGACCTCGGGCTCGACGGGTACGATGCCGGTCGCGGTGGTCGCGATCCTGCCGGGGGAGCAGCCGAAGGTCGAGCGGATCGAGGTGCGGATGGTGCCCGGTCCCGCAGCGCGCATCGCGATCACGCCGGCGCCGGCGAAGCTCGCGCCGGGCCAGCGGATCCGCCTCACCGGCGAGGTCTACTCCACGCTCGGCGACCGCCGCGCGGACAAGGTGGCCTGGCGCTCCTCGAACAGCGCCGTGGTCTCGGTCTCGGACGTCGGGCTCGTGCGCGCGGTCGCCGGTGGCAAGGCGACGATCACCGCGAGCGTGGGGAACGTGCAGCAGACGCTGGCGGTGGAGGTCGCCGCCACGCCGGTGGCGACGCTCGCGGTGACGCCGGCGGTCTCGAACGCGCGCACGGGCGACGTGATCCGCTTCAAGGCCGTCGCGAAGGACGCCGCGGGCCGCGAGATCGCGGGTCTCACGCCGGTCTGGAGCTTCAATCCGGGCCAGGGACTGATCGACGCCGAGGGCGCATTCGTCGGCTACGAGGCCGGGGACTACACCGTGACGGCATCGTTCGGCAACACGACGGCCGAGGCGGTGGTCTCGCTCACGCCGCGTGACGTGCGCCGCCCGCTCACCGTGATGGGACGCCTTCCGCGGATGCGCTTCACCACGGAAGAGGTCTGGCTGCATCCGACGGAGAAGGTCGCGTACCTCGGCTCCGGGAGTGGCGGCGACGTGCTCTACGTCATCGACATCACCGATCCGGCGGCGCCGTTCGTGACGGACTCGCTCGTCTCCAACACGCGCCGCGTGAACGACGTGATGACGACGCCGGACGGCAAGTTCCTGGTGCACACCCGCGAGGGCGCCTCGGACCGGAAGAACGGCGTCGTCTTCGCCTCGCTCGATGATCCGCGGCATCCGAAAGTGGTCGCCGAGTTCACGCAGGGTGTGACCGGCGGCGTGCATTCCTCCTTCATCTACAAGGACCCGAAGTACGGCCAGCACGTCTTCCTCACCAACGACGGCACGGGCGCACTGCACGTCCTGAACATCGACGACCCGAGCAAGCCGCGGGAGGTCGCGCAGTGGAAGACCGAGAACCGGCCCGACGCGGGGCGCTCGCTCCACGACATCGACGTGCAGGATGGACTCCTCTACGGCTCCTGGTGGAACGACGGCCTCGTGATCCTCGACGTCGGCAACGGGATCAAGGGCGGCACGCCGTCCAAGCCGGTGATGGTCTCCCAGTTCAAGTACGACCTGAATGCGCTCTACCGCGACGTAGAGGCGTCGGGCGGCCCGGGCTTCATCCGGGGCACGCACACCGCCTGGCGCCACAAGAACTACGTCTTCATCGCCGACGAGGTCTTCCCCTCGAGCGGGCCCAAGGGCGCGAAGGATGCCGCGGCGATGCGCGCCTACGGCCGGCTGCAGGTCGTCGACGTGAGCGACATCGAGAAGCCGCGCTCCGTGGCGTTCTACGAGCCCGAGTTCGGCGGGGTGCACAACGTCTGGGTCGCCGGGGACTCGCTGTACATCGGCGCCTACAACGGCGGCTTCCGCGTCTTCGACGTGAGCGGCGAGTTGCGCGGCGACCTCCGCGCACAGGGACGCGAGATCGGCCACCTCAACACCGCGGACATGGACGGCGTGATGAAGAACGCCGCGATGACCTGGGGTGTGGTGGTGCGCGACGGCCTCGCCTACGTGAACGACATGCTGAACGGGCTCTGGATCGTGCGGATCGAGCCGAAGTCCACCGTGGTGCCGTGATCCGCCGGGCACTCGGCCTCCTGCTCCTGACCACCGGGCTCGGCGCGCAGTCGGCGCCGGGCCCGGCGGCCGCTCCACCCACGCGCGAGTACGTCGCGTACGTCGTCTCGGAGTCGGTGGACCAGATCGCCGTCATCCGGTTCGGTCCGGGGGGCGCGACGGTCGAGCGCACCGTGCCGGTGGGCGTCTCCATCACCGACCCCGACGGCCCGCACGGCGTGAGCGTCGCGCCGGACGGACGGTTCTACTACGTGAGCACCGCCCACGGCATCCCCGGGGGCGACCTCTGGAAGTTCGACGCGCGCACGCATGAGCCGCTGGCCAGGGCCACCCTCGGCTACTTCCCGGCCACCGCGCAGGTCTCCCCCGACGGGTGGTTCGCCTACGTGGTGAACTTCAACCTCTACGGCGAGATGGAGACCTCGAGCGTCTCGGTGGTCGAGACGGGGGAGATGCTCGAGATCGCGCGGATCCCGACCTGCACCATGCCGCACGGCTCGCGCCTCGACCCCACGGGACGCCGGCACTACTCCGTCTGCATGATGGATGAGGAGCTGGTGGAGATCGACACCCGCGAGTTCAAGGTCGCGCGCCACTTCTTCCTCACCGCCGGGAAGGAGATGGGGATG
>CAZHAG010000045.1:0-1970 GCA_964529705.1 uncultured Gemmatimonas sp. | reverse complement strand
TCGATCACCGTGCCCGGATCGAAGACCGCGACGTCGGCGTACGCGCCGACCGCGAGCGTTCCCCGCCCCGCGAGCTTCAAGCGTGACGCCGGGAGCGCACTCATCTTCCGCACCGCCTGCTCGAGCGTGAGCGCCTTCCGCTCGCGCACGTAGCGGCCGAGCACGCGCGCGAAGCTCCCCGCCCCGCGTGGGTGCGGCACGCCGCGCCGCGCCGGCCCGCTCGTCGCGAGCGAACTGCCGTCCGACGCGACCATCCCCCAGGGGTGCTGCAGGATCCGCTCGAGGTTCGCCTCGCTCATCGCGAAGCCGATCATCCCGACGCTCGCGCGGTTCCGCCGGAGCATCGCGACGGCGAGCGCGTACGGCTCCTCCCCCCGCTCCCGTGCCCATGCGTCCATCCGCTTCCCCTCCGCGCCCTTGTCCTCGGCGGCGGAGACGCTCGTGATCTGCACATTCCCCCACCCGCCGATCAGCTCCACGCGACCCAGCGCCTCGGTACGGATCCGCGCCGCGGCCTCGGCGTCATCCAGCCGCGCGAGGAAGCGGTCGGTGCCGCCGTCGCGCGCCCAGACCGGGAAGAGGTTCGTGAGCCCCGTCTGGTAGGCGAGGTACGGATAGCGGTCGAAGGCCGCGTCCACACCCGCAGCGCGCGCCGCGTCGACCCGCGCGAAGACCTCGTCCAGCTTCCCCCAGTTGCGCGGGCCCTGCGTCTTCAGGTGCGAGACCTGCAGCGCACACCCCGCCCCGCGCGCCACGGCGATCGATTCGTCGATCGCCTCGAGGAGCCGGTCGTCCTCGTTGCGCATGTGGGTGTGGTAGCCCAGCCCGCGCGCGGCCAGCGGCCGGCAGAGCGCGATCAGCTCGTCGAGGGAGGCGAAGGCGCCGGGGGTGTACTCGAGGCCACTCGAGGCGCCGAGCGCCCCGGCCGCGAGCGCGTCCGCGACCATCCGCGTCATCCGCTCGAGTTCGGCCGGCGTCGCGGGCCGGTCGTCGTCGCCGACCACCGCGCCACGCACCGTGCCGAGCCCGACCATCGAGCCGACGTTCGCCCCGGGGCGCAGCTCGTCGAGCCGGTCGAGAAGGGCGCGCATCGCGTGCGCATCGCCCCGCGCGGCCTCGGCGCGTGTTGGCGAGCGCGAGGAGCCGTCCGCCCCGACCACGATGCTGGTGACCCCTTGCCGGACGATCGACTCCATCAGCGGGTCGTCGAAGAGCGAGCCATCCCCGTGGGAATGCAAGTCGACGAACCCCGGCGCGACGACATGGTCGCGCACATCGAGCTCGCGCTTCCCCATCTCGGCGATGCGTGCGCCGATCGCGGTGATGCGGTCGCCGGTGATGGCGAGGTCCGCCTGGAAGCGGGGGCGGCCGGAGCCGTCGATGATCACGCCGCCGCGGAGGACGAGGTCGGCCTGCGCGCGGGAGGCGCGGAGGATCGCGGGGGCGCCGATGACGGCGGCAGCGGTACCCGCGGCGCTGCTGAGGAAGGCTCGACGTTTCACAGCAACGGGTGTGAGGTGTGAGGTGGGAGGTGTGGGGGAACGGCAGCAAACGTGCGGAAAGGGGGGCCGATGCGCCATCCAGCCGCCCGGCCCCCCTCCCACCTCACACCTCCCACCTCCCACCTAGTATCGATAGTGCTCCGGCTTGTACGGCCCCTCGACCGGCACCCCGATGTACGCCGCCTGCTTCTCGGTGAGCTTCGTGAGCTTCACGCCCAGCTTGTCGAGGTGGAGCCGCGCCACCTTCTCGTCGAGCTTCTTCGGCAGCACGTACACCTTCTTCTCGTACTTCCCGTTGTTCTGGTGCAGCTCGATCTGCGCCATCACCTGGTTGGTGAACGAGGCCGACATCACGAACGAGGGGTGCCCCGTCGCGCAGCCGAGGTTGAGCAGCCGCCCCTCGGCGAGGATCAGCACCGAGTGGCCATCGGGGAAGATCCACTCGTCGAACTGCGGCTTGATGTTGTT
>CAZHAG010000044.1:0-19006 GCA_964529705.1 uncultured Gemmatimonas sp. | reverse complement strand
CGTCGTGCCGAGCTCTGCCTTGTCAGCGGACGATGGGGTCACGTCGTAGGAGTACGGGGCGAGCGGCGGGGCGGAGGTATCGCGCGGGTCGAGCCTGTCGTCCAGTATCGGCAGGACCGCCTCGAGCTCGCTGTCGCGGAACCCGATCCCATATAGTACTGTATGCGCCCTCGCACCTCCAGAATTGCTGCGCGATCACTCACCGCGATGCTCGCGCTCGCAGCGTCGGCCGCTCTGGCGGCGGCCCAAGGCCCGCCTGGTGCCCAGCCCGACTCGGCCGCCGCCGACAGCGCGCGCGCCCAGCAGTTGGGGCTCGTGCGGGTGGAGGTCACACGCGGGACGCAGGTGGGCGAACGCTCCCCCTGGTCCGTGGGCGCGCAGGACGCGCGTGCCTTGCGCCGGGGTCAGGCGACGGTGGGGCTCGAGGAGGCGCTCGGGAACATTCCGGGCGTGGTCGTCTCCAACCGCTACAACTTCGCGATCGACTCCCGGCTCTCGATCCGCGGGGCGGGGAGCCGCGCGAACTTCGGGATGCGCGGCGTGAAGGTCCTGCTCGACGGCGTTCCACAGTCCTTGCCGGATGGACAGAGCCAGCTCACCAACGTGGACCTCGCCGCGATGTCCCGCGTCGAGGTGCTCCGCGGCTCCGCCTCCTCGCTCTACGGCAACGGTTCGGGCGGCGTGATCGCCTTCACCTCCGACCTCTCGGCCCCGGACCCGCTCGGTGCGAGCGTGCGAGCGACCACGGGGTCGTTCGGGCTCAGCAAGACGCAGTTCCGGCTCAGCGGACGCCGCGGCGCCACGGTCGGAGCGTTCTCCGCCTCGCGCACCACCTGGGACGGGTTCCGCCAATACAGCGCGGCGGACACGCGCCAGTACATGGGCGCGGTGGACCACGCGCTCTCGGAGCGCCTCACCCTCGCGCTCCGCGCCGGTACGGCCGAGACCCCGCACGCCCTGAACCCGGGGGCACTGACGGCGAATGAGTACCGGCTCAACCCGGACTCGGCGGCGGCGAACAACATCCGCCGCGCGGCGAGCCGCGCGATCTCGCAGCGGTACGCATCGGTGCGACTCGCCGCCACGCGCGACCGGGGGGACTGGAGCGTGACCGCGTACGGCCAGCGGCGCCTCGTCGACAACCCCCTCGCGTTCGCCGCGGCGCCGGCCGGTCCGACGACGGGGACGCTGAACCTGATCGACCGGCGCGTCCTGGGCGTGCGTGCGGACGCCTCCCGGCGCTTCGCCACGGCGTGGAGCCCGACGCTCAGCGGGGGACTCGACGCCCAGCGTTCGCACGACGGGCGGAAGAACCAGCGGATCACCGCCGGGGTCGTGAGCGCGCCCACCGATACGCTCTTCCTCGACCAGGGCGAGACGGTGACGAGCGTGGGGCCCTTCGTGCGGCTGCAGGTGGACCCGCGTCCTGCGGTGACGCTCAGCGTCGGCGCGCGCGCCGACCGCATCTCCTTCCGCGTGGAGGACCACTTCCTCGGCGACGGCGACGACGACAGTGGCGAGCGCGTCATGACCGCGGCCAGCGGGCACCTCGGTGCGATCTGGCGCCTGCGCGGCTGGGCGGTGCCTTTCGTGAACGTCTCCACGGCGTTCGAGACCCCGACGACCACCGAGCTCGCCGCGAGCCCGACCGCCGCCGGGGGGTTCAATCCCGACCTCGGGCCGCAGCAGATCCGCACGCTCGAGATGGGCGCGCGCGGGCGCTGGCGCGGCTGGCTCGGCTACGAGGTGGCGCTCTTCCGGGCCGACGCGCGCGACGCGATCGTGCAGTTCCTCGAGACGAGCGGCCGCGCCTACTTCCGGAACGCGGGTGAGACGCGGAGCGAGGGGGTGGAGCTGGGGGTGACGGCGCTCCCGTTCTCCTGGCTGGAGCTGCGCGCCGCGCAGACCTTCACCAACTACCGGTTCACCGAGTACCGCATCACGAGCGGGGCCGTGGTGGATACGCTGGACGGCAACCGCGTGGCCGGCGTGCCCCGCATGGTCGTGCGGCTCGGCGCGCGCGGCACGTACCGCGGGTTCGCGCTCGACGCGGACCACACGCTGCAGAGCGGCCAGTACGGCGACGATGCGAACACGGTCGCCGCGGCGGGGTGGGGGCGCGGACAGCTCAACCTGCGCGCCTCTTGGAGTGGCACGGTGGCGGGGTGGCGCGTGGAGCCCTTCGCGGCGGTGCAGAACGCGCTCGACCAGCGGTACGTGGGTGCGGTGACGTTGAACGGGTTCGGCGGGCGCGTGCTGGAGCCGGCCCCCCGGAAGAACTGGTACGCGGGCCTCGAACTCGGGGTGCCGCTCCTCCGCTGAATCCGCGTCCGGTCCCGATTAGATTCCGGCGCATGACCAAGCCACTCGCCTTCGAGATCCGCGACTCCGCGATTTCCGGCAAGGGTGCGTTCGCCATCCGTCCCATCGCCGCCGGGGAGCGGCTGATCGAGTACGTCGGGGAGCGCATCACGCACCGGGAGGCGGACCGTCGCTACGACGACGATTCGATGGAAGAACACCACACCTTCCTCTTCACCGTCTCCAGCCGCACGGTGATCGACGCGACGCACGACGGGAACGAGTCGCGCTTCATCAACCACTCCTGCGAGCCCAACTGCGAGTCGGAGATCGACCGCGGGCGGGTCTTCATCTTCGCGCTGCGCGACATCGCCGTGGGGGAGGAGCTCCACTACGACTACGCGTACGAGCGGAGCGGGGACGAGACGGACAAGGACGAGGAGCAGTACCGGTGCCGCTGCGGCACGCGCACCTGCCGCGGGTCGATCATGGAGGCGAAGGAGGCGTTCCACCGCCGGCGCCAGGAGAAGCGGCGCGCGCGGAAGGAAGCGGCGCGCGCCTGACGCCGCCCGTCGCCGCCTCCGACGCGCCTCGAGGCGCCGTCTACGGCGACGGCCAGACGCGCAGCACGCGCGCGGAGAGGATCTTGTCGAGCAGCGGGAAGCCCTCCGCGAGGTACGCCTCGCCGCGCGCCCCGATCTCGCGCTGGCCCGGTCCGTTCCCAGCCGGCGCCGCCTCGCCGTACCCCGTGTAGAGCGCGTCCACCGCGTCCATCCCCGCGACCACCTCGCCCACCGGGGCGAACCCCATCGCGTCGAGCCGCGCGTTGTCGCGCAGGTTGATGAAGAGCTGCACGGTGCGCGTGTTCGGGCCGCCGGCCGCGAAGGTGACCGCGCCGCGACGGTTGGTCTGGCGCACCGTGTCGTCCGGGATCGAGCGGCCGCGCCAGGCGGCGCTCATCGACGAGTCGGCGGCGATCCCCCACTGCACCACGAAGCCGCGGAGCGCCCGGAAGAATCGAGCGCCGTCGTAGTAGCCCGCCGCCACCGCCTCCGCGACGCGCGGCGCGCCATGGGGTGCCCAGTGGCGGCGCAGGACCACGTCGATGTCGCCCCGCGTGGTGGTGAACCGGACGAGTGTCGAGTCCGCGGCCGTGAGCGCGGCGGTGTCGATCAGTATGGGCGTCGCGACGGTCGGCACGTGGGGGACCGCGACCGCACCGTCGTCGACGGAGCCGCCACTGCCGCGCACGCTCGCGCATGCGCCCGCACCGAGCGTGAGGCTGAGCGCGAGGAGGGCGATCCTAGAGGATGTCATCACGGCGGACGAGTTCGAGGACCCGGCGGCGTTGGACCGTGCCGTTCCGGTAGGTGAAGGGGACGGTGATGCGGTCGCGGCCGCTCACGCGGCCGGCGAGCATGCGCAGCCCCTTGCTCTCGCCCGTGGAGTCGGGGGTGAAGGCGATCTCCCCCGCCGTCACCGCGTAGGTGCCGGAGACCGTGAGGCTCTGGATCGGCGCGGCGCGGCCCTGCGCGCGCGGGTCGCTGGAGATGAGCGTGCGGCGGAAGCGGACGGAGGCGCGGAACCTGTTCCCTCCCCGCAGGGACAGCACGAGCCGCTCGAACTCCACGAGGTAGGTGGTCCCCTCGTCGTCCGTCACGCGGTCGGCGAGGGGGAGCGCGCTCTCGTCGATTCGGGTCGCGAGGAACGCGCCGGTGCCCTGCGCGTCCGCACGGGTGGGCGCGCCGGCCATGGTGAGCGCGAGGAGGAGCGCGGCGAGGCGCACGGAGGTCGTCACGAGCCGGAAGGTATCGAGGGGCGTCGGACGCGGAAAGCTGATGCGCGCGGGGATCCGCTGGCGCGCCCGCCGCGCCCTCCCCCTACCGTCGCGCCGTGCTCGCCGCGATCCGGACCGCCACCGTGCTCGGCATCGATGCCCTCGAGGTCACCGTCGAGGTGGATGCCGCGCCCGGCCTCCCGGGGTGGACGATGGTCGGACTCCCCTCCGGAAGCGTGCGCGAGGCGCGCGAGCGCGTGGGCGCTGCGCTCGTGAACGCGGGGTTCACGCTCCCCCCGCGGCGATGGACCATCAACCTCTCGCCGGCGGACCTCCGCAAGGAAGGCACCGCGTTCGACCTCCCCGTCGCGATCGGCGTGCTGGTGGCGAGCGGCCAACTCGATCCCGGGTGCGTGCGCGACCTGATGTTCGTGGGGGAACTCGGGCTCGACGGGTCGGTGCGCGCGGTGCGAGGCGCGCTCCCGGTGGCGCGCGCGGCGCGCACGGCGGCGGTCCGCGCGCTGGTGTTGCCGCAGGAGAACGTGGCGGAGGCCGCACTGCTCCGCGAGGTGCCGCTCGCGCCGGTCGGCGGCCTGCGCGCGCTGGTCGGCGCGCTGGCGGCGGGGCGCCTCGAGATCGTCGTCGGCCCGGTGGGCAGCGTCGCGGTGCGACCGGGGACCGCCGGGGGACCGGACTTCAGCGAGGTCGTCGGCCAGCCCGGCGCGAAGCGCGCCCTCGAGATCGCGGCGGCCGGCCGGCACAACCTCCTCTTCGTCGGGCCGCCCGGCGCCGGCAAGACGATGCTGGCGCGGCGTCTCCCCTCGATCCTCCCACCGCTCGTCGATGACGAACTGCTCGAGGTCGTCGCGATCCATTCGGTGGGCGGGGTGCTTGCCGCCGGCGCGACCCCCATCCGCGTGCCACCGTTCCGCGCACCCCACCATACGATCTCCCTTGCGGGCCTCATCGGGGGCGGTCCGGGGCCACGGCCGGGGGAGGTGAGTCTCGCGCACCGCGGCGTCCTCTTCCTCGACGAGCTCCTCGAGCTCCCGCGCTACCTCCTGGACGCCATGCGGCAGCCGCTCGAGGACGGGCGTGTGGTCCTCGCGCGCGCGGCGCACGCGGTCGCGTACCCAGCGCGGTTCCAGCTGATCGGCGCGGCGAACCCCTGTCCCTGCGGGTTCGATGGCGATGGGTCCGGGCGCTGCCGCTGCTCCGCCGCCGACATCGCGCGCTACCGCGCGCGCCTCTCCGGTCCGCTCGCGGATCGGATCGACCTCCACGTCCCGGTCGGCGCGGTGGCGCTCGCCGAGCTCGGGCGGGCGGCGCAGGAGGAGCGGAGCGCCGCGATCCTCGAGCGCGTGGTGGCCGCGCGCGAGGCCCAAGGGGAGCGCTATCGCGTGCTCCCCGGCGTGCGCTGCAACGCGGACGTCCCGGGCGGATGGCTCCGGGAGCATGGCGTGATCACGCCCGACGCCCACGCGCTCCTGCGCACGGCCGCGGAGCGGCTGCGGCTGTCCGCGCGCGGGTTCCACCGCACGCTGCGGGTCGCGCGCACGGTGGCGGACCTCGACGGCGCGGTGGACGTGCCGGCGCATGCGGTGGCCGAGGCGCTCCTCCTGCGGCCGGCGGACGCGGCGAGCGCCTGAGCGCGGGCCGCGCGGAACGGCCTCCACCGGTGCCACTCCGCGCGTGGCAGGCGGCGCCTCACACTCCGAGCGTCGGCCGTCTAACTTCCACGCATGACGCCGACCCCGACGCCGACTGCGACGCCGGATGCCACCGCCCGGGAGCGCGAGGCGCGCCTCCTCGCCTGGTGCCGCGCCGAGGGTTCGCTGCTGGTCGGCTTCTCCGGCGGCGTCGATTCCGCCTACCTCGCCTGCGTCGCCCTCGACGCGCTCGGCCCGGACCGGGTCCTCGCCGTGATCGGCCGGAGCGCGTCCTACCCCGAGGCGCAGTGGACGCGCGCCCGCGCCGTCGCGGACCAGTTCGGCATCCCGGTGCTCGAAGTGGACACCGACGAGCTCGCCGACCCGCGCTACGCGGCCAATCCGTCGAACCGCTGCTACTTCTGCAAGTCGGAGCTCTGGTCGCGCCTGGGGCCCATCGCCGACGCACGCGGGCTCGCACGCATCGTGGACGGGACGAACGCGGACGACCTGGGCGGCCATCGCCCGGGGATGCGCGCGGCGCACGAGCGCGCGGTGGCCTCCCCGCTCGCCGACCTGGGCTTCACCAAGGCCGAGATCCGTGCGCTCTCCGCGGCGCGCGGCATCCCGACCTGGGACCAACCCTCCTCGCCCTGCCTCGCGTCGCGGCTGCCGACCGGGATGGCCGTGACCCCCGAGCGACTGCGGGCCGTGGAGACCGCGGAGGCGTCACTCCGCGCGCTCGGGATCGCCGGGAACCTGCGCGTGCGCCACCTCGGCGAGCTCGCGCGCGTGGAACTCGACGTGGGGGAGCTGGCGTACTGGGGGGAGGACGCGCGGCGTGCTCGGCTCGAGACGGCCGTGCGCGCCGCGGGATTCGCGCACGTGGAGCTCGACCCGCGCGGCTATCGCTCGGGCGCGCTCAGCGTGTTCGCGGGTTCCTCCACCGTGGGAGAGTGATGTTCGGTTGCCTCGGGCGCATCGGTTGCGGGCTCCTCCTCATCATCCTTGGGGCCGTGGGGTGGGCGTACCGCGACGTCTGGGTGCCGAAGGTCAAGGAACTGGTGGCGGCGCGCGTGCCGGCCGCGAGCCAGGAGTGGGCACCCGTCACGAGCGCCGGTGCCGAGCGTGCGCAACGCAGCATCGCCAAGCTCGAGGAGCGGGGCGGGCCGGCGTCGGTCGCGGTCTCGGCCGCGGACTTCGCCGCCTACGTGCTCGAGCCCTCGCTCGGGGTGATCGCCCAGGCGGACACGGCGCCCGAGGCGCTCATCCAGGGGGACACGCTCTACCTGCGCACGCGCATCCGCCTCGCCGACGTGGGCGGGAAGGGAGCACTGGGCCCCCTCGCGCAGATGTTCAACGAGACGGAGCCACTGCTGATCGGTGGGCTCGTCGCCCCCGTCCGTGCAGGGCTCGGGCAGTACACGCTCTCCACCGTGGCGCTCCGCGAGCTCCGGGTGCCCACGGCCGGCGTCACGCGCCTCGTGACGCGCTGGGGTGCCCCGGCGCGCCCGGCGGGCGTCGACTCGGACGCCCTGCCGATCGTCCTGCCGCCATTCGTCGAAGGACTCCGCGTCTCCCGCGGGCGCGTCACCCTCACGCGGGCGAAGAAGTAGATGAGCCGTCGCGTGCTGATCGTCGACGACGAGGAGGGGATCCGCGCGGCGCTCGCCCAGCTCCTGGAGTACGAGGGGTACGAGGTGAAGGCCGTGGCGAGCGGTCGCGACGGGATCGCCGCGTACGAGAGCTGGAAGCCACAGCTCGTCTTCCTCGACGTGAAGATGGCCGGGATCGACGGGATCGAGACGCTCAAGCGCCTCCGCGCCGCCGACCCCTCGGCCATCGTCGTGATGATCTCCGGGCACGCGAGCATCCAGGACGCCGTGGAGGCGACGCACCTCGGGGCGTACGACATCCTCGAGAAGCCGCTCGACACGGACCGCATCCTGGTCACGCTCCGCAACGCCATCGGGCACCTCGACCTGCGCGAGGAGAACGTCCGCCTCCGCGAGACGGTGCATCGCAGTGGCGAGATCGTGGGGAAGTCCGCCGCGGTGCGCGCCCTCCTGGAGCAGATCGAGAAGGTGGCGGGGACTCCGGCGCGCGTGCTGATCACGGGAGAGAACGGCACGGGGAAGGAGCTGGTGGCGCGGGCGATCCACGCGCGCTCCACGCGTGCCAAGGGGCCGTTCGTCGAGGTGAACTGTGCGGCGATCCCCTCGGAGCTGATCGAGAGCGAGCTCTTCGGCCACATGAAGGGGTCGTTCACGGGTGCGGTGCAGGACCGGGCGGGGAAGTTCGAGCAGGCCGACGGCGGGACGCTCTTCCTCGACGAGATCGGCGACATGTCGCTCGCCGCGCAGGCGAAGGTGCTCCGCGTGCTGCAGGAGGGGGAGGTCACGCGCATCGGCGGCCAGAAGTCGCGCAAGGCGGACGTGCGCGTGGTGGCCGCGACCAACAAGCGGCTCGAGGAGGAGATCGCGGCGTCGCGCTTCCGCGAGGACCTGTACTACCGGCTCAACGTCGTGCCGATCGTGGTGCCCCCGCTCCGTGACCGCCGCGAGGACGTCCCGTTGCTCGTGCAGCACTTTGTGGCGCGGCTCGCGGCCGAGTCGGGGATGCCCGCGCGGAGCATCGCGCCGGAGGCGATGGAGCGGCTCGCCTCGCTCGACTGGCCGGGGAACGTGCGCGAACTGCGCAACACGGTGGAGCGGCTCCTGATCCTCGCCACGGGCCCACGCGTGGGCCTGCCGGACGTGGAACGCCTCGTGGGCGCCCGCGCCGCGGAACCGGCCGGCACGCTCGGGTCGCTCGACCAGTTCACCACCTACGAGGAGTTCAAGCTGGCGTCGGAGCGGGCGTTCCTCTCGGCCAAGCTCCGGCAGTTCGACTGGAACGTGGCCGAGACGGCGCGCGCACTCGAGATGCCGCGCTCCAACCTCTACAAGAAGATCGAGCGCCACGGGCTGGCGCGGGAGCAGGGATGAGCGAGCGCGACTGGGATGCCGAGCTGAAGAAGATCGACAAGCAGATGGAGAAGGTGGCCGACCAGGCGATCCTCCCCCCGCCGAAGGGCGCGGCGCCGGCACAGAAGGCGGCCGCGGCGGAGGTGCAGCGGACGACCTCCACCTTCGGGGTGTTCGCGCGGCTCTCCCTCGCCGTCGCGCTCGGCGTGGGGATCCTCTTCTGGCCCTACAGCGCGCGCTGCGGGTTCGGGCTCGCGACCTTCCTCGGCGCCGTCGCGGCGCTGGTCGTCAGTGGGGTCTGGTCCTCCATCTGGACCTGGAAGCACCGGGCCGCGCGCGCCCACACGCTTTCACTCCTGATCGTGCTCTGGGGGCTCGTGCTGGCGGGGATCGACATCCTGCCGCGGGTGGGGTACGCCATCCCGACCGTCGCGCACCCGGCCGGCTGGGGCTGCACGGAGTGACCACCGTCGCGCGTTAGATTACCCATATGACGACTTTCAACAATTTCATCGGTGGCGAGTGGGTCGCGCCTTCCACCGGTGCGTATTTCGAGAACGTGAATCCCGCGGACACCACGGACATCGTGGGCCGCTTCCCGAAGTCCGGCGCCGCCGACGTGGCCAAGGCCGTGGAGTCCGCGAAGAAGGGGTTCGAGCGCTGGAAGCGCACGCCGGCCCCCGCACGTGGCGACGTGCTCCGCCGCGTCGGTGACCTGATGACGGCCCGCAAGGAGGAGCTCGCGGACCTCATGACGCGGGAGATGGGGAAGCCCCTCGCCGAGACGCGCGGCGACGTGCAGGAGGGGATCGACACCGCCTACTACGCCGCCACCGAGGGACGCCGGCTCTTCGGGCACACGGTGCCGAGCGAGCTGCGGGACAAGTGGGCGATGAGCTTCCGCCGTCCCATCGGCGTGGCGGGCATCATCACGCCGTTCAACTTCCCGCTTGCCATCCCCACCTGGAAGATGTTCCCCGCGCTCCTCTGCGGGAACGCGCTCGTGTTCAAGCCGGCGGAGGACGTGCCGCACACGGGGCACGTCTTCGTCGAGCTCCTGCTCGAGGCGGGGCTCCCGCCCGAGGTGATCCAGCTCGTGCACGGGGAGGGGGACGTCGGCGCCGCGATCGTGGCCCACCCCGACGTGCCGCTCGTCTCCTTCACCGGCTCCACCGAGACGGGGAGCAAGGTGGGGGAGACCTGCGGTCGCATGCACAAGCGCCTCTCGCTCGAGATGGGGGGGAAGAACGCGCAGATCGTGCTCGACGACGCGCGCCTCGACCTCGCGCTCGACGGCGTGCTCTGGGGCGCCTTCGGCACCACGGGGCAGCGCTGCACCGCGACCAGCCGGCTCATCCTGCAGGACGGGATCCACGACCAGTTCGTGGCGAAGCTCAAGGAGCGGGCGGCGGCGCTCAAGCTCGGCGACGGCCGCAAGACCGGCACCGACGTGGGACCGGTGATCCACGCGGACAGCATCGCCAAGATCGAGCGATACGTGGAGATCGGGCTCTCGGAGAAGGCGGAACTCACCCTCGGCGGCCAGCGCGCCACGGGCGGCGGGCTCGAGAAGGGGTTCTTCTTCAAGCCGACCATCTTCACGAACGTGAAGGCGGGCTCGCGGCTCGAGCAGGAGGAGATCTTCGGCCCGGTGCTCTCGGTGATCCGCGTGAAGGACGCGGACGAGGCGTTCCGGGTGAACAACGGCGTGAAGTACGGCCTCTCCTCATCGCTCTACACACAGGACGTGAACCTCGCGTTCCGGGCGATGCAGGAGCTCGACAACGGCATCACCTACGTGAACGCGCCGACCATCGGCGCCGAGGCGCACCTTCCCTTCGGCGGCGTGAAGCAGACGGGGAACGGGCACCGCGAGGGGGGCTGGGAGGTCTACGAGTTCTACTCCGAGACGAAGGTCGGCTACGTGGACTACAGCGGCACGCTGCAGCGGGCGCAGATCGACAACTACTAGCCGCGCACCCGTCCGGCGGCTCCGGACGCGCAGGGCCGCGCGGGCGCCGGGGCGCGATGGGTGGCGCGGGTCGTCACGGAGGGGTGGGACGGGGTCACTTTCCCGATCCCGCCCCTTCGGTGTATATCCAGACCATGGAGCCCGTCGAGCCGACCGCGACCGAGACCTCCACGCCGCCGCTCCCGCCACAGGAAGCGGCGGCGCTCGTGCATCCCGCGGCCCACCCGCCGGTGCACCCGCCGGTGCAACCTCCGGGGCACGAGCGGCGGCGCACGCCGGCGACGATCCGGTTCCTGCGCGGCGGCTGGGAGTGGGCCAAGTCCATCCAACTCGCGATCGTGCTCTTCCTGCTGGTGCGCGCCTTCTTCGTCGAGGCGTTCAAGATCCCCAGTGGCTCGATGGAAGGGACGCTCCTGGTGGGCGACTTCCTGCTCGTGAACAAGCTGCTCTACGGCGCCGAGGTCCCGTTCACCAACACGCACCTCCCCGCGGTGCGCAGTCCGCGCTACGGCGACGTGGTGGTGTTCCAGTGGCCCGAGGACCCGAGCAAGAACTTCGTGAAGCGGCTGGTCGGGCTCCCGGGGGACCTGGTCGAGATGCGGGACGGCGAGTTCTACCGGAACGGGGAGCGTCAGCGCGAGACGTACGCGGTGCGCAGCGATCCCGGCTTCGACCCCGCGGGCGAGGAGTTCCGCTGGCAGCGCGACTTCGTCGCGCCGGGCGTCGACGTGCGTGAATATCATCCCTCGCGCAGCAATTGGGGGCCGCTCGTGGTGCCCGCCGCGCACTTCTTCACGCTGGGCGACAACCGCGACAACTCGCTCGACAGCCGCTACTGGGGCTTCGTCCCCGACTCGCTGATGCGGGGGAGCCCGATCTTCGTGTACTACAGTTACGCGCCGGACAGCAGCGCGTCGATGAGTTGGCTGACACGGGTGCGATGGCAGCGGCTCGGCGAGCTCATCCGGTGATGTCACGGCGTGCGTGGGGGTGCTTCCGCCCCGTGGGACCGGACTGCACATTCCGCGAGTGATCGACCGTCGGACCCTGAAGGGACGCCCTGGAGGGACGCGTGCGAGGACGAGGACCCGGAGCGCACCACAAGCGGTCGCTCAATGACGAAGGGTCGCTGGACCAATACCTCCGCGACATCAGCATCTATCCGCTGATCTCGCGGGAGGAGGAGGTCCGGCTCGCACAGCGCATCCGCGAGGCCGACCAGGAGGCGCTCGACACCCTCGTGCGGTCGAACCTCCGGTTCGTCGTCTCCGTCGCCAAGAAGTACCAGAACCAGGGCGTGAACCTCTCGGACCTGATCAACGAGGGGAACCTCGGCCTCATCCGCGCCGCCCACAAGTTCGACGAGACCAAGGGGATCAAGTTCATCTCCTACGCGGTCTGGTGGATCCGGCAGGCGATCCTGCAGGCGCTCGCCGAGCAGAGCCGGATCGTCCGCGTGCCGCTCAACCGCGCCGGCGCGCTCCACCGCATCGGCAAGCGGGCCAACGCCCTCCTGCAGGAGCTCGGCCGCGAGGCCACGCACGCGGAGATCGCCGAGGGGATGGAGATCACGGAGGAGGAGGTCGCGAAGACGATGGCCATCTCGCAGACCCACCTCTCGCTCGACGCGCCGATGGCCCCCGGCGAGGACAACCGACTCCTCGACTACCTCCCCGACACGCAGAGCGCGACGCCGGAGGACGAGTCCACGCAGAAGGCGCTCGCCGACTCGGTGCACGAGGCGCTCGCGGGGCTCAAGGAGCGGGAGGCGAAGATCCTCCGCCTCTACTTCGGGCTCGACGGCTCCGAGCCGATGACACTCGAGCAGATCGGCGCGGTACTCAACATCACGCGCGAGCGGGTGCGGCAGATCAAGGAGAAGGCGCTCTCGCGGCTGCGCCACGTGAGTCGGGCGCGGGCGCTGGAGTCGTACCTGGGATGAGGTGTGAGGTGTGAGGTGGGAGGTGGGAGGGGTGAGGGGTGAGGTGCGGGCGGATGGGCTCGTAGCGCACCGCAACCATCTGATCGACTAGGTTTCCTCACACCTCCCACCTCACACCTCGATCCTGCCGTGCCAAAAGACGCCTCCTTCGACGTCACCACATCCGTGGATCTCCAGGAAGTCGACAACGCCGTGAACCAGGCGTCCAAGGAGATCGCGCAGCGTTACGACTTCAAGGACGCGAAGGTCGCGACCGTGGAGCTCAAGCGCGCCGAGGGGCTGGTGAAGCTCACCGCCGACACCGACATGCGGCTCCGCGCGATCTGGGACGTGCTGCAGGCGAAGTTCGTGAAGCGCGGCGTGCCGGTGAAGAACCTCGATGCGGGGGAGCCCGTCGCCGGCGGCGGCGACATCTGGCACCGCGACATCAAGCTCAAGCAGGCCCTCGACGGCGAGACCTGCAAGAAGGTCGTGGCGGCCATCAAGGCGCAGAAGTTCAAGAAGGTGCAGGCGAGCATCCAGGGGGACACCGTGCGCGTCGTCTCCCCCAGCCGCGACGAGCTCCAGACGGTGATGGGGTTCCTCAAGGGCGAGGACTTCGGCGTCCAGCTCCAGTTCGGCAACTACCGCTAGCCCGTGCGCTTCTCGCTCGTCACCCTCGGCTGTGACAAGAACACGGTCGACAGCGAGCGCTACCTGGCGCGGCTCCTGGACCATGGCGCGACCCCCGTGGCCGACGCGGAGGACGCCGAACTCATCATCGTCAACACCTGCGGCTTCATCGACGCGGCCAAGCAGGAGTCGATCGACGCGATCGTCGCCGCGGGGCGGCTCAAGGGGAGCGGGAGCGCGACTGCGGTGGTCGCCGTCGGCTGCATGGTGGAGCGGCACAAGGGGGAGCTCGCCGAGGCGCTCCCCGAGGTGGACCTCTTCATCGGCGCCTCGGAGTCGGAGCGGCTGATCCCGCTCCTGCAGGAGCGGGGACTCATCGGCGACCCCGTCACGCAGCACCCGGGGGTGCGCGCCTACGCGGGGGACACCCCCTTCGTGCGCTACCTCAAGGTGAGCGAGGGGTGCGACCATGGCTGCGCCTTCTGCGCCATCCCGCTGATGCGCGGGAAGCACCGCTCGTTCTCGCTCGACGAGATCGTGCGCGAGGCCCAGCTCCTCGAGCTGCAGGGCGCGCGCGAGGTGAATCTCGTGGCGCAGGACCTCGCCCACTACGGCCGCGACCGCCGCGACGGCGTGCGCCTGCCGGAGCTCCTCGAGGCGCTCGTGCGCGAGACGTCGATCCCCTGGATCCGGAACATGTACCTCTACTCGGCCGGCATCACGCCGCGCCTGCTCGAGGTGATCGCCGGCGAACCGCGGATCCTGCCCTACCTCGACATGCCGATCCAGCACGCCTCCGACGTGGTGCTCGAGCGGATGCGGCGCCCGGAGCGGCAGCGCACCATCCGCGAGAAGGTCGCGCGCTTCCGCGACGCCGTGCCGGGCGTGGCGATCCGCACCACCTGCATCGTGGGGTTCCCGGGGGAGACGGAGGACGACGTGCGGCAGCTCCTCGACTTCCTGCGGGAGATCGAGTTCGAGCGCGTGGGGGTGTTCACCTACTCGCCGCAGGAGGGGACGCGCGGGGCGGAACTCGCGGACGATGTCCCCGAGTCGGAGAAGCGCGCGCGCCTGGAGGCGGTGCAGGAGCTCCAGCGGCACATCACGGCGGAATGCTACGAGTCGCGGACCGGGACGCGCACCGTGGCACTGGTTGAGGCGGCGGCGGGCGCACCGGGTGGAACGCGCGGTACGCGCGAGGGAGCGCCGGCGGCGCGTGCGCGCCTGCCCTGGCAGGCGGACGACATCGACGGCGTCGCCTGGCTCGACACCGACGCGGCGCCGGGCGCCCTGGTCGAGGTGGACGTGGAGTCGGTCGTGGACGACTACGACTTCACGGCGCGCGTACGCACGGTCGTGAGCGCGCCGCCGAGTGCGGAACCTGCCGCGCGCGGGCGTACGCTGCCGATCGCGGCCGGCGCGATGGGGAGCTTCGGGCGGTGAAGCGCGGCCGCGCGCGCGCCGCCGCCATCCTCCTGTTCACTGCGGTCCCGCTCGTCGGCTCTTGTCTGGGCAAGCCGCTCGAACCGAGTGACCCTACGCCGGTCTTCCGTCCTCCCGCAGCGCCCCCGGAGGCGCCACCTGTCGAGCCGCTCCCGCGCGACCCGGGGCCGCTCCGGCCGGTCGCGGGGGCGGGGCCGCAGGTGCGCATCGCGCTGCAGGTGCTGCGCGACACCTCGCGCCTCGGGGCGACCGGTGCGTGGCGCCTGCTCGACGCGCGCGGCGGCGTCGTGGTGCGGGCCAGCGCCTCCGAGCCGTGGCAGCTCCAGCGCGATGGCGGTCGCCTCCGCGCGGTCCGCGCCGACGGCACCACGACCGCCTGGCTGGACGGGACCCTCGTGATCATCCCGGACGATGCCGGAGCACTGGTCCGCACGAACGGGAAGACCTACCGTGGTGCGCTCAACCTCGTGCCGACCGACAGCGGCGTGCTCGCGGTGAACGTGCTCCCGATGGAGGAGTACCTGCGCGGCGTCGTTCCGCTCGAGATCGGGGAGCGCCCGGCGGCCGAGCGCGCGGCGGTGGAGGCCCAGGCCGTCGCGGCCCGCTCGTACACCGTCACGCGTGTGCTCGCCGCGCGCGCCGGGAACGGGCGCAGCGCCGACTTCGACCTCATCGCCTCCGTGGGCGATCAGGTGTACGGCGGACGCGAGGCGGAGCGTCCGGTGGCAGATGCAGCGGTGCGCGAGACGGCGAGCCTCGTGCTCATGCTCGGCGGCCGCGTGGTCACGGCGCCCTTCTACTCCACCTGCGGCGGCGAGACGGCCGCCGCGGAGGAGGTGTGGAGGAGTGACGGCGAGCCGCACCTCAAGCGCGTGAGCGACCGGATCCCCGGGAGCGACCGCTACTACTGCGACATCGCCCCCCGCTTCGCGTGGACGCGCGAGCTCTCTGGTTCCGAGCTGGATGCGGTGGTCCGCCGCTACCTCGGCGCCTACCAGTCCGTCCCGGCGGGCGGCCCCGGGCGCGTGCGCGCCGTGACGGTCGAGAGCCGGACCCCGAGCGGGCGCGTGGCGAACCTGGTGATCGAGACCGACGGTGGGCGCTACAGCGTGCGGGGGAACGACGCACGCTCTGTCCTGCGCTCGCCCGGTGGCGAGTTGCTGAACAGTGCCTATTTTCAGGTGAGCACGGAGACCTCCGCCGGACGGATCATCCGCGCGGTGATCCGCGGCAACGGGTACGGACATGGCGTGGGTCTCTGCCAGTGGGGGGCGATCGGACGTGCCCGCGCGGGGCAGGACGCCCGCACGATCCTGCAGACGTACTACCGGGGTACGACCATTTCGCCCATCCCCGCCGGACTCCTCACTCCCTAACGAGCCACGCCGTGTCGCCCACTCCTCCCGCCGGGACGCCGCGCCCTCCGATCCGCCTCGCCGTGCTCGGCCTCGGCGCGATCGCGCAGACGACGCACCTCCCCGTGCTGGCGAAGATGCGGGGGGTGCAGATCGCCGCCCTCTGCGACAACGACGGCGCGAAGGCGCGTTCGCTGGCCCAGCGCTTCGCCGTGCGCGACGTCTTCACCGACATCGACGAGCTCCTCGAGTGCCAGGACGTGGACGGGCTCATCATCACCACGCCCAACCACCTGCACGAGGTGCACGTCCTCTCGGCGTTGCGCGCCAAGTGGCACGTGCTCTGCGAGCGCCCGCTGGCGCTCAGTGCGCGGGGCGTGGAGCGCCTGCTCGCCGCGTCGGAGAAGGCCAAGCGCGTGGTGATGGTGGCCAACAACCATCGCTTCCGCCACGACGCACAGATGCTCGACGCGTTCGTGCGCGGCGGCGAACTCGGGAAGGTGCGAGGCGTGCGGGCGGGCGCGTACCGCCAGCGTGCGCAGATGGCCCCCTGGCGCCTGCGGCGGGCCGAGGCCGGGGGTGGGGCCCTGATGGAACTGGGACTCCCGCTGCTCGACCTCGCGGGGTGGCTCACCGACTTCCCGCGCGTCACGCGCATCTCGGCGTCCGTTGAGCGCGCCAAGGGCGCCAATGCGGTCGAGGAGTCGGCGGTCGTCTTCATCGAGTGCGCGGGCGGATTCACGGTGACGATCGACGTGAACGCGAACTACATCGGCGAGGACCAGCGCTGGTGGTTCGAGGTGATCGGGACCGAGGGGTCCGCGCGCCTCGCGCCGCTGCGGATCTCCAAGCGGATCCACGGCGCCGTGGTCGACGTCTCGCCGAGCGGTGCCGCCACGAAGGACACGCTGTACATCCAGTCGTACCGCTCCGAGTTGGCGCACTTCGTGGCGGTGCTCCGCGAGGACACCGAGTACGAGCCGCCGAAGGATCAGGTGCGGGTCTACAAGCTGCTGGACGCCATCTACAAGGCCGCGGAAGACGCGAAAGAGCTGCGCCCGTGAACCTGGCGCGGCGGGCGCCCCGCGGCATCCGGGCCATCGCGACCACCGCGGTGGCCTGTCTCGTGTCCGCCGTGGCCGCGCTCGGTGCGACGGCCGCGGTCGCGACGGCGCAGGCGTCCGTGCCACCCGGGCAGGGCCAGATCCGCGTCTCCGTCCTCACGCTCGGCCAGGGCAACGAGGTGTTCGAGCGCTTCGGCCACAACGCGCTGCGCGTGGTGGACCCGGTGGCGGGCACCGACGTGGCCTACAACTGGGGGATGTTCTCCTTCGACCAGCCGGGGTTCATCCGCCGCTTCCTGAGCGGTGACACCGAGTACTGGGTGGAGGCGATCCCCACGCAATGGCTGCTCGACTACTACGCCTCCGGCGACCGGCACACGCAGGAGCAGGTGCTCGCCCTCACGCCGGCGCAGGCCGCGCGCGTGGCCACGCTCGCCGCCGAGAACGCCAGGCCCGAGAACCGCTTCTACCGCTACGACTACTTCCGCGACAACTGCTCCACCCGCGTGCGCGACATGCTCGACACGGTGCTGGAGGGCGCGCTCCGCCGCCGCTTCGATGCCATCCGCACCCCGTGGACGTACCGGAGCGAGGCCGTGCGGCTCACCGAGCCCTCGGCCCTCGCGCAGGCAGGGATCGACATCGCGCTCGGGCCTCGTGCGGACGTTCCGATGACCAAGTGGGAGGCGATGTTCATCCCCATGCGCCTGCGGGACGACCTGCGCGAGGTCACGGTGCCGGGTGCCGACGGCGTCCCGGTGCCGCTCGTCTCGGAAGAGCGCGTGATCTACCAGGCACGGCGCGCACCCGAGGCGCCGGAACGGCGCGGGCTCGCCCTCGGACCCTGGGGACCGATCCTCGCGGTCTGGATGCTCCTCCTGACGCCTTGGAACGCCCTCACGCGCCGCCGGACGCGGATCCCGGCCGCGGTGATGACCGTGGCATGGTACGGCCTCACCGGGCTCGTGGGGCTCGCGGTGGCCGGCATGTGGATCGGTTCCGCGCACGTCTTCTGGTACGACAACCTCAACCTGCTCCTCCTCTCGCCGCTCGGGCTCGTGGCGGCGGTCCCGGTGGCGCGCGCGGTGCTCCGCGGCGCGCCCACACGCCTCTCGCGCGTGCTCTTCCTGTCCGTCATCGGACAGGTCGCGCTGCTGCTCGTCCTCGCACCTTTCGTCCGCCAGACCCTCGGCGGCCCGATCCTCCTCCTCGTGCCAGCCCACCTCGGGCTCGCGCTCGCCATCTGGCGCCACACGCTGCCCGTGCCCGGTGCACCGGCCCCCGCGGGGAAGGCCCGCTGAGACCTCCGCTCACGGTGGGCGTGGACGTCGGCGGCACGTTCACCGACCTCGCCGCGGTGGATGCCGACGGCACCGTACACACGCGCAAGGTGCTCTCCACGCCGGAGGACCAGAGCGGCGGCGTGGTGGATGCGCTGCACGCGCTCGCGGCGCCATCCGGCGCGGTGACGCGATTCGTGCACGGTACCACGGTCGTCACGAACCTCCTCCTCGAGCGCACGGGCGCGAGGGTGGTGCTCTGCGCCACGGCGTGCGCCACGGACCTGCTCGAGCTGCGACGCCAGGAGCGCGCCTCGCTCTACGACCTCGCGGCGCATCATCCCGCGCCGCTCGTGGGCGCCACGGACGTCGTCCCCGTCCCGGAACGGCGCACGCCGCAAGGCGTCACGCAGGCGCTCACCGGCGAGGGGGTGGACGCCGTGGTCTCCGCCGCGCTCGCACTCGACCCGACGGTGGTCGTGATCGCGCTCCTGCACGCGTACGAGGATGCGACTCCGGAGCAGCGGCTCGCCTCCGCCTTCCGCGCGGCGCGCCCCGGCCTCACGGTCGTCCTCGCGTCCGACGTCCTTCCCGAGATCCGCGAGTACGAGCGCACCGCCACCGCCGTCGCGGAGGGGTACGCCC
>CAZHAG010000043.1:0-19361 GCA_964529705.1 uncultured Gemmatimonas sp. | reverse complement strand
ATCGTGGGCGGCTGGGCGCGGCTGGACGACGAGACGGTGATGGTGATCGGCCACCAGCGCGGCCGCGACACCAAGGAGAACCTGCACCGCAACTTCGGGATGCCGCACCCCGAGGGGTACCGCAAGGCGCTCCGCCTGATGAAGCTCGCGGAGAAGTTCCACGTGCCCATCCTCACCTTCATCGACACCCCGGGCGCGTGGGCGGGGCTCGGCGCCGAGGAGCGGGGACAGTCGGAAGCGATCGCCCGGAACCTCTTCGAGATGAGCCAACTCACCGTGCCGATCGTCGCGACGGTGATCGGCGAGGGGGGCTCGGGCGGCGCGCTCGCGCTCGGCGTGGCGGACCGCGTGCTGATGCTGGAGAACTCGGTCTACTCGGTGATCACGGTGGAAGGGTGCGCGGCCATCCTCTGGAAGGATGGCAAGAGCCTCGAGATGCGCGAGAAGGCCTCCGAGGCGCTCAAGATCACCGCCCCCGACCTCCTCGAGCTCAAGATCATCGACGCGATCCTGCCGGAGCCGCTGGGCGGCGCGCACGCCAACCACGAGGAGATGGCGAGGACGCTGCACGACGCGCTGATCGTGCACCTCGACGAGCTCCGCCGCCTCAAGCCCGACAAGCTCGTGCGCCGACGGCGCGAGAAGTACCTCAAGATGGGTGCCTTCGAGGAGTGACGACCGCCGCCGTCGCGACGCACCTGATCGAGGTGGAGTTCAAGGGCAACCGGCGCGCCTTCTATCGCTGGAACGGCGAGTCCCCTCCCCCCGTGCGGACCGCGCTCATCGTGCAGGTCGAGCGGGGCGAGGACTTCGCGCGCGTCCACTCCATCGGGGAGCTCGCCGAGAAGCGCCACGCCGGCACGTCGCACGGCAAGGCCTCCCCCGCCGAGCTCCCGCTCGCGGTGCGCCGCGCGACGAAGCATGAGATCGACACCGCCGTTCGGCTCCGCGTGGACGAGGACGCGGTGCGGAAGGCCGCGCTCGAGATCGTCCGCGAGCTGAAGCTCGACATGAAGGTCTCCGACACCGAGTGGCAGTGGGACCGGCGGCGCCTCACCTGCTACTTCACCGCCGAGGAGCGGGTGGACTTCCGCCAGCTCGTGCGGCAGCTCGAGCGGCGCTTCTCCACGCGCGTCCACATGTGGCACATCGGCGTGCGCGACGAGGCGCGGCGCCTGGACGGCGTCGGCCGCTGCGGCCGCCAGTTCTGCTCCAGCTCCTGGCTCCCCGAGCTCCGCCCCGTGAAGTCGAGCAGCGCCAAGGACCAGCGCCTCTCGACGTTGAACCCGGCGCAGATCTCGGGCACCTGCGGCCGGCTCATGTGCTGCCTGCGCTACGAGCACGAGTTCTACGTGCAGTCGCGCAAGCGCTTCCCCAAGGAGGGGAAGATCGTCACGACGGCGCTCGGGGAGGAGAAGATCGTGAGCAACGACATCTTCCGTGACACCGTGACGCTGCGCACCGCCGCGGGTGAGGCGCGGACGATCCCGCTCGCGCAGTTCCGGAAGGAGCTAGGCGAGACCGCGCCTGCGATCGAGGAGCAGCCGGGCGGCGGACGGGAGCTCGTGACGCTCCGGGAACCGAAGCCGGAGCGCGGATCGCGTGGCGCGCCACGCGGCGAGCCTCGTGGCGCGCCACCGCCCGCACCGCGCGCTGCCGCCCCCGGCGATCCCGCCGCCGCGGACCGCGATGAGACCGACGACGGATCGGACGAGACGGACGAGACGCGCCCGGCGGAGGGGAGCCGCGCCGACGACTCGCCACCGACCGAGGGCGGCGGTCGTCCGCGCGGCCGGCGTCGGCGCGGACGGCGCGGCGGTCGTCGCGGCCGCGGCGGACCCGAGGGCGGGACACCGCCACAGGGTGGTCCGCCTCCCGGCGCGCCTCCCGCGTCCTAGCGAACCCGGACCGGACCCGGCATGCCCCGTTTCTACCTGACCACGGCGATCGACTACGCCAACGGCGATCCCCACCTCGGCCACGCGCTCGAGAAGATCGGCGCCGACGCCATCTGCCGCTTCCACCGGCAGATGGGGGACGACGTCTGGTTCCTCATCGGCATGGACGAGCATGGCCAGAAGGTCGCGCGCACGGCGGAGGAGGCCGGGCTCGCGCCGCAGGCCTTCGTGGACCGCATCGCCGCGCGATTCGCGGACACCTGGGAGCGTCTCGCCATCTCCCACGACCAGTTCATCCGTACGTCGCACCCCACGCACCACGAGGCGGTGCAGAAGCTCCTGCTGCGCATCTTCGAGACCAGCCCCGACGACTTCTACGAGCGCTCGTACACCGGGCTCTACTGCGTGGGGTGCGAGAGCTTCAAGCAGCCGGCCGACGTGGTCGAGGGGAAGTGCGCGCTGCACCCGACGCGCACGTTGGAGGAGGTCACCGAGCGGAACTGGTTCTTCCGGCTCTCGCGCTACGCGCCCGCGCTCAAGGCGCACCTCGCGGCGCACCCGGAGTTCCTCGAGCCCGCCACGCGGCGCAACGAGATCCTCGCCCTGCTCGACCAGGGTCTCGAGGACATCTCCGCGAGCCGCTCGCGGTTCGCGTGGGGCGTCCCCTTCCCGCGCCCGCTCTCGAGCGGCGAGTCGCAGACCACCTACGTCTGGTTCGACGCGCTCCCGAACTACTGGACCGCGCAGTTCTTCCCGGGCTCCGGCGCCAGCTGGCCCGCGAGCGTGCACGTCGTCGGGAAGGACATCACGCGCTTCCACACGGTGATCTGGCCCGCCATGCTGATGTCCGCCGGCCTCCCGCTCCCCGAGCGGGTCTGGGGACACGGCTTCATCTCGCTCGGCGGCGAACGCTTCTCCAAGTCCGCGGGCGTGAAGCTCGAGCTGGACGATGCGATCGCGCGCTTCGGGGCGGACGCGTTCCGGTACTACCTCCTCCGGGAGATCCCCTTCGACGGAGACGGCTCCTTCTCGTGGGAACGCTTCGAGGCGGTCTACACGGCGGAGCTCGCGAACGGCATCGGGAACCTCGCCAGCCGCACGACGGCCATGATCGAGAAGTACTGCGACGGGGTCGTGCCGGCGGGCGCCCCTGGCGCGGTGGATGATGCCGACCTCGCGGACTACCGCGAGGCCCGGCGAGCGCTCGACGGCTCGCGCGGTTTCCTCGTGCACGAAGCGCTGGAGGCCATCCAGCGCACGGTGGGACGCGCGAACCAGTTCATCCAGGACACCAAGCCCTGGGTGCTCGCCAAGGACCCCGCGAACCGGCCTGAGCTCGAGCGAGCGCTGGCTTCCCTGGCGCGCCAGCTCGCCCGTCAGGCGGCGTACCTCGCGCCCTTCATGCCGGGGAAGGCGGAGGTCCTCTGGGCCGCGCTGGGGGCCCCTGGGACCGCGGCCGATACTTCGTTCGTGACGGCCGACGGAATCGATTGCGGGGGGTGGCGCGTCAGGAAGGGAGAAGGTCTCTTCCCTCGGCCGGAGCCACCGCCGGCCGCGTGATTCGATTCGGCTTTTGTTCGGACCACCTGTGCCACTCACGTCCTATCTTGCATAGATGCACCGCCGCCGCTGGACCCTGCTGCTGATCCCACCGAAGAACCAGCCAGCCCGGGAGTTCGAGATCCCGGGCTGGACGTTCCGCGCCCTCGCCTGGGGCGGCGGGATCTCCCTGCTGCTGGTGATCGGGGCGATCACGGTGCTCTTCACGCCCTGGGGAACGCCGGGCTCGCGCCTAGTGGCGGCGCAGAACGAAGCGCTGCAGCAGGAGATCGCGGTGGTCGAGGCCCGGTTCAAGGAGCTCGAGGACACTCTCAAGGTGATCGGCCAGCGGGACGAGCGGATGCGGATGCTGGCCGGACTTCCGATCGAGGCGAGCCCGGTGCGCGACAGCGAGCCGCAGGCCAGCCCCCTCATCACCGCCTCGGTCGCCGGGCCGCTGGGCGGCGCCGACGAGGGCGCGACGCCGACCCGCCGCCGGCCCTTCCTCGGGCGACTGGGCTGGAGTGCGCGCCCGGACGTCGAGGGGCTCATCGCCCGCGCGACCGACCTCTCGCGCAGCTTCCGCGACGTGTCCGACACGCTGCAGCAGAACTTCGAACGGTTCGCCAACACGCCGAGCCTGATGCCGACGGCCGGGTGGCTCTCGAGCCAGTTCACGAAGAGCCGCTTCCACCCCATCCTGCACGAGAACCGGCCCCACGAGGGGATCGACGTGACCGCGCCCACGGGAACGCCGATCGTCGCGCCAGCGACGGGGGTGGTGGTGATGGCGGGGAACGACAAGGGATACGGACTCACGGTCGAGATCGACCACGGCAACGGGATCCGCACGCGCTTCGCGCACTGCTCGCGCCTCGCCGTGAAGACGGGCCAGCGCGTCACGCGCGGCCAGGTGATCGCCGCCGTCGGCGGCACGGGCCTCGCCACCGCGCCGCACCTGCACTACGAGATCCACGTGAACGGCAAGCCCGTGGACCCCCTCACCTACGTGCTCCCGGAAGCCAACCCGTAGTAAGCGGCGGTGCGCAGGTCGCGGTTGTGAGAGGAAGCGGGGGGCGGGCTCAGAGAGCCCACCCCCCGCGCCTGTTTCTCTCACATCTCCCCTCTCCCATCTCCCCTCTGCCGTTCTAGAACTTCACCGCCGGCGCCTCACGATTCGCCGCGTTCGTGACCTCGAAGTACTCGCGGGCCCCCGCCCCGGTCACCTTCGCCGTGAGCACCGCCGGGAAGCGCCGGATGTACGCGTTGTAGTCCCGCACGGCGTTGTTGTAGTCCGTGCGCGCGACCGCGATCCGGTTCTCCGTGCCCGTGAGCTCGTCCTGCAGGCGCAGGAAGTTCTGGTCGCTCTTGAGCTGCGGATACGCCTCGGAGATCGCGAGCAGCCGGCCGAGCGCGCCGGTCATCGCCTGGTTGGCGTTGGCCATCTCGGCGATGTTCCCGCCCTGGACCGCGCCGGCCAGCCCCGCGCGCGCCTTGGCGACCTCGGTGAAGATCGTCTCCTCCTGCTTCGCATACCCCTTCACCGTCTCGACGAGGTTCGGCACGAGGTCGGCGCGGCGCTGGAGCTGCACCTCGATCTGCTGCTTGGACGCGGCCGCGGCCTCGTCCATGGTCTGGATGGTGTTGTATCCGCACGCCGAGAGGAGCACGGGGAGGGCGAGCGCGATCCACTTCGACTTCATCTGCGACTCCGGGTGAGGGACTGGTAGGAAATTACGTCCACGCGGCGCGAAAGTGTCAGCGCTCACGCAGGGTGGACGAGCCGGTCGACGTGCGCCACGAAGCGCTCGAGCCCGGCGTGGAACGCGGTGAGGACGTCGTCCGCCCGCGTCTCGGGGATGGGAGCCGCGCCGCTCGCGTGCGCGAGCACCTCGAGGAAGGGCGCGGCGTCGAAGCCGCCCAGCTCGGCCGCCCGGCGCACCACGGCCTCCGATGCCGCCGGCGCGGCATCGCCATGGGCCCGCAGGAGCGTGCGGAAGAGCACGAGCACGGCGCTCCGCGCCGCGACGAGCAGCGCGAGCTCCTCCTTCGCGTCGCCGTTGCAGGCGAGGATCCCGCGGCGCAGCCGCAGGAGCTTCCCCATCGCCTCGAACTCGAGCTGGTGCCGCAGGTGGGCCGGGTCCACCTGGCGGGGACCGTCCGGGAGGGCGCCGGTGAGGACGCGATGCCGTTCCAAGATATCCGCGACCTCGATCGCGAACACGTCGCGGCTCGAGCGCCACTCGGCCTCCGTGAGGATCAGCGGCGGCGGGTTCCCCGCGGCCTGCCAGGCATGGGCCGTCCCCGCCGCCGCACGCAGCGCCGCGGGCGTGAGGGAGCGCACCAGCACCAGCACATTGTAGTCGGAACGCTTCGCGTCGTGTTCGCCGCGCGCGGCCGACCCGTACAGCACCACCGCGATCAGTTGGTCGCCGTGCGCCTGTGAGAGCCGCGCCGTGAGCGTATCGAGCGTCATCGTCGTCATCTCAGAAACTCCCGCTGGAGCCGCCACCGGAGAACCCGCCACCGCCACCGAACCCGCCGAACCCACCGCCGCCGAACCCGCCGCCGCCGAACCCACCGAAGCCGCCGCCTCCCCACCCGTCATGGCGCCGGCCGATCGGCACCGGGAGGAGCATCCCGCGGCGGCCGCGGCGACCCATTGAGCCGAGGACGACGACCAGGATGATGAAGACCAGGAGGAACGCCACGGGTGAGATCCCCGGTGACTCCGCGACACGCCGCCGGGGGACGAGCGTGGAGTCCAGCGCGAAACCGAACTCCGCCGCGTACCGCTCGGCGAGGCGCGCGGTGATCAGCGCGAGGGCGGGACCGTACGCCCCCTGCTGGAGCAGCGGCGTGGCCTCGCGGCGGATGTCCCCCGCCATGCCGTCCGTGATGAACCCCTCCGCCCCCTGTCCCACCTGGATGCTGATGTAGCCCCGGCCGTCGCCGCTGGTCTCGCGCGGCACGAGGAGCACCACCACGCCGGCGTTGCGGGCCCGGTCCCCGATCTCCGCCTTGTCCCCCACGCCCCACTCGCGCCCGATCTGGAGCGCGATGTCGCCGACGTCGCGCCCTTCGATGCTGGGGAGGGTGACCACCGCGATCTCGCCGCGCGAGCCCGCGTGCACGCGCCACGCGATCTCGTTGATCCGCGCGATGCTGGCGTCGTCGAGCACACGCGCGGCATCGACGACGATGCGGGCACTCTCGGTGCCGTAGCCCTGTGGGGGCGCGGGCAGCGTGACCTGCGCCAAGGCCGCAGGTGCGCCGAGCGCGAGCGACGCGCACGCGGCGATCACCGCGGCCACCGCGCGCGCGCGTCGGCCGCTCCGGGCCTGCGACCCATCCATTCTTTTACTATTAGATGAAGACTCGAGCATCCTGTCCCGATCCACGAGGAGAACTTCCCATGAGAGCTTCCGCAGCGGTCGTCCTGCTTGCCCTCGCTGCCGCCGGCTGTGCCAGCGCGTCGAACGCCACGCCCGAGACGGGCGTGATCGACGCGACGGGCGCGCTGCAGTACGACGGCCAGTTCCGCCCCGTCCAGCAGTCTGACGGGCGCGTGGGCATGAGCACCGTACAGAGAATCTACGGTGAGGTGCGCATCCTGTTTCGCGAGGCGACCGACCGGTCCCGCGTGACGCTGTCGCTGAACACGAACAATCAGCAGTCCGAGGTGCTCGCCTGGGCGGTGGTGCCGGGACGCTGCGGAAGCGGCGGCGTACCGCTCCTCCCCGCCGCGCAGTTCCCGCCGCTCGAGATCACGAACACCGGGCGCGGCGAGGTGGCGGGCCGCGAGCTGCCGCTCGCGATGCCGTCGGCGACCTACCACGTGAACGTCTACCGTGGCGGCGAGACCCTCTCCAACGTGATCGCCTGCGCGAACCTGCAGCTGCGGCGCTGAGCGCGCGCCGGCAGGCGAAGAAAGGGCCCCCCGCCGCGAGGCGGGGGGCCCTTCTCCGTACCACCCGCTCACCAGCGACTACATGTCGGGCAGGCCGATGCCACCGAAGGTGTAGATCGGGAGCGCCAGCACTTCGAGCTCGGACGCGGGGATCGGCAGGTGCCGAGCCGTGCCCGCCTGCAGCCCGTCGATGCGACGACGGTCGAAGAGCGAGATGCCACCGGTGTTGAGCAGCTCCACGTCGCGCTCGTACTCGATCGCGGCGAGGATGGCCGGGGCGTTGGCGGCGACGGCCGGCAGGCCGCCACGCGTGACGCGCGTCTTGTTGACGAGCGTCGCCGCACGGTTGAGGTCACCCCCGGTGCGCGCGAGCGCCTCGGCGATGATCAGGTCGTTCTCGGCGGCCAGGATATGGACATCCGGGTTGCCGGTGCGGACCGAGCCCGCGACGGTGAACGACACGTTCTGCCAGCGGCGGTGCCAGAACGGCGACTGCATCCAGATGCCGCGTCCCGGGTCACCGATCACCGTGCCGGTGTAGACGAAGTCCTGCGTGTTCCCCGAGGTGCACGACACCGGGTTGGAACCGCAGGGGAGGTTCGCGATCCCGAGCCGGTTGTCGGTCGGGGTCGGCTGGGGCTGGTTCGGCAGGCCGTTGAACATCACGGGGATGTTCGGCGCCATGCGGTTGATCACGCGCTGGTCCACGCGCGTCCAGCTGTGCAGGTTGCCGTAGAGCTTGATGTAGTCGTACCAGAGGGTGCCGCCGTCATCGACGATGGCGAAGTCCATGTCCGTGAGGCCGGTGCCGGTGATGCCGCGGTCGGCGTAGGTCAGGACCTGGGCCCAGGGCACGGAGCTCTGCGTCTCGGCCAGGGTGCGCGCCGAGTACACGAGCAGGCGCGCGGCCATGGTGTTGGCGATCCGGTTGATCGTGGTCGCCGACGCGGCGCCGCCGGTCAGCGGGAGCCACGCCTCGTCCCACGACCACGCCTTGCCCTGCGTGAGCGTGATCAGCTCGTCCCACTTGGCGCGCGCCGCATCGCGGACGGCCGTGTAGGGCTCGAGGGTCGGCAGGCCCGTGGAGGCCTGGTCGACGACGAAGGCCTGGTCGAAGAGCATGGCCAGGTTGGAGAGCGTGCCCGCCTGCGTGAAGAGCGCGGCCGCACGGACCCGTTCGTTCGCGTCCACGCCGCCCGGGATCACGATCCCGCCGTCCATCGCCCGCAGGGCATCGTTGGCGGCGCCGATCGCGGAGTAGTTCCGCGTCCAGGGGCGGGCCGCGACGTTCGCGTCACCGCTGGCCGAGTTGTTGTTGTAGGCGATGCGCGGCTGCTCGTTGTTGAAGCGCATGCCGAAGTTGCCGAAGTTCGCGGTCGCGGCGTCCGCCGTGACCTGCAGCATCATGTTCGGCTCGTAGTGCGTGGTGGCGAGCCACCACGAGTTCACCGACGACGACGCGATCGCCGCGACGTCCTCGGGGGACGAGAGCGCACGCTCCACGTCCGGCTGGTTCGGATTGGTGACGTCGAGCTCCACGCACGCGGCGCTGAACAGCAGCGCCACGGGCACGAGCATCGAGCGGAGGATTCGATTGGTCACGTGATGGCTCCAGGTATTGGTCATATGGCTCAGAAGGACACGTCGATCATCGCCGTGATCGTGCGGAAGTTCGGGTACCGGAAGCCATCGATGCGGAAGTTGAAGTCCCCGCCCGAGTTGGCCTCAGGATCGAATCCGGTGTAGTTGGTCCAGGTCAGCAGGTTGCGGCCCACGATCGAGAGCTTGAGGCCCTGGGAGAACGCGCCCAGGCCGACCCGCGAGAGCATGTTGGCGTTGAAGTTGTACGCCACGCTCAGCTCGCGGAGGCGGGCGTAGGTCCCGTTCTCGACGAAGTGCGAGTTCGCCACGAGGCCGTTGTAGAGGCCCGCCGAGTAGAACGTGAACGGACGGCGGTCCGCGACCGGGCGCTTGGCCTGGTCGAGCGAGCCATGACGCAGGTCCTGGTACATCCACTGCTTGGTGAAGTTGTAGATGTCACCGCCCTGCACGCCGTCGATCAGCGCGTAGACGGCGAGCCCCTTCCACCGGAGGTTCTGCGACAGGCCCCACGAGAAGTCAGGGTTCACGTCGCCGAGCTTGACGGTGTTGTTGCCATCGGCGTCCACGAACGCCACCGGCCGCTCGGCGAGGGTGCCCAGGTTCGCCGTGAGGACGACGTAGCCGTCCGAGTTGGTGCTGTAGAGCGACGGGTCGAGCCCCATCGCCGAGATGTCGGCCATGTTGCGGACCCAGCGCTGTCCGTAGATCACGCCGAGGACCTCGCCTTCCCGGTAGTAGAAGACGTCCTGGCCCTGGCCACCCGCATTCACGCGGAAGGGCGCGCGATCCATGCGATCGATGCGCTGCCGCGTCCGGTCGCCCACGAGGGTGACCGAGTAGCTTAGGTCCTGCCGGTCGATCACGCGCGCACTGAGCGAGAGCTCGACCGTGTTGGCACTCACGTCCGCGGCGTTCTGCACCTGGTTCGTGAAGCCACCTGACTGCGCCAGCGAGAGCGGCACGCTCAGGAAGGCGCCCTCGGTGAGCCGCTTCGCGTAGACGAGCTCCGCGTCGAAGCGGTCGAGGAAGGTGAGGTTGACCCCGAACTCATCCTCGGTCTGGACGGCCGGCTCGAGGTTCGGGTTGCCGAGCTGCGACTTGGAGATGTTGCCGTTGCTCAGCGAGTAGGTCTCGTACTGGTCCGAGAAGCCCGGCCGCAGCCCGGCCGTGCCGCGCGCATAGCGCAGGCGGCCTTCCTGGATCCCGGGGAGGTCGAACTCCTCGGAGAAGCGCCACGCACCGGCCACGCGGTAGAAGTTCGCCCAGCGCTTGTCGGCGCCGAAGAGCGAGGACCCGTCACGACGGACGAGGAAGTCCGCGATGTACTTGTCCTTCCAGTCGAACGCCTGCGAGACGAAGTAGTTGATCGTGCCCCGGCGCGAGCGCGAGGAGCCGATCGAGTTGTTGTCCGGCGGCACGACGTCGAGGTCCTGCACGCCGAAGACCGCGAGGTTGTTGCCCGACGCATCGAGCCCGTCGGAGGTCTGCTTCTCGACCAGGTACGTCACGCGCGTCGTGGAGAGCAGCTCCCCGAACACGCGGGTCGCGATCGCGTTGAACTGCATGTTCTCCGCGACGTCGCCGTCATAGCCGATCGCCAGGGAGCCGTCGCCCGGGACGCCGCCCGAGGTCAGGTACCCCTTGAAGTCATAGGATTCGCTCCGGCGGTTCGAGCGGTCCGTGCCGTACGAGCCCTCGACGCGGAGCCACTCCAGCGGCCGGTAGCGCAGCGTGGCCGACCCGAGCATGCGCTCGCGGCGGAACGAGTTCTGCCCGTTCCGGAGCGAGTAGAGCGGGTTGCCACGGGCGTTCGGGACGAAGCCCGGCAGCACCGGGAAGTACTCGACCTGCGTCGGATCGTTGTTCGGGTTCCTCAGGTCGACGTCCGGCGGCGACTGCAGGAGGGCGAACCACCCCTCGCTGCTCCCCGTACCGTAGTCGTTGTTCGACAGCGAGTACGTCAGCGACGACCCGAAATCGAGCTTGGAGTTGATCTGCTGGTCGACGTTCACGCGGGCCGACTGGCGGAACTGGCCCGAGCGGAAGGGTACCACGCCACCGTTGTGGTCCGTGGTGAACGACGTCGCGAGGTTGGTGCCCCCGCGGCGGAACCCGAGCTGGAAGTTCGTCGAGTAGAAGTCCCCGTCCGGCAGCCAGGTCTTGAGCTGGTTGCGCCACCGGTTGACACCGGTGGTCGGGTACGGGTTGTCCATCAGGCCGTCCGGATCCAGCACGCGCGTGCCCGGCGACGACTCCATGATCGTCCCATCCGGATTCAGCATGTAGTGGTGCGACTGGTTGAGCGGCACGAAGCGGTTGAGGCTCGTCGTGCCGTACTCGGTGCGCACCGACATCCGGACGGTGCCGTCCGGCACGTCCTTGCCACGCTTGGTGGTGATGGAGAGCACGCCGTTCGCGGCGTCCGATCCGTAGAAGGCCGAGGCCGCTGCGCCCTTGAGCACCTCCACCGACGCGATGTCCTGCGCGTCGATGTCGGCGATCGAGAAGCGCGTGATCACGCCGTCCACGATGATCAGCGGCGAGGAGCCACCGACGCCGAGGTTGGTCGAGCCGCGCAGGCGGATCGCCGGCGCTGAGCCGGGGTTGCCGGTGCCGAGCGCGATGCGCGCCCCGGCGACCTTGCCCGCGAGCGCCGCCACCGGCGAGGCCGCCGGCACGTCGCGCAGCTGCGACTCATTCACGACCGAGACCGAGAACGGGATCTTGTTGCGCGCCTGCCCGTCCGCGGTGCCCGTCACGACCACGTCCGAGAGCCGGAAGGGGTCGAAGGTGAGCGAGAAGTCGAGCGTCATCGCGCCACCCGCCAGCGTGACGGTCCTGGTCTGCGGCAGGTACCCGATGTAGCGCGCCGTGATGCGCACCGTCTGGTTGCGCATGTCGGCCGTCGGCACGCGCAGGACGAAGCGTCCGTCCTCGCCCGCGACGGTCGCGAGGTTGAGTTCCTGGATCAGGACCGACGCGGCCAGGGGCTGCTGCTGCCCCTCCACCGTCACGGTACCCGAGATCACCGCACCCTGGGCCTGCATTACACCGAGCGGCACGAGGCCGAGCAGGGCGACGCCAAGAGCGCCACGCAGGAGCGGTGGAATGATGGAAATGCGACTCATCGTCGTTCCTCACGAGGAAAGTGGGGGCCGGCGCACCGGCGGGGAACGTGGGGCCGCTCCGCGGCAAGGCGCGGGGACCGGGAGATAGAACTGATGTCTCCTGCTACTTGGGACTACCTCGCGAACCCAACGCGCGTCACACATCCATCGGATGTCACGCCGCCGCAGGTGGGCGCGCTACGCGCACCGCACTCCGCGCCACGAGGAGTACCCCTGACCTTCGCAACATGAACAGTGATGTGCGATCACGCAAGCGCTGCAGCGAAATTCGCTCCTGGGACTCCGCGGCCTCATCAGCGCCGCCGCGGGCCCTCGCGTTCACGCGTCGGGCACGTCCCGCGTGAAGCGCACCGGGAGGACCACGAGCTGCGCCACGGACTTCCCTTGGCGCTCCGCCGGATACCAACGGATCGCCACGAGCGCCTGCTCCACCGCGTGGGCGAACGCCTCATGCGTCGCCGAGACGACGCGCACCGTGGCCCAGTCGATCCGCCCACGCTCATCCACCACGAACTCGAGCGTCGCCGAGCCCGAGGCGCCACTGCGCCAGAGTGAATCCGGATAGATGACCTCCGGCTCGGCCGTCGTCATCTCGGCCGCGATGTCCACCTGCCCCGCCGTGAAGGCGTTGCGGCGCGTCTCCTCGGCCGCGCGCTCCGCGTCGCGTCCGGTCCGGGGCGGGCGCGGCGCACGCGGCTGCGTCGGGCGCGACCAGATCGCGATCACGCCGCACTGCTCCAGCCCGCGCGCACCGAAGAACTCCGGCGGGAGGGAGGAACTCGACGGGTACACCTCGATCCCTTCCACCATGTGGAGGTCCACCGCATCGAGGTCGAAGTCCGTGGCGGTCGCGGCGAATCCATCGATGAACACGAGGGGCGCGCAGCGCGCGCCGCGCAGCCGCACGGTGCGACCGGCGCGCCCGCCCGGCAGCGTGCGCACGCCGGGGATCGAGCGGATCGCATCGATAAGGTTCCGGTTCCCGGTCTGCTCGATCCGGTCGCGCGTGATGATGTGTCCCGACGACTTGTCCTCGGAGCGCTGGCGGAACCCCGCGAGGCGCGAGTCCGACGGCTCGCGCCGCGCCGTGACGGCGAGCGCATCCATCCGGAGCGCCGCAGCCTGCAGACGCCAGTCCAGCGTGCGGCTCTCGCCCGCCACGACCTCCACCGTCTGCCGTGCCGGCTCGTAGCCGAGCCGGCGGGCGAGGATGATGAGGCGACCGGCGGGAAGCTCCGCCAGCGCATAGGCCCCTTGCTCATCGGTGCGGGAGACGCGCGTGGTGCCCTCGACGACCACCTCGACGCGCGGCAGGGGCGCACCGGTGGCGTCCCGCACGGTGCCGACGACGGCGCCGGTCGACTGCGCGACCGCCGTCGTAGCCGTCATCGCAGCGACCGCGAGGGCGATCAGGCACGAGGTCCAGCGTCCACCGTGAGTCAACACCCCTCCCATGGGGAGTACCCTTGCATACTACCCCGCACGTCACGAACCCGCAGCACGCCGAACGCGCGCACCGCGCGTGCGCTCAGGGAGGAGTGGCACCCGCCAGCGTGCGCATCCACTCGGCGAGCGGCGGATAGTTCGGCGCGATGCGTGCGAGCCGCGCGGCGGTCGCGCGCGCTGCCACTGCATCCCCCGCGAGCGCCTGTGCGAGCGAGAGCTGGTAGAGCGCCTCCACGTGCGAGGGCTCCAGGGCGAGCACCTCGCGCAGCCGGAGGATCGCGCGCGGCCAGTCGCGCGCTTGGGCCGCGATGCGGGCGCGCAGGAGCCCGGCCGCAGCGGTGGGTTGACGCGCCATGGCGGTCGCCAGCAGCGAATCCGCCTCCTCGAGCCGGCCCGCGCGCGCGAGGAGCGTGCCAGCGAGCCGCCAGGGCGCCTCGAGCGCGGGCTGGTCGATCCCGAGTCCACGGTACTCGGCCACCGCCGCGGGGATCGCGCCCGCGGCCTCGTGCCAGCGGGCGGCGGAGATCTTCGCGATCTCCCAAGGCATCGCGCCCGCCGAGGTCATGAACGCGATCGAGTCGACCGGATCCGTGGGCCGGTACGAGGCGCGGTAGTCGAGCTGGGCATCCACCGCGCGGAAGGGCCAGCGCGCGGTGAGCGCCGCCACGCGATGTGCCGCGATCCGTTCGTCGACACTCGTGAGCGCGCGCCGCGTATCGTACTCCCGCCAGGAGGCGAGGCGCGACGTGTCGAACGTGACGCCAGCGGGGGCGGCGTCGCGCATCGACTCCCAGAACGCGCGCGCGAGCAGCAGCTGCCCGTCGCGATTCGGGTGCACATGCTCGAGCATCAGCTCGGCCCCGGGCACGCCGCCGGGCGAGGCCTCCGCGAAGCGCTCCGCGACCGGGACGTAGGTCGCCCCCTCCTCCTCGGCGACGCGGCGTGCCACCTCGGTGAAGGCCGCCGGCGCGCGGAAGCGAATGACATCGAGGTCGCGCGCGCGCGCGAACCCCGCGCTGGCCGCAGCACTGTCCCCCGCCTCCCACGCCGTGCGCGCCCGGGCGAATGCCTCCCGCGCCGGCGCATTCTCCTCCGCGGCGAAGGGCGGCTGGTCCCGCAGGTTGCTGACCACGCTGCCGACATACACGGCCACGCCCGCCGCGCGCAGGCGACGCACGACGCGACGCAGATTCCCCTCGTACTGCGCGACGCCGGCCCGGTACCGGTCCCCGTCCAGCACGAGGTCGCGGTCGGCGGCGACCGCCTCCATGAAGCTCGCGGCCGCCCCGGCGTCGCCCTCGACCGGCCCGCCGGCTCGCCAGCGTGCGATCCAGCGGTTCGCGAGCCGGACCGCCCGCGAGCGCTGCAGCACGAGGAAGGCGCGCGTGAGCGCGGGGGCGGATGCCAGGCGCACGGTGGAGCCGACGCCGAGCGCACCGTAGTACTCGTTGTGCCCTCCATAGTAGAGCACCACGTCGGGGCGCTGGGCGATCACCTCATCGACGACGTCGAGCATCGCGTAGCTGTTGGTCGCCGCGATCGCGAGGTTCACCACCTCCACCGAATCGCCCGGGAGCGCGTCGCGCAGCACCTCGGCCACCACGCGCGAGAACGCGCCGGTGCGGGGATAGGGGAACCCCTGCGCCGCGGACTCGCCGAGCACGATCACGCGGAAGCCGTTCTCCGGCTTGCGGGCGGCGAAGAACTCGGGGCTCGTGCTGGGCGGGTTCCGCTCGGCGGGGAACCAGCGGGCCGCGAGCACCGGGTTCGCGACGAGCCAGCGCCCATCCTGTCCCGGGACCTCGGTGAACGCCGGCAGGGCGCCGTCGCGACAGCCGATCCGCGCCGCGACCTCGAGCGCCGACAGCGCCAGGATGGGTATCGCCACCAGCAGCGCGCGAAAGGCCCACACGCGCCGTCCTGCACCGGGATCCGTCACCGGCGCAAGATGCATGCGCAGCGGCCCCACGCGCCACGCCGCTCGCGGAAGCAGGCAAAGCCCGGGCGCGGCCCGCGGAGCTTGCGTCGGATTCGGGGCGACCCGCATACTGAAGGATGCCGCGTCGCCGCGCGATTCCTGGGGTGGGCCCTGTAGGCCGCGCCGGGCGCGTCGTGCGCACGCTCATCCTCGCCGTCGCACTGGCGCTGGCCGCGCCCCCAGCGCTGGGGCAGGCCGCACCGACCCCCTGGGAGATGACCGGCGTGGTGCGCTCGACGAACGGCGTCGTGATCCCGGACGCGGTGATCGTGCTGGGTGCCGCCTCCGCCCGCACCGACTCCCTCGGCCGCTTCCGCATCGTTGCGCTGCGGCGCGACACGCTCACGCTCAGCGTCCGGCGCCTGGGGTTCACCCCCGTGAGCACGCTGCTCTCCGGCCCCGAGCTGCGGGGCGACACGCTCCTCGTGCTGCTCGACGCCTCCGCGCAGATGCTGGAGAGCGTCAAGGTCGGTGCGACGGACCTGCGCTCCGCGCTCGGGTTCGGATCGTTCGAGGACCGGCGGGCGGCGGGACTCGGCGTGTTCGTGACGCGCGAGGAGATCGTCAAGCGGAACACGCTGCGACTGAGCGACGTGATGCGGGGCCAACGCGGCGTGCACCTGGTCCGCCTTGCCAACGGCTCCTACGGCGTGCGCTTCGCGGCGTTCGCCGGCCGCGAGCGCAATTGCGCGCCGGAGATCTGGATCGACGGCCAGCGCGCACGGGGGATGGAGATCGACGACATCCCGGCGAACACGGTCGAGGCGATCGAGCTCTACCGGAGCACGGCGACCACCCCGTTCCAGTTCACCGCGGCGGCCGGCACGATCTCGACGCGCTGCGGCACCATCGTGATCTGGTCGCGCGTCCCCGGGACCCCCTGAGGCTCACTCGCGCGCGACGGTGACCTCGCGCGCACCGGCCGGGACCGTCACCCGCGACTCGGCGCCGCCGGGCCAGCGGACCCAGACCGCCTCGGGTGCGTCCCGCAGCCCCAGCACCTGCACCGCGCCATTCCCGGACCAGTAGCCCGAGCCGCGCTGCACCTCCCGCACGGGTCCCATCCCGTCCGAGTACACCAGCCGCAGCTGCGCGCCCACGGCGTCGGGATTGGCGGCGGGTCCGCGCAGGCGGACGCGGAGCCCGGGGGCGGCCCCGCGGTTCCGGAAGAGGCGAGTGCGATCCGCGTTCTGCGAGAGCGCGAGGTCCAGCCGGCCGTCGCCGTCGATATCCGCGTACGCGGCGCCCCGCTGGTCGCCGTAGGCCGCGATCCCGGAGCGCGCGCCGTCCATCGGTGCGAGCGCTCCAGCACCGTCGCCGAGGAGGAGGAGGGCACGGCCGCTGTCGTAGCGCGGGAGCCCGACCGCGGTGGGGAAGAAGTTCTGGCTCAGGAAGAGGTCCTCGCGGCCGTCGCCGTCGAAGTCCGCGATACCCGCGTACGACGCCGGCGTGAGCTGCGCCTCGGCCGGGAGCGCGCGCGCCTCGAACCGACCGCCCCGGTTGAGGAACACCGTGTGGTCGAGCGTGACGGCGGACGCGCGGGTCGCCCGCGCCATGGCCGGCCCGAGCACGGTCTCCACCGAGGCGTCCGCATAGGCCGCGAACGACCGCACGCGCGTGGCGAGGTCGGGGATGGCCTGTCGCACGCGCGGATAGCTGTTGAGCGGGGCGGCGGCCCCGATCCGCGCGTCGAAGCGCGCGAGCAGCATCTCCTCGGTCGCGCCGGCGCCGAGGCGTCCATGGTAGATCAGGAGCGGGTTCGCGCTGTCCGCCGGCGTGAGGGTGTTGCGTCCCCAGCTCGTCGCGACGAGGTCCATCCGCCCGTCGCCGTCGAGATCGCCGGAGGCCACACCGATCCACCGGCTCGTGTGACGGCCGAGTCCCCATCCGGCCGGCGCGCGCCGGAAGCGGGCACCGTCGTTCAGGAAGACCGTGACCGGCCCCCACTCGAGCGCGAGCACCAGGTCCGGGCGGCCATCGCCGTCGAGGTCGGTGAAGAGCGCCGCCGACACGAGCCCCACGTCGCGCAGGAGCGCGCTGTTCGCCGTGTCGAGGGAGAAGACCCCGTCCGAGTTGCTATACAGGGCCGAACTCGCCGGCACGGGATAGCGCCCCGGCACCGCGCGCCCGCCCACGAAGAGGTCGAGGTCGCCGTCAGCGTCGTAGTCCGCGAGGGCGAGCGGTCCGGTGGCCGACGTCCCCACCGGCACGACGGCGCGCACCTCCGTGTCCACACGTGCGCCACTCCGCGCCGCCACCACCTGCGAGACGGGTGCGCCCTCCCAGCCTGAGACGCCCATGAGGATCCGCGTGCCGCTGGCCTCCGGCAGGCCGAGGATCGTGGTGAGGTCCGCCGCAGCCACGGGCCCTGCCCCTTCGTCGAGGCGCAGGCGGCCGCGATCGTTCCGGAAGACGCCGAGCCGCCCACCGCGCCCCGCGCCGACGAGCAGGTCCTCGTCGCCATCGCGGTCGAAGTCGAACCAGGTGACACCGGGGCCGAGCTGCGAGAGCGAGTTCGGGAGGAGGAACTGGCGCTCCCAGTCGTCGAACATCGGGTCCACGTGCCGGTGCCCACCGAGCTCGCTCGTGGCATCCACGAAGAGGGGCGGCGGCGTGGGTGCCGCGGGCGCACGCGGCGGCGCGGCGGCGGAGTCCTGGCGGATCTCGTAGTGCCGGTCGGCACGCACGCCGGCGATCGTCGTGTGCGAGCCGTCGCGCCAGGTGACCTCGAGCGTGGCGGAGTCGGCCGCACCGAGCGCGAACGAGGCCAGGTGGTCACTGTGCGAGAGGTAGAGCCCGCCCGCCACCACCTCGCGCGACTGTGCCGGTCCTGCGGCCGGCACGAAGCGGATGCGGGCACCCACGGCACTCGTGTTCGGCGCGCGGCCCACGAGCCGCACGGAGACCCGCGCCGCCGCCGCGTCATTGCGCAGCACCAGCGCGGGCGAGCGAAGCCGGTTCACCACGACGTCGAGGTCGCCGTCGCCGTCGAGGTCGGCCGAGGCGAGCCCGTGCGATATGTCCTCGGCCGTGCCGAACTTCCACGCGGCGCCCCACGGCTCGAAGGTGCCGTCACCGCGGTTCCGGAACGCCAGGTTCCGGATGCGCAGCTCGGGGAACTCCCAGCGCACGCGCTGCCAGGGCACCTCGGTGAGGCTGTTCTGGAGGCGCTCCAGCACGTCCGCATCCATGATGTCCCAGAGGTGCCCGTTGGTCACCAGGATGTCCTGCCAGCCGTCGAGGTCGACGTCCATGAACATCGCGCCCCAGGACCAGCCGCTCGCCTGCACCCCTGCCGCAGCGGCCGCCTCCGCGAAGGTCCCGTCGCCGCGGTTGAGGAAGAGGGTGTTCCGCTGCTGCTGGAGCGCGAGTTCCCCCTCGCCGGGGAGCTTCGGGAAAGCGCTGTGCGTGGGGATCTGCGTCTTCACGCGGCGCGCATCGCCGAGCATGTCCACCTCGAAGACGTCGGGACGCCCGTCGCCGTTCACGTCCGCGATGTCCACGCCCATCGAGGAGTTGCTCATCTGCCGGAGCGCCCGCCAGTCCGCGAGGCGGAACGTCCCCTTGCCATCGTTGCGGTAGAGGCGGTCGGTGTCCTCGAAGTCGTTCGCGACGAAGAGCTCGGGCGCGCCATCGCCGTCGAGGTCCGCGAAGCGGGCCCCCAGCGCGAACGACTCCGGCACCTGGGCGAGGGGCTTGCCGTCGGCGTCGAGGAAGCGTCCGCCCGTGAACGACTGGAGTTGGAGCCGTCCCTCGACGTTCCGGTAGAACTCGTCCGGCGCCGAGCGCTGCGTGAGGCGCAAGCCGCCGAGGTCGGGGCGCAGCACCACCTTGTAGTCGCGGGCGTGCTCCGGCACGAC
>CAZHAG010000042.1:12693-19399 GCA_964529705.1 uncultured Gemmatimonas sp. | reverse complement strand
CGCGAACCGGTGAGCGTGGGCACCTTCGACCGCGCGCGCGCGCTGCGCGAGGTGGAGGAGCTCGCCGAGCAGAGCGGTCTGCGGGTGCCCGCGGACCGGCTCGTCGCCGACCTCTCGGTGGGGGAGGCGCAGCGGGTGGAGATCCTCAAGACCCTCTACCGCGGCGCGCGCGTGCTCCTGCTCGACGAGCCCACGGCGGTGCTCTCCCCACCCGAGGTCACCGAGCTCTGGAAGGTGCTCCGGCGCGTGCGCGACGGCGGCGCGACGATCATCCTGATCACGCACAAGCTCGACGAGGTGATGGCCGTCTCCGAGCGGATCACCGTGATGCGGCAGGGGGAGACGGTGGAGCGGCTGGCCACGCGCGACACCTCGCCGGAGGGGATCGCGCGGGCGATGGTCGGGCGGGACGTGGCGCTCATGGTCCGGCGTGAGGGTGCACCTCCCGCGGCGGCGCCTGCGGCCGGGACGGGACTCGAGGTGCGCGACCTCGTGGTGCGCGGCGCGCGCATCCCGCGCGCGGTGGACGAGATCTCCTTCTCCGTTGCGCCGGGGGAGATCCTCGGCATCGCCGGCGTGGAGGGAAATGGCCAGACGGAACTGCTCGACGCGCTCGCCGGGCTGCGCGAACCCACCGCCGGGAGCATCCGCGTCGGGGGCGTGGACGTGACGACGGACAGCGTGCGTCAGCGTGGTGACGCGGGGCTCTCGCACATCCCCGAGGACCGGCACCGGCGCGGGCTCCTGCTCGAATACTCGGTGGCGGAGAACCTCATCTTCGGGCAACAGCACCACTTCACGCGACGGGGCATGCTCGACCGGGCGGCGATCGACGCGCACGCCGAGTCGCGGATCGCCGCCTACGACATCCGCCCGGCGGACGCGCGGCTGCCGGTGCGCGCCCTCTCCGGCGGCAACCAGCAGAAGGTCGTGATCGCGCGCGAGATGGCACGCGCCTTCACCGTGCTGCTCGCGGCGCAGCCGACGCGCGGCGTGGACGTGGGGGCGATCGAGTTCATCCACGCGCAGCTCCGCCGCGCCCGCGACGAGGGGAAGGCGATCCTGCTCGTCTCGGCCGAGCTGCGCGAGGTGCTCGCGCTCTCCGACCGCGTGGCCGTGATGTACGGCGGCCGGTTGGTGACGGTCATGCCGCGCCGCGAGGCATCCGAGGAGGTGCTCGGTCCCTGGATGACCGGCGCGCAGCGCGGGGCGGTCGCGTGAGTCGTCTTCGTCAGGTCTTCGAGGAGGGCGTCCTCGCACCGCTGGTCGCGCTCCTCGTCGCGCTGGTGGCGGGCGACCTCCTGATCCTCGCCTACGGGCAGGCGCCCGGGGCGGTGTGGTCGCTGCTGATCGAGGGCACTTGGGGGAACGCCTACGGCTTCGGCCAGGTGCTCTACAAGGCGACCACGCTCACCTGCACCGGTCTCGCCGTCGCGATCGGCCTTCGGGCGGGGCTCTTCAACATCGGGGGCGAGGGCCAGCTGGCCGCGGGCGGGTTCGGCGCCGCGATCATGGGGCTCTGGCTCCCATCCACGACGCCGGCGCTCCTCGCCGTGCCGCTCTGCCTGGGGGCGGCCTGCGTGGCCGGCGGTTCGGTGGGACTGGTGCCTGGCGTGCTCAAGGCACGGTTCGGGGCGCATGAGGTGATCGTGACCATCATGCTGAACTTCATCGTGCTCGCCTTCCTGAACTGGATCGTGAGCGCGCACCTCGCGGTGCCCGAGACGCTCCACACGGAGGGCGTGCGCTCGGGCGTGCTGCCGCGGCTGAGCGCGGTGATCCCGGCCTTCCACGGGTCGGCGGCGAACTGGACGCTCGCGGTGGTGCTCCTCGCGGTGGGTGCGACCTGGTGGTTCCTCTTCCGCACGCGCGCGGGATACGAGCTCCGCGCCGTGGGACAGCAGCCGGACGCGGCCGAGTATGGCGGGATCCACGTGGGGCAGGCGTGGTGGCGGGCGATGCTGATGGCGGGTGCGCTCGCCGGGCTCGGGGGCGTGAACTTCGTGCTCGGCTACAAGGGCTATTACGAGGATGGGTTCGCCGGGGGCGCGGGCTTCCTCGGGATCGCCGTGGCGCTCGTGGGACGGAACCACCCCGTGGGCGTGCTCCTTGCCGCGCTCTTCTTCGCCACGCTCTCGCAGGGCGGGCTCGCGATCAACGCGCTCGTGCCCAAGCAGATGGTGGAGGTGCTGCAGGGGATCGTGATCCTCGCGGTGGCGATGGCGGTGCCGGAGGTGCGGCGCCTCGTGCGGCAGGCGGCGGGACGCGCGGTGGGGCGGGCGCGATGATCCTCCTCTTCCTCGCCCAGACCCTGCGGATCGCGATCCCCTTCCTCTTCGCGGCGGCCGGTGGTGCGCTGTCGGAGCGCGCGGGCATCGTCGCGCTCACGCTCGAGGGGTTCATGCTCGGGGGGGCGTTCGGCGCCGTGCTCGGCTCGTACTATGGCGGGAGCGCCTGGATCGGGATCGTGGCGGGCGTCTCGGCCGGCATGCTGCTCGGCGCGATCCACGCCGTGGCCTGCATCCGCTTCAAGGCGGACCAGGTGGTGACCGGGGTCGCGATCAACCTCTTCGCCGTGGGCGTGACGCGCTTCTTCCTCGATGTGGCGTTCCAGAGCTCCTCGAACTCGCCCCGGGTGGCCGGGTTCGGGGGCGAGGGGCTCTCGGCGCTGACGGCGCTGGCGGCCAACCCGTTGGTGTGGATGGGGGTGGCCGTGATGCCGCTGCTCGCCTTCGTGGTGGCCCGGACCACCTTCGGACTCCGGGTCCGGGCGGTGGGGGAGCACCCCCAGGCGGCGGCCAGCGTGGGGGTGCCCGTGACGCGGGTGCGGTATGTCGCGGTAGTGTGGTCGGGAATACTGGCCTCGCTGGGGGGGGTGTACCTGGCGCTCGACCAGCATCAGTTCACGGACAACATGACGGCGGGGCGCGGCTTCATCGCGCTCGCGGCCGTGATCTTCGGGCGGTGGCAGCCGGTGCGGGCGGGGATCGCCTGCCTCCTCTTCGCCGCCGCCGAGACGTTGCAGATCCAGTTGCAGGCGGCGCAGGTGATCCCTTCGCAGTTCGTGGAGATGATCCCGTACGTGCTCACCATCATCGCCGTGGCTGGGGTGGTGGGTCGGAGTCGGCCGCCGGCGGCGTTGAACCAGGCGGAGGCCTAGCCCGTTTCGGGGGCGGGAGTCCGAGGGCGGGAGGGGGTGGCGTTCCCGCGGCACTAGCGGGAACGCGCTGGAGCCCGTAACGTGGGCCACCGCAAAACCTTGCGGTCCCGAGTCCGTGCTGTTGTTCCCACCATCGCGTGTGCTGGGCCGGCGCCCGCCGGTCATCACGCGGTCAACCAAGTCCGGAGGATGCACCCGTGTCACTTCTCCGCAGTGGAAACCGGTCCCGTTGGGCCCTGCGACTCACCATGGCAGCCAGCCTCGCGCTTCCCGCGCTGCTGCACGCCCAGGGGCGCAGCGCGACCGTGGAGGGCACGGTCCGCGACGCCGCGACCAGCCGGCCGCTCGACGCGGTGCAGGTCTTCGTCGTGGGAACATCGATCGGCGCGGTGACCAACGCGCAGGGCCAGTATCGCCTGATCATCCCGAACGTCACGGGCGAGTTCCGGCAGGAGCTGCGTGCGCGGACGATCGGCTACACGCAGGTGACGCGCGCGGCGAACCTCGTGCCCGACCAGGTGGTCCGCGTCGACTTCAACCTCTCGCAGTCCACGCTCCAGCTCGACCAGGTGGTCGTGACCGGGTCGGGGCAGGCGACCGAGGTGAAGAAGCTCGGCAACACGATCGCCGTCGTGAAGCCGCCCGAGGACATGCCGATGACGGACGTGTCCAACATCATCCAGGGGCGGGAGCCCGGCATGGTCGGGCTCCCGTCGGGCGGGCTCACGGGTGAGGGCACGAAGATCCGCATCCGCGGCAACTCGTCGCTCTCCCAGACCAACGAGCCGATCATCTTCGTCGACGGCATCCGCATCAACGCGGGTGGCGGGCAGGCGGCCAACGGCAACGTGGGCTCGTCGCGCCTTGACGACTTCGACCCCAACTCGATCGAACGCATCGAGGTGCTGAAAGGCGCCGCCGCGGCGACCCTGTACGGCACCGAGGCCTCGAACGGCGTGATCCAGATCTTCACGAAGCGCGGCGCCGTGGGCGCCCCGAAGTGGAACATCACGTTGCAGCAGGAAGCGATCAACATGCCGGACCGCGTGGCGCCGAACTCCTTCTATGTGAAGGACGCGACCACCGCGAGCAACATCGCCCCGATCGTCGGCTTCACGCCCGTCCCCTACCAGGTCTATGAGGTCCCGATCTTCAAGGACTTCCTGACCGAGCAGGGCTCCGGCACCACGATCAACGCGCAGGTGCAGGGCGGGTCGCCGACGGTGACCTACTTCATCAGCGCCCGCAACCAGAACGAGGACGGCCCCTTCGGCAACTCGAGCTTCGGGCCGGCGGACGACGTCGCGCGCCGCCAGCAGGCGACGGTGAACCTCCAGCTCATCCCGACGAGCAAGATCCGCGTCGGCGTGCGCACCTCGTACACGGCCTCCGCGCTCCGCAGCCCGGAGTCGAACAACAACATCTACGGCGCCAACTCGCTCGCCTACATGGCGCGCCCGGAGTTCGCCAACTGCACCGCCTCGGCGGTGGCCGGGAAGTTCGCCTGCACGGCGGCCGGCAACCCGTTCGGCAACCAGGCGTTCATGACGGTGCGTGAGGCGATGCAGCAGCTGAACGACCAGAAGGTGGGCCGCTTCGCGGGCGCGCTGGACTTCCAGTACGCGTTCCGCGAGGGGCTCAACCTCTCGATCGCCGGCGGCTACGACTTCACGTCGCAGCGCGACGTGGGCTTCTCGCCCTTCGGCTACAACGTGGACCTCTTCACCGCGCAGACCCCGGACGGCTCGCGCTTCGTGCGCGAGGAGCGCCAGGGCATCATCACGGTGGACAGCAAGCTCGCGTGGAACACGAACATCACGCAGGACTTCTCCTCGTCGTTCGTGGCGGGCCTTCAGGTGTTCAACAACCAGACCACGGTCGCCACGGCGAGCGCCACGAACTTCCCCGGCCCCGGCATCGAGGTCGTGGGTGCGGGTGGTGCGAACCAGGTCGTGGGTGAGGGCTTCCTCACCACGGTCAACGGGGGCTACTTCGCGCAGGAGCAGGTGAGCTTCCGCGAGTACCTCACGGGCACCGTGGGCGGCCGCTACGACTTCTCGTCGGCGTTCGGCGCCGAGTCGCCAGGCGTGTTCTACCCGAAGGTGTCGCTCTCGTACGTGGTCTCGGACCACCGGACGGTCGGTGACAAGCTGCCGAGCTGGCTGACCACGCTCCGCCTCCGCGGCGCCTGGGGCCAGTCGGGCCGCCAGCCGGGCGCCTTCGACAAGTTCACCACCTTCGGACCGCTCGCGTCCGAGCTCGGCGCCGGCCTCGTGCCGGCCAACCTCGGCAACCCGGCGCTCAAGCCGGAGATCTCGACGGAGACCGAGATCGGATTCGAGGCGGGGTTCATCGACAACCGCGTCTCGCTCGAGCTCACCTCCTGGACGCGCCAGGTGAACGACCTGCTCGTGGCGCGGCAGTACGCCTCCTCCGGTGGGTTCCGGCAGGCGCAGCTCTCGAACATCGGCGAGATGAAGGCGAACGGCCTCGAGCTCGGGGTCCGTTGGTTCGCGATCCAGAACCAGAACCTCACGGCGGACCTCTTCGCCAACGGCGCCTACCTGAAGCAGACCCTGACCTCGCTCGGCGGCGCGCCGCCGCTCAAGGTCGGCTACATCCGCTACCGCGGCTTCCTGAAGGAAGGGTATCCCCTCGGGTCGCTCTTCTCGCCGCGCCTGGCCGAGATCTGCCCGGCGGGCGGGCCGCGCACGAACAGCGCGGGTGGCACGATCGCCTGCTACACCCCCGGCTCGCAGCTCCCGATCAACTTCCGCGGGCGCGGCACGTCGGCCTCGATCGACTCGCTGCTGGCGTACCTCTCCGTGCCGCGCGACCTGAAGAACTCGGGCGTGCAGTCGGACCTCCGCCCGATGCTCGCCGACTTCGACGGCAACGGGAACACCGGCGAGCAGTTCGTCGGCGACATCATCCCGGACTGGACCGGCTCGTTCGGGTTCAACGCGCGCATCCGCAGCAACTGGCGCCTGAGCTCGCTCTTCGAGTACAAGACGGGCTTCTTCATCCAGAACCTGACGGACGGGTTCCGGCAGTCGCAGCACCCGTCGATCGGCTCGAACCGGAAGGAGTGGAGCCGGATCGAGGCGACGCTGAACAACCCGGCGAGCACGCCGGGCCAGCGCCTCGCGGCGGTGGAGGAGTACGTGTTCGAGTACCGGCGCCTGCTGGAGCCGGGGCTGCACCAGCACCAGAAGGGTGACTTCACCCGCCTGCGCGAGGTGAGCCTCACCTGGATCGCGCCGGACGGGATCGCGTCGAAGATGGGCGCGCGCTCGTTCTCGATCACCGCGTCGGGCCGCAACCTCTGGATCTGGACGGCGTACCCGGGCATGGACCCCGAGGCGAACGCGGTCGGCCGTGGCATCGGCGACGCGCTCACGCAGAACTTCCTGGATTCCACGGACGCGTTCGGGGTCCCGATCCCGCGGCGCTTCTCGCTGGCGTTCAACTACGGCTTCTAACCGAGGACCAACCCACATGCACAAGCACACTGGCATGCGTCGGCTGGGTCCGATGCACAAGACA
>CAZHAG010000042.1:10229-12593 GCA_964529705.1 uncultured Gemmatimonas sp. | reverse complement strand
GACCCGGTGAACGAGTACACGGACGGTGCGTATCCGTTCGTGAGCGAGGCGCGCTGGACGGCCAACTACACGCTCCCGAAGATCCTCGCGTTCGACGCGGCGGGCACGCTGCGCAACCGGCGTGACCACGTCCGGGCGCACGTGTACGCCGCCGTCATCTACATCACGATCGGCGACATGTTCGACGACTTCGTGCTCGAGTCGGACCGCACGGTGGCGGGCGCACCGGTGGGCGAGGCGAACATGCGGATCTTCTACGACTCCGCGATCGTCTTCCTCGACCGGGCCCTCCCGGTGGCGGTGGCCGTGGCGGACATCGAACTGCAGCGGCAGGTGCTGGGCCTCCGGGCCCGCGCGAAGCACGCGCGCGCCGCCTGGGGCACGATCAAGCCGGGCCGCACCACCCCGACCAATCCGCTGATCTCGGACGCCGGCGCGACTGCCGACGCGACCGCGATGCTGGCCCTCGGCGGCGGCACCCCGGCGGCCTGGCGCTTCCGCCTGACGCCGACCGCGAACAACCTCGCGGGCATCAACGTCGGGTTCGAGATGAACAACCGCGGCGAGCTCCGCGCCGGACCACAGTTCGTGAACGCGGACCCGACCCGGCCGATCGTGCCGGCGCCCGGGCTCGCGGGCATCGCGATGATCGACCCCGTGACCGGCGTGGCCAGCACGACCGTGGCCAACGCGATCGACGCCTGCTGCCGGCCGGCGGTCGGCAACAACGTGCCGATGACGGCCACCTCCGCGCGGGAGATGATGCTCATCCTCGGCGAGGCACGCCTCGCGGCGTCCGACAACCCCGGCTTCCTCGCGCAGCTGAACGCGTCGCGCGCGGTCGACGGGCTCCCGGCGTACGGCTCGGTGACCGGGAACGGGCGGGTGCAGCTGGAGTACGAGCGGAAGGTCCAGCTCTACCTCCAGGGCCGCCGGCTGATGGACATGTACCGGTTCGGGTCGCGGGACCCGCGTTGGCTGCCGACCTCGTCGGCCAACACGAAGCCCTGCTTCCTGCCGATCACGTACGGTGAGCGCCAGCAGAACTCCCTGGCGCCGCAGCCCAACAACGCGAGACTCTGCACCTAAGGGTCCCTGCCATTGCGGGAGTCGCCGTGGGCCGTGACCTTCACAGGGCACGGCCCACGGTGTCTCCGGCCCTCCCGATTCCAACCTCCATGCACGTGCGCCGCTTCCTCGTCCCCCTTGTCCTCCTGTTCGTCGTCGCCGGCTCGGCCTGTTATTCGCTGAAGCCGCTGACCACCACGCCCACCCCCGGCACGAGCGTCGAGGTCCAGCTCACGAGCGCGGGCACCGACGCCGTGACCGCCCTCGTCGGCCCGCGCGCGGCGAAGATCTCCGGAAGCGTCCGCTCCGCCACGGCCGAGGTGATCGAGGTCGAGATCAGCGAGGTCGTCACGCTGGACGGGCAGTCGTACTACCTGCAGGGCTCCACCGTCTCCCTCGCGCGTGAGCACCTCGCGATGGTGCGCGCGCGGCAGTTCGACAAGGGACGAACCGCCATCGCCGTGACCGCCGGGGTGCTCTCGGCCGGCGCGATCATCGCCGGCGTGCGGTTCGGCGGCGGTGGCGACGGGAATGGCGGCGGCGGTGGTGGTACGCCGGCGCTGGTCCCGCCACGGTGAGGCACGTGCGGCGCGTGCTTCGCGTCCCGCGTCGGCTCATCGCCCTGGGCCTCGCAGCGCTCCTGCTCGCGACGGGAGCGGTCCGCCCGACGGATTCTCCGCCACCAACGCCCACGCCACAGCCGGCCGCGACCATCGCCCTCGTGGGCGGGACGCTCATCGACGGCCATGGCGGCGCGCCGCTAAGAAACAGCGTGATCCTGATCGCCGGCGAGCGGATCGTCGCCGTGGGGCAGGTGGGCACCCTCGCCGTGCCGGCCAGCGCGACGGTCATCTCCACCGAGGGGCTGCACCTCCTCCCCGGCCTCTGGGACATGCACGTGCACCTGATGCTCGTGGGGCACGGCAACTACGCGTACTGGGACCGCACCTATCCGCGCGAACTCGGGCGCACGATCATCCCCGCCGCCGCGCGCCAGAGCCTGATGGCGGGTGTGACCAGCGTCCGTGACCTCGGCGGCCCGCTGGAGGAGCTGATCGACGCGAAGCGGCGCATCGCGAGCGGCGAGTGGGAGGGCGCGACGATCTACACCTCGGGCCCCTTCCTCCAGCACGAGCCCTATCCGGGCACCGAGCGGTTCCGCTGGGGCGTGAGCGGCGCGGCGGACGCGCGGGCCAAGGTGAAGCGCCTCGCCGACGCCGGCGTGGACGCCATCAAGCTGATCGACCAGGACCAGATGACGATGGAGGAGATCCGCGCCATCGTCGACGAGGCCCA
>CAZHAG010000042.1:0-10129 GCA_964529705.1 uncultured Gemmatimonas sp. | reverse complement strand
GACGACGAGTACCTCGACGCGCCGCGCTGGTACCAGTTCCTCCCCGACTCGATCGCGCGCGACATCCGCCGTTCACTCCGCGGCCTGGATACCCTCGCCTACTATCGCTTCGTGCCGGACCGCGAGTCCACGCTCGCGCTGAAGTTCGCGCAGCTGCGGGAGAGCGGCGTGCGGATGCTGATCGGCACGGACGCCGGGGTGCCGGCGAACCCCCACGGGTACGCGACGGCCGAGGAGATGGTGACCTGGGTGCGCCGCTACGGCGTGGACCCGATGGAGACCATCCGCGCCGCCACCTACTGGCCCGCGGTCGCGATGGGCGTGATCGACCGCGTCGGCACCGTCTCACCGGGGAAGGTGGCGGACATCATCGCGGTGCGGGAGAATCCGCTGCGCTCGATCGAGACGCTGCGCGACGTCGCCATCGTGGTGCAGCGCGGGCGACGCGTGCGGTGACCGGGCTCCGCTACGGCGCCACGTCGAAGGGTCGCTCGAGACTCGGCGACTGCGGCGTCAGGAGCTCCGCCCCCGATTCGGTGATCACCATGTCGTCCTCGAGGCGCACGCCGAACTCGCCCGGGACGTAGATCCCCGGCTCATCGGAGAACACCATCCCGGGGGCGAGCGCGAGCTTGTTGCCGCGCACCAGGTAGGGCCACTCGTGCCCGTCCATCCCCATCCCGTGCCCCACGCGGTGGCTGAAGTAGGTGTAGTCGGGGCCGAACCCGCCGTCCACGATCACCTTCCGCGCGGCGGCATCCACGGCCTCGCACGGCACGCCCGGGCGCGCCGCCTGCAGGGCGGCCGTCTGCGCTCGCAGCTCGAGCTCGAACACGTCCTTCATCCGCTGCGTGGGCTTGCCGAGGACGAAGGTGCGCGAGATGTCGGAGCTGTACCCCTCGACCTTGCATCCGCCGTCGATCAGGAGGATGCTCCCCTCGCGCACGACCTGCGGCGTGGCCGACCCGTGCGGCAGCGCGGAGTACTTGCCGACCTGGACGCCGGCGCCACCAGAGTACCCGAGCCGCGTGTGCGCGAGCGCGACGAGCTGCGCGAAGTCGGACTGTGTCATCCCCTCCTTGAGCGACTTCCAGGCAGCCTCGTACGCGCGGAAGGTGACCTGACTGGCATGGCGCATGAGCGCGACCTCATGCGCGTCCTTCACCATGCGGCAGCCCGCCGTCACGGGCGTGCCGTCCGCGAGGCGCACGGCGGGGAGCCGGGAGACGCCATTGCTGAACTGGAAGCGGACGGTCTCCTCCACGGCGATGGTCGCGCTCGAGAGCCCGCGCGCGCGCAGCCCGCCCGAGATGAGGGCGTAGGGATCCTCGTCCTCCTCCCACGCATAGACGTCTGCGCCATCCGCCATGGGCCCCAGGGCCACCTGCTCCATCGCGCGCTCCTCCTCGAACTTCGGCGTCACCAGGAAGGGCCGTCCCGATGCGGGGATGAAGGCGGCGAGCAGGCGCTCGCTGATCCCCCACTGGATCCCCGTGAAGTAGACCATCGAGGTCCCGCCGGTGAGCATGAGCGCGTCCGCGCCGTTGACGCGCAGGAGGCGGCGCGCCTTCTCGAGCCGCGCCTGCCGCTCGGCCACGCTGATCGGCACGACGCCCTCCTTCATGGGCTGCAGGGCGGCGATCGCGGGGGGCATCGCGGGGCCCTGCGCCTCGAGGGCGGCGACAGCGTCCGCGCGCGCTGCCGCACCCGCGGGACGTGCGCCGAGCGCGACGGCGGCACCGAGGGAGGAGGCGGCGGTGAGGAACTCGCGGCGGGACGGCATCGGCGGACTCCCAGTCTGGCGTGAGAGGGGAAGATGCGGTGCGATCAGAAGACGCGGAAGCTGAAGTAGCGCTTGGGGTCCTTCTTGAAGTCGGCGAGGAGCGCCCGGAGGTCGACCATCAGCGAGTCCGAGTTCCGGTAGAGGCTGGGGTCGTTGACGAGGAGCCCGAGCGACCCCTCTCCGCGGTCCACCTTCCCCAGGACCGAGTCCGCCTTGCTCACCACGCTGCGCAGGCGCTCCTCGGCCGACTCCATCGAGAGCGCGAGCGCGTTGAGGCGCGTGCTCGCCTCGCGGAGGGTGGCGGCGGTGCCAGCGGCGTCCGTGAGGATCGCCTGCAGCTCGCCGGTGGAGGTGGCCGAGTCGGCGCGGGCGACGGTGCGGCGGAGGGCGGCGGAGGCGAGTGAGACGTCGGCGACGCCGGCGCGCACGCCGACGGCGATGGAGTCGAGGTTCCGCGACTGCACGCGCACCGCGCGTGCGAGGTCGTTCGAGAGGGCGCTGAAGTTCCGGATCGACTGCCGGAGCTCGAGCGCGGCGCTGTCGGTGAAGGCGGTGCGCACGCGCTCGGCCACCGACGCCACGTTCCCCGCGATCCCCCCCGCCACGGTGGTGAGCTGCGCGATGTCCGGCAGCACCGCGCCGGGGAGCGTCGCGGGGGGCGCATCCGCCGCCTCGGCCAGCGCGAGCTGCACGTCCCGGTTCGCGGGCACCGCGTCGCGGGGCGTGATCGTCGCCTGCCACTCGCCGAAGAGCGTCGCGGCCTGGATGAGCACCACGGGATCCGCCGGGAGCTCGATCCCCTCGTCGAGGTTGAGCCGCACCGCCACCCAGCCGGCGGGCGCGAGCGAGATCTGCTCCACACGCCCCGCGCGCACGCCGCGGATCACGACCGTGTTCCCCACCTGCAGGTTGCCGACGTCGCGGAAGCGCGCGGAGACGTCGGAGCGCTTGCTCCCGATGTCGGCCTGCTGGAGGTACAGGGTCGCGGCGACGATCCCGACCATAGCGCCGATGATCACGACGCCCACGACCCAGTCGTTCGAACGTTTCTTCATCTGGCTCTCCCGAGTAGCCACACCATCGCCCAGAAGGCGTCGAGCACGAGGATCATCACCGCCGACTGCACCACCGCGCGCGTGGCAGCGGCCCCGACGCCTTGCGCACCCCCGCGCGTGCTGAGCCCGTTCACGCAGCCGAGGATCGTGACCGCGAAGCCGAAGCTCGCCGACTTCACGAGGCCGTACCGCACGTCGAAGGCGTCGAAGAAGAGGCGTGCGCCCTTGAGGAACTCGATCGACGACAGGTCGAGCAGGACCAGCGAAGCGACCCACCCCGCCCCGAGGCCGATGAACATCGCCACGCCGACCACCACCGGGAACATGATGATGCCGGCGAACACGCGCGGGACCACCAGGAACGCCACCGGGTCGAACGCGAGCGTCTCCAGCGCGTCCACCTGCTCCGTCACGCGCATGGTCCCGAGCTCTGCGGCGATGTTCGCGCCGACGCGCCCGGCGAGCGCGAGTCCGGTGAGCACCGGTGCCAGCTCCATCATGACCGTCTTCTGCACGAGCGTGCCGACGAGATAGCGCGGCACCGCGCCGGTGAAGCTGTAGCTGGCCAGCAGGGCGAGCACCACGCCGGTGAAGAGCGCGATGAGGATGCCGATCGGGAGCGAGTCCACCCCGAGCTGGCGAGCCTGCGGCACCAGGTTCGGCCACCACGTCTTCACGTCGCGCGAGGACCGGAGCGCCTCGGCCGTGAGGCGACCGGCAGCGCCGAACGACTCGAGGGCCTCACGCGCGACCCGCCCGATGGTCTCGATCACCCCTCCAAGATACGACCGGATCCCCCGCGTGACCGTCCGTCGCCGACCCGGATCCCATGTCCGGGATGCCCCGACGGGAGGGGTCGCCGGGTTATCTTTCGCGGTCGCACGGCCCCTTCGCTGAGGATCGCCCCCTGGGCAAGCTCGTCGTACTGATGGTGACCGCGTTCATGGACATGGTGGGGCTCCTCATGGTGCTCCCCCTGCTTCCGTACTACGCGATCCGGTTCGTGGGCGAGGGGCCGCTCTGGCGCGCGATGAACGCGCTCGGCATGGGCGGCGAGGGCGCGGTGATCGCGGTCCTCGTCTCCTCTTTCGCCGTCGCGCAACTGGTGAGCGCACCCGTGTGGGGGCGGGTCTCCGACAAGTTCGGACGTCGCCCCGCCCTGCTGATCGGGCTCACCGCGAGCGTGGTGGCGTACATCGTCTTCGCGTTCGCGAACTCGCTGGAGCTCCTCTTCCTCTCGCGCCTGGTACAGGGCGCCGGCGGCGGCACGGTCGGCGTGATCCAGGCGTACGTGGCCGACGCGACCGCACCGAAGGACCGGGCGAAGGCGCTCGGCTGGCTCTCGGCGGCGACCAACGCCGGCGTCGCGCTCGGGCCCGTGATCGGCTCCGCCGCCACGCACCTCGGCACCGCCGCGCCCGGGCTCCTCGCGGCCGCGCTCACGCTCGTGAACATGGGCTTCGCGTGGAAGTACCTCACCGAGTCCAACGAGCACGCCGGAGTCGCGAAGAAGGACCGTCCCGTGGTGCGTCGCTCACGCACCGCGCTGCTCCGCGTCACGACGCACCCCGGCGAACCGGCCTCACGCCTGATCTTCATCTACGCCATCGGCATGGGCGCCTTCCAAGGGATGACCGCGATCCTCGCGCTCTTCCTCTTCGACCGCTTCGGGATCGACGAGAAGAGCATCGGGTGGGTCTTCCTGTACATCGGCGTACTCTCGGTCGTGACCCGCGCGCTCCTGCTCGGCCCCGCGGTGGACCGCTACCGCGAGCCGAAGCTCTCACGCTACGGCATCGTGCTCCTCGCCCTCGGTCTCTCGGCGATCCCGCTCGCCTTCAACTACGTGGCGCTCGCGCTCGCGATCCTGCTGATCCCGCTCGGCACCGCATTCACCTTCCCCTGCGTCACGGGGATGCTCTCACAGGTGATCCCGAACCACGAGCGCGGCCTGTACATGGGGGTGCAGCAGACCTTCGGGGGGATCGCGCGGGTGATCGGCCCGATCTGGGCGGGGTTCGCGTACGACTACCTCGGGAAGGGCGTGCCCTTCTACACGGGCGCGGCGCTCGCGCTCTTCACGCTCACGCTGAGCGCGGGGATGGAGGCGCACCTCACGGCGCACCACGCCGCACAGAAGGTGCCCGCTACCTGACGCCGTCCCGGCGCTCGGACACGAGGCGGACGGCACGCTGGTGGAACAGATAGTTGAAGCCCCACTCCAGCAGCACGCTGAGCCGGTTGCGGAAGCCGACCAGGTACATGATGTGCAGGAAGAGCCAGAAGAGCCACGCGGGATAGCCGGCGATGCGCACCTTGCCGCCGCCGAGCGACGCGATGGCCGCGTGGCGCCCGATGGTCGCGAGCTCGCCCTTGTTCACGTAGCGGAACGCCTCCATCGGCTTGCCCCGCAGCTGCGCCAGGATGTTCCGCGCGGCGCGCGTCCCCATCTGGTTCGCGGCGGGCGCGACCCCCGGCACGAGCAGGCCGTCGCGCCAAGGTACGGCGGCGAGGTCGCCCGCGACGAACACCCGGTCGTCCCCGGGGAGCGCGAGAGTCGGCTCCACGAGCACGCGCCCCGCGCGGTCGACCGGCGCGCCGAGCGCGCGCCCGAGGGGCGAGGCCTCGTTCCCCGCGGCCCAGAAGACGCAGCGAGTGACGGTCCGCTCCGCGCCGAGCGTCACCCCGTCGGCGTCGATGCCGGTGACGACCGTCGAAGTGCGGACCTCGACGCCGAGTCGTTCGAGGTCGCGCTGCGCGCGCGCGGAGAGCGACTCCGGGAAGGACGCGAGCAACCGCGGGCCGCCTTCGACGAGCACGACACGGACGCCCGATGTATCGATGTTACGGAAGTCGCGCCGGAAGGCGTTGCGCCCCATCTCCGGCAGCGCGCCGGCGAGCTCGACGCCGGTGGGTCCGCCCCCCACGATCACGAAGGTGAGGAGCGCCCGTCGCGCCTGCGGGTCCGGCTCCCACTCCGCACGCTCCAGAGCGAGGAGGAAGCGGCTCCGGATCGCCTGCGCGTCGTCGAGACTCTTGAGCCCCGGCGCGAACGCCTCCCACTCCGGATGCCCGAAGTACGCGTGGCGCGAGCCCGTGGCGAGGATCAGGTAGTCATAGGGGATCGGTTCGTCGACGCCGGCGAGTCCGATCGTCCGGGCCGTGCGGTCGATCCTCTCGACCGTGCCCAGCCGCGTGGCGACGTTCCGCTGACCGCGCAGGATCCAGCGGATCGGCGCGGAGATGTCACTCGGCGCGAGCGCCGCCGTGGCCGCCTGGTAGAGGAGCGGCTGGAAGAGATGGTGGTTGGTCCGGTCGATGAGCAGGACATCGACGTCCGCGCGGCGGAGCGCCCGCGCGGCACTCAGCCCCCCGAATCCACCGCCGACGATCACGACCCTTGGACGCGCCACCGTGGTGTTCCCTCGGGCTAGGGGCGCGGCGTCCCCGCCGCGAGCAGGTTGACCAGGAGCCGCACGCTCCCCGGCACACCGGCTGGCACCTGCCGGAAGAGCGAGAGCGTGGTGTAGATGTAGCGCCCCTGGTCAAGCGTGGCGGTGAGCAGCGCCCCGGAGTTCTCCGGCTCCTCGGGGTCGTTCATCGCGAGCGGCTTGCCGTAGCGCGGGTCGACCTCGGTCGGCATGTAGAGGGCGCGCTCCTGCACCCAGCCGGCCCAGTCCGCCGCGGTGATCGGGTTCGGCCACGCGAGCACACGGGCGGTGGGGTCCGTCACGCGCACCGGCGCCTCCTCGATCGTGACCCGCGCGGCCGGGCGGCCGAGCGTGATCGGGAAGGGCATCGTGCCGGGCGCCGCCATCTCGTACTGGCCGTACTGCACCACGAGCGTTCCGCCGCCGCGCACCCAGTCGAGGAGCCTTGGGTTGAAGGCGCGCAGCTCGGCGGACGCTCCGTACGCACGCGGCCCGATCACGACCGTGGTGTAGCGCGAGAGGTCGAGGAGCGGCAGCTCACTCGGCTCGAGCACCGTCGTCGGGATGTCGAGCTGCCGGAGCGCGGGCGCCACCGCGTCGGAGACGCCGGTGACGTACGCGACCACCAGCGACTTCGGCACGGTGACGGGCACGGCCTGCAGGTACATCGCCGAGGAGCGATAGAGCCGCTGGGGCCGGATGTGCGGGTACTCGATCAGCCACATCCCCTCGGTGTAGGTGGTGCCCTCGGAGGTGGCGCCGATCCCGAACTCGTGACGTCCGGCCGGGAGCGTGCCCCGTAGCCGCACGAAGATCTCGCGCACCTCTCCCACCGCGAGCGTGACCGTGGCCGGCCCGTCCTCCACCCGCACGCCCCTGGGGAGCAGGTACTTCAGCGTAAGCTCGCGCGCGCGGCCCGTGTGCGAACGGATCGTGAGCCGGACGCGCCGGTCGATCGGCTGGTCCGCGCGCACGAACTCGAGCCCGCGGTCGAGCGAGAGGGTGATCGGCGGCACGCCTCCCACCGGCCGGTTCTGCTCGCCGAGCACCGGATCGGCGACGCGGTAGAGCAGCTCCCCGCCGAAGACCGTGGTCGTCACGCCCGCGATGGTGAGCGTGGCACGTACGTCCGTGAGGCGCCGCACCTCCTCCGCGAGCGACACGCTCGGCACGAGCGGCGCGTCGATGCCGTAGGAGATCAGGGCCGCGCCGTCCGCGGGGGAGCGGTTGTCGGCGAACATCGCGCTGTCGCGCCCGCCGAGCCACCAGGGGCGGTGGTCGACGAGCCCGATCACGCTGCGTTCCACGACGAGCGCGCTGTCGGGTGGAAGCGTCACGGGGTCGATGGGCTGCCGGGACGTCCCCGTGAGCCGAAGCGCCTGCACCGTGACTTCGTGGCGGCCGCGATTGTAGACGGCGATGCGCGCGGGCATCGAGTCGCCGAAGGCGAGGAGCTCGGCCCCCGCCGTCGCCTCGATCGCCACGCCGGCAGCCTCGAGGAGGGCACGCTGCGCGCGCTGGAGTGCGCGGCCCAGCGAGGTGTCCAGCTCCGTCTGCGCCACGGTGCAGTCGGGCGTCATCCTCCCGTCGCGGAGGCTCAGCCGGTGCGGGATGAAGGTGCAGCGCGCCGTGGAGTCCTGCGCCTCCTGCAGCGCCCCGACCAGGCGCGCGAGCTGGGGCACCGCGCGGTCCGGATGCCGCAGGTCGAGCGCGCGCTGCACGGAGTCGATCTGGGCGGCCGCGCGCCGGAGCGGCGCTCGCGCGGCGGGGTCCAGTTCCGCGAGCCGAGCGAAGCTCGTGTCGATCCCGTCGAAGGGCGAGCGCTCGGCGGTCGGCGGCACCGCCTCGTTCACTTGGCTGACCTCGCGCGTGAGCCTCGTCTCCGCTGCGGCGCGCGTGCCGAGCACGCCGAACCCCTGCGACCGGTGCTGCGACCGGCTCTCCGCCGCGACCTCGGCCACGCTGCGCCCAAGCACGGGGTCGAGCGTGCCGACCTCCACCGTGAGCGTCGTGGGCCGGTTCCGCGCCCAGGCACCGCGATAGAGCTTGAGGGGCGTCCAGGGACGCCCGTGCGTGCGCACGGGGAAGCGCACGGTGTCGGCCGCCGCGTCGAAGCCGTCACGCGCGATGATCCCCGAGGCCTCGTGGTGCCCGTGCCCGTCGGCGCGAGTGCCCGACCAGACGCCGACCACCACGTGCGGGCGGAACGCGCGGATCACGCGCACCACGTCTCCCGTGAGTGCCTCGCGGTCCCAGTGCCGGAAGGTCTCGGCCGCGTTCTTCGAGAAGCCGAAGTCGTAGGCGCGGGAGAAGAACTGCTGAGCGCCGTCGATCCGCCGCGCCGCGAGCAGCTCCTCGGTGCGGATCGCCCCGAGCGCCTCGCCGAGCTCGTTGCCGATCTCGTTCTGGCCGCCGTCGCCGCGGGTGAGCGAGAGGTAGGCGGCGTGCACCTGGTGGCCCTTCGCCAGCCAGGCGAGGAGCGCGGTGTCCTCGTCGTCCGGGTGGGCACCGACCATCAGCACGCGTCCCGTCACCGAGAGCCCGCGAACGAGCTGGTCCAACGCGATCGCGCCGCGGTCCTGCCCGGAGGCGGAGCGCGGCGCGAGGGCGAGCAGGAGCGCCACGCCGGCGACGAGCGCCGGGAGGCGGCGGAGCGTGCGGCCGGACGTCAGCGTCGGCAGCATCTCCCGGTCTGGCTCAGGAGGAGCGCGCCATCGTGGTCATCCGGCGCGCGCCGGTGGTGCGCACGTGCACCTGCAGCGCCTCGTTCACGATCCGCGCCTGCTCCTGCGCATGCGTGTCCGTGTACCCCTCGGCGGGACTCGCGCGCTCGGCGCGGCCATAGTACCGGATGACGAGCGCGTTCCCGGCGGAGACGCGCAGGCGCGGCGCCGCGAAGCCCCACGCCCCCTGGTTCTTCGGCTCCTCCTGCACCCACGCCACCTCGTCGATCGCGGGGTAGAGGTCCACGATCCGCGCCACCTCCTCGTGCGGCCAGGGGAAGATCTCCTCCACCCGCACGACAGCCACCGTGTCCGGCACCCCCTGGGCGAGCAGGTCGTAGTAGACCTTCCCCGTGCAGAACACCAGGCGCCGCACCACGTCGCGCTTCTGCGCGCCCATCGGGTCGTCGATCACCGGGCGGAAGTTCCCCTCGGCCAGGTCGCTGAGCGCCGAGGCCGCCGCGTTCAGGCGCAGGAGCGACTTGGGCTGCATCAGCACCAGCGGGCGACGGCGCTCGAGCATCGCCTGGCGGCGCAGGATGTGGAAATACTGCGCCGGGGTGCTGGGGTACGCGACCCGCAGGTTGTCCTCCGCGCAGAGCTGGAGGAAGCGCTCGAGGCGCGCGCTGGAGTGCTCGGGCCCCTGCCCCTCGTAGCCGTGCGGCAGGAGCAGCACGAGCCCCGAGTCCTGCGCCCACTTCGCGCGGTCGGAGACGAGGAACTGGTCGATCACCGGCTGCGCGACGTTCCCGAAGTCGCCGAACTGCGCCTCCCAGAGCGTGAGCGTGTCGGGGGCCGCGACGCTGTACCCGTACTCGAAGCCCATCACCGCCATCTCGGAGAGCGCCGAGTTGTAGATCTCGAAGGAGGACGAGACGCCGGGGATGTTCGCGAGGGGCGCGTACTTCGCACCCGTCTTCACGTCGTTGAGCACGGCATGCCGGTGCGAGAACGTGCCGCGCTCCACGTCCTGGCCCGACATGCGGATGTTCGTTCCCGCGGCGAGGATCGACGCGAAGGCGAGCGTCTCCGCGTGTCCCCAGTCGATGCCGCCGTCGCCGTGCAGCGCCTCGCGCCGGCGCTCGAGCTGCTTGGCGAGGCGCGGGTGGGGCGTGAAGTCCGACGGATAGGCGAGCA
>CAZHAG010000041.1:14334-19727 GCA_964529705.1 uncultured Gemmatimonas sp. | reverse complement strand
GACTGGAAGATCCCCGGCGGCGAACGCCTCGCGCTCAAGGGGCGCGAACTCTTCCTGCATTTCCCCGACGGCCAGGGGAAGTCCAAGCTCAAGGTCCCCTTCGCCGACATCGGCACGGGCCGCAACCTCAACACGGTGCGGAAGCTGATCGCGATGGCGCGCGAGATGGTGTGACCGACCATATTTCTCCCATGACCGCTCCCGCGACCCCACTCGTCGGCGTCATCATGGGCTCCAAGTCGGACTACGAGCACCTGGCACCGGCCTGCGAACTCCTGCAGCACCTCGGCGTGCCCTTCGAGGCGAAGGTCGTCTCGGCGCACCGCACCCCCGACTTCATGTTCGAGTACGCGGCCGAGGCCGAGTCGCGCGGGCTGCTCGTGATCATCGCGGCGGCGGGGGGCGCGGCGCACCTCCCCGGCATGGTCGCATCCAAGACGCTGGTGCCGGTGCTCGGCGTGCCGATCCCGGCCACCTCGCTCAACGGACTCGACGCGCTCCTCTCGATCGTGCAGATGCCCTCCGGAGTGCCCGTGGGTACGCTCGCCATCGGAAAGCCGGGCGCGACGAACGCGGCGATCCTCGCCGCCGAGATCGTGGGGACGCATCGGCCGGAGATCCGCGAGAAGCTGCGCGCCTGGAGAGCGAGCCGCGCCGCCGACGTGCGCGCGCAGACGCTGCCATGACCCCCCGCCTCGCAGCGCGGTGACGAACGCCCCCGTCCCACCGGGCGCGACGATCGGGTTCCTCGGCGGTGGGCAGCTCGGCCGGATGACGGCGATGGCCGCCCGCACGATGGGCTACGACGTCCGCATCCTGGACCCCGAGCCCGACTGCCCGGCGCGCCCCGTCGCCTCGGCGGTGATCACCGCGCCCTGGGCCGACGCGAAGGCGGCCGCCGATCTCGCCACGGGGTGCGCGGCCGTCACGCTCGAGATCGAGCAGATCCCTCGCCCCTCGCTCGAGGCGGCGGCCGCCGTCGCGCGGCTCTGCCCCGGCGTCGAGGCGGTCTACATCATCCAGGAGCGCGCGCGCCAGAAGGAGTGGCTCGCCACGCACGGCTTCCCACTCGGCCCCTTCCGCACCGTACGGCACGCGGCCACCGCCGCGGATGCCGTGGCCGCGCTCGGCCCCTCGATCGTGAAGAGCGCGATGGGCGGATATGACGGCCGTGGCCAGGTGCGCGTGCGCACCGCGGACGAGGGGCGCGCGGCCTTCGAGTCGCTCCGGGTGCCCGTCTGCGTGGTGGAGGCCTTCCTCGACATCGCCACCGAGGTGAGCGTGCTCGTGGCGCGCCGCGCCGACGGCACCGCCGTCGCCTACCCCACCTCGCGCAACTTCCACACGGCCGGCGTGCTCACCTGGGCGGTCACGCCCTCGGGCGTGAGCAGCGCGCGCGAGTCCGAGGCGCGCGCCCTCGCGCTCGGCATCGCCCAGAAGCTCGGCATCGTGGGACTGCTCGCCGTCGAGATGTTCATCCTCACCGACGGCACCCTGCTCGTGAACGAGCTCGCTCCGCGGCCGCACAACACCTATCACCACTCCGAGCGCGCGCACCCCACGAGCCAGTTCGAGCAGCTCGTGCGCGCGATCTGCCACCTCCCGCTCGGCGCAGTGGACGTCGTCCGCCCCGCCGCGATCCACAACCTCCTCGGCGACCTGTGGGGCGGCGGCGCGCCGGACTTCACCGCCGCGCTGGCGGTCCCCGGCGTGCGCGTGCATCTCTACGGGAAGAAGGCGGCGCGCCCGGGGCGCAAGATGGGCCACCTCTCCGCCGACGGAGCGACGCCCGAGGAAGCACTCCAGCGGGTCCGCACCGCGTACGACGCGCTCACTGCCTGAGGTCCCTGTGATGCCGAAGAAGACCCCCGCGCACGCCCCGCACTTCCGCGAACTGACCCAGGCGGAGTGCCACGCCCTGCTCGCACGGCACCAGGTGGGGCGACTGGCCTTCGCGCACAAGGACCGCGTGGACATCGAACCGATCCACTTCGTCGCGGACGACGGCTGGCTCTACGGCCGCACGGCGCCGGGTACCAAGCTCGAGGTCGTCTCGCGCAACCGGTGGGTGGCGTTCGAGGTGGACGAGATCGCGGGGCGCTTCGACTGGCGCTCGGTGGTGGTGAAGGGAGGCTTCTACTTCCTGCGCAAGGACGGGAGCGAGGCCGAGGCCGCGACGTACGAGAACGCGGTGCGCATCCTTCGGCGGCTCATGCCCGAGACGCTCACGCCGGCGGACCCCCTGCCCGACCGCGTGATCCTCTTCCGGATCCACATCGACGAGATCACGGGGCGCGCGGCGAGCCCCTGATGCCGCGGCGCGCGAGGATCTCGCGCACGCGGTCGAGCGGGATCGCCTCCACCGTGCGCCCGTTGCCCGTCACCGTCGTGGCCTGGAAGAGCGAGTTGTAGATCGCCTCCTCCACCGCCTCCACCGCGGCCTGGAAGACGGCGCTCATCTCCTCGTTGGCGAGCTCCGTGGTCGTGAGCCGCGGCGCGTCCCAGGCGCGGCGTACGGAGGCGGCGGTCGAGAAGGCGAGCGCGTAGTCCCCGCTCCCGTTCGAGGCCGAGCTCCCGGTGCGCCCGAGCCCCATCATCGCGCGTGAGGCCACGCGGCCGAGGTTGCGGTCGCCGAGCGGGGCATCGGTCGCGATCACGATGATCACCGAGCCGTCGCCCGCGTCCTCGCGCGTGGCGTTCTGGAAGGAGTAGCGCCCCAGCTCCCTCCCGACGGGCGCGCCAAGCACCTGGAGCACGCCGCCGAAGTTGCTTTGCACCAGCACGCCGACCGTCCAGCCGCCGAGCGAAGTCGGGAGCACGCGCGAGGAGGTGCCGATGCCCCCCTTCCACCCGAACGCCGAGGTGCCCGTGCCCGCACCGACGCTCCCCTCGGCCACGGGACCACTGGTCGCGCTTTCGAGGGCGCGGCGGACCGCGGCCACGGTCACGGGGCGAGAGCGGATGTCGTTCAGCGCGCCGTCGTTCGTCTCCCCGACCACGGGGTTGATCGACCTCACCTGTTCCATGCCCGGCTGCTCGAGGAGCCACTCGGCCATCGCGTCCGCCGCCTTCCAGACGCAGAGCGTGCAGGTGAGGAGGATCGGCGTCTCGAGTTCGCCCAACTCGGCGAGCTGCGTGCTCCCCGCGAACTTCCCGAACCCGTTCCCCACGTGGAGCGCCGCGGGGACGCGCGAGCGGTAGGCGTTCTCGCCGTGCGCGAGGATCGCGGTCACGCCGGTGCGCACCCGATCCCCCTCGTTGAGCGTCACCTGTCCAACGCGCACGCCGGCGACGTCGGTGATGGCGTTGAGCGCGCCGGGCTGGAAGATCCCGGGGGCGACGCCGAGGTCGCGGGCGCGGGCGCGAGGATCCTGGGCGACGAGGTCCGGAGCGGCGAGCGAGAGGACGGCGAGCGAAAGCACGGCGAGCACGCCCGGAGCTGCGAGCGCGACGCCTGGCGGGCGAAGGCGGAGGGTACGCATGCGGGATATCTTACGGACGTGCCGCTCATCCCGCTCTATGGTCACGACGCGCTCCGCGCGCGGCTCGCCGAACAGGCGGACCGCGGTGCGCTGCCGTCGAGCCTGCTGCTCACCGGGCCTGCGGGGGTGGGGAAGCAGCGGCTCGCGCTCTGGCTCGGCGCCCGGCTCCTCTGCGAGGCCGCCGAGCGTCCCTGCGGCACCTGCCAGCACTGTCGCTATGCCGCGGAGCTCCAGCACCCCGACCTGCGCTGGTTCTTCCCGCGCGCGCGGATCCCGAACTCCAGCGACATCGCGGTGGAGGAGGTGCAGCAGGAGTATGACGAGGCCGTGCGCGAACGGGTGGAGGCGCGCGGGCTCTACGCGCGGCCCGACGGCTCGGCGGGCATCTTCGTCTACGTGACGCGCCTCCTGGTGCAGCTCGCCTCGCGCTCGCCGGCGATGGCGCGCCGCAAGGTGTTCGTGGTGGGGGACGCGGAGCGGATGGCGCCGCAGGCTTCGTCGCAGGAGGCGGCGAACGCCTTCCTCAAGTTGCTCGAGGAGCCGCCCGCGGACACGACGCTCATCCTCACTTCGAGCGAGCCCGGCTCCCTGCTGCCGACCATCCGGTCGCGCGTGGTGACCGTCCGCGTGGCCCCCGTGGCCGAGGCGCCTATGCGGCGGTTCCTCACGGACGAGGCGGGGACGGGCGCGCTCCCGAACGAACCGGTGGAGGTGCTCCTCGGGCTCGCGGGTGGCGCGCCGGGGCTCCTGATCGGTTCGGACGAGCGCGCCGCGGCCGTCGAGCGCGCGCGCCAGATGCTCGCCGCCGCCGACGGCGGGCGCGAACAGGCGCTCCGCGCCGCGTTCACCAGCGGGTCGGCGCGGGCGCGCGGCGCCTTCACCGACGTGCTCGACGCGCTCACGGTGCTCCTGCACGAGCGCGCGCGCGACGCCACCGCACGCGGGGACGACGCGGCGGCGACGCGCGCCGTGCGCGCGGTGCCGGCGGTAGAGGAGGCGAAGCGCGCGGCCGAGGGGAATGCCAACCCGCAGCTGGTCACGGCGCGGCTGCTCGGCGCACTGAGCGGAGCGCACGCGTGACCGGGCGCGCGGGGAAGAGGCCGGCAGGGCGCCCGGAGAAGGGGCCGACGGGGCGTCCGGCGGCGCCCGCCGCGAAGCCCCTCTCGCACCTCGATGCTGCCGGCCGCGCGTCGATGGTGGACGTGAGCGCGAAGCCCGCGTCGGCGCGGCGCGCGCTGGCCGAGGGTCGGATCGTGATGAACGCCGCTGCCTTCACCGCCGTGCGCGACGCGACGCTCGCGAAGGGGGACGTGATCGGCACCGCGCGCATCGCCGGGGTGATGGCCGCCAAGCGCACCGCGGAGCTGATCCCGCTCTGCCATCCGCTCGCGCTCAGCGACATCCAGGTACGCTTCTCGCTCGACGAGAAGGCGCGTGCGGTGCACTGCGAGGCGGAGGTGCGCACCGCCGGCCCCACCGGTGTCGAGATGGAGGCGCTCACCGCGGTCTCGGTCGCGCTCCTCACCGTCTACGACATGGCGAAGAGCGCCGACAAGGGGATGCGGATCGAGGGGGTGCGCCTGCTCGAGAAGGAAGGGGGCAAATCGGGGCGCTGGACCGCGCGCTGAGCCGGTCTAACGCCGGCGTAACGCCGGCCGCCGCGCGCCCGGGCGGCCGGACTACCGCACGCGCAGCTTCTGCCCGATCCGGATCTTGTCGCTCTTGAGTCCGTTCATCCGCTTCAGCTGCGCCACGCTGGTCCCGTTCCGCCGCGCGATCACGCTCAACGACTCCCCGCGCTTCACCACGTGGAGGCCGCTGGACGAACTCCCGTAGCGCTCGATCGCGGGGTTCGGCACGTCGCGCGCGGCGCGCACGACATCGGCGCGGGGCACGAGGATCCGCTGGCCG
>CAZHAG010000041.1:12692-14234 GCA_964529705.1 uncultured Gemmatimonas sp. | reverse complement strand
GCCACCGCGGCGTCCGTGGACCGCACCGGGTCGCGCCGCTCGTCCACCCACCAGTCCACGCGCAGCCCGACACCCTTCGCGGTGCCGGTCATGAACTGCCACATCCCCACCGCGGCCGCGCGCGAGTAGGCGTGCGGGTCGTACCAGCTCTCGATCAGCGAGAGATAGATCATGTCCTCGGGGAGCCCGCCCGCGCGCAGCTTGGAATGGATCATCGGCGCGTAGCGGCTCTGGCGCTCCAGCGCGAGCTCGAACGACTCCTTGGTGACCTCGCTGAAGCGCTGCACGAAGTACTCCACGCGCGCATGCGATTCATACGGGGCGACGGCGATGTCCCACGCGGGCGGCGGATCGACCGGCTCGGGTTCCGCCTCGGCGGCGGGCGCCTCCGCCTGCGGCGCAGGTGCGGCAGGACCTGATTCGGAGACTGCGGACTTCGCCGCCTCGGCCGCGCCTGGGAGTGCCGCATCCGCCGCAACAGCCGCACCGGCCGCCTCGACGGCGGCGGCCGCGGGCGTCGAGCCCTCCGGCGCCACGGCCTCGGGCACCGGCCCGGTGCGGTGTGCGCCAAGCCCCAACGGCCCGCAGGCGGCGCAGAGCGACACGAAGACCCCGACCAACAAGCGCGATCCCGCCATTCCCCCTCCAAGACGATGGACTGTCCGGCGCGGCGGCCGCGCTCGCGACCCACCTACACCCTATATTCGGCTCGTGCGTTCCTACCCTACGGCCCTGGCCCTTGTTCTGCTGGCATGGGCACCCACCCATTCTAGCCCGCAAGTCGCGGGCCCCGCACCCCGCGCGGCCCGTGACATCGGTCACAGCCCGCTCCAGCCCGGTTCGCTCGACGCGGCCCTCCGGCAGCGCATCGCGGCCACCCCCGGCGCCGAGGTGGGGCTCTGGTTCCACGACCTCGCCACCGGCACCACCCTCGGCATCGGCGACACCACCTCGTTCCATGCCGCGAGCACCATGAAGGTGCCCGTGATGTTCGAACTCTTCCGTCGCGCCGACGCCGGCACGCTCAGCCTCGACGACCGCATCCCGCTCGGGAACCGCTTCGCGTCCATCGTCGACGGCTCCCCCTACGCCCTCTCCCCGTCGGATGATTCCGACGGCGCGCTCTACGCCCGCGTGGGCGCCCCGATCTCGCTGCGCGAGCTGAACGAGCGGATGATCGTGCGCTCCAGCAACCTCGCGACGAACGTGCTGATCGAACGCCTCGATCCCACGCGCGTGACATCCCTCGCCCGCACCCTGGGGGGCGAGGGCGTGATCGTGCGCCGTGGGGTGGAGGACGGCGTCGCCTTCCGGGCCGGCCTCAACAACACGACGACCGCGCGCGGCCTCGGGAAACTCCTCGTCGCGCTCGAACGGGGGGAGGTGGCCTCAGCCTGGGCCACGATCGCCATGCGCGAGACGCTGATGCGCCAGGAGTTCAACGACGAGATCCCCGCGGGGCTCCCGCCGGGCACTCGCGTCGCGCACAAGACGGGGTGGATCACCGCCACCACGCATGACGCGGCGATCGTCTACCCGCCG
>CAZHAG010000041.1:0-12592 GCA_964529705.1 uncultured Gemmatimonas sp. | reverse complement strand
GAGGCCGGCGCGATCCCGCTCCCGGTGTCCGCCACCGACACGCGCACCTCGTCCCCCTGCGGCTCGGCCCGCACCGTGATCCGCCCCCCGCGCTCCGAGTAGCGAAGCGCGTTCGAGAGGAGGTTCGAGAGCACCTGCACCAGCCGCTCCGCGTCGCCGCTGATGGCCGGGAGCTTCGGGAGCGGATCCAGCGCGAGCACCACGCCCCGCTCCGCCGACTCGCGCCGGAAGAGCGCGACCGCGCGCTCCAGGATCGGGGGCAGCTCCTCGGGGCGTCGCTCCACGGAGAGCCGTCCCACCTCGATGTTGGCCACGTCCAGGAGGTCGCGGATCATCCGCTGCGTGAGCTCCTGGCTGGTGACGATGTTCTCCGCCAGCTCCCGCCGCGGCGCATCCGCCTCCGGGGTCGCGGCGAGCAGCGCGCGGGCACTCATGCCGATCGCCGAGATGGGGTTCCGCAGGTCGTGGGAGACGACGCCGAGGGCGTGATCGCGCGCCTTGGTGGCGGCCTGCGCCGTTTCATACAGTCGCGCGTTGTCGAGCGCGAAGGCCGCGCGCAGTGCGAGCTCCTCGGCGATCGCGCGCTCGAGCTCCGTGAAGGGCGGTGCCCCGGCCGTGCGGAAGATCTGGAGCACGCCGAGCACGTGCTCACGCGCGACGAGCGGCAGGAGGAGGAGCGACCGCATGCCGAGCGCGCGCATCCGCGCGAACGCCGCCCCGTCGGCCGTGTGCGCCTCGAGCCACTCGTCCGTCACCTCCTCCACGTGCTCGACCTCTGCATGCCGCAGCACGTCCACCACGCGCGAGGGCGAGTCCATGTCGAGCGGGATCCGGGCGACGGCTCCGAGGGCCGCGTCGAGTGCGCCATCCCCCGTCGTGGCCGGCACGCGTCGCAGGAAGCGCGTCCCCGTCACCACGTCGAGGATCGCGCCGTTCCCCAGCCAGGGGAGCGGGAGCTGCACGATCGAGCGCTCCGTCGCCGTCACCTCGAGCGTCTCGCCGAGCGTCGCGACGGCGGCCGCGAGCCGGCGCTGCGCCTCCTCCCGCTGGCGACGCTCGGTCACGTCGCGCAGCAGCACGGTGTACACCATCGTCCCGTTCGCTTGCGGGAGCTTGGAGATCGACGCCTCCGCCGGGAACTCGTCTCCCGACTTCCGCAGGCCGAAGATCTCGCGGCGGTTCGCCATCTGCCGGGCGGACTCGGGTGCCTTGCCAAAGGCGCGGATGTGCGCAGCGTGCCCCTGCCGGTAACGGTCGGGCAGCAACACGCTGAGTGACTTGCCGATCATCTGCTCCGCCGTATGGCCGAAGATCCGCTCCGCCCCCCGGTTGAAGTGGATGATCCGCTGCTGGTCGTCGACGGAGATGATGGCGTCCGCCGCGATGTCGAGGATCCCGGCGAACTTCGCCTCCGACTGGCGGAGCGCAGCCTCGGCCTCGCCTCGCAGCACCAGGTCGTCCTGCAGGCTCGCATAGGCGAGCCAGCCGAGCACCACCGCGAGCAGGAGGGTGATGGCGAGGAGGGCCTGCACCACGCGCAGCTCCGTCCCGCCGCCCGCGATCGCCGCCGCACGCTGCGTGGCGGTGAGGGCCACGGTCCCCACCAGCACGACGGAGAGCACCCCCGCACCGACGGTGAGACGGAGTTTCGACGTGGTGGAGAGCATGGTGCTGCGGAAGATGGGCCGCGCGCGCGGCGGCGGCTACTCGCCTTCCTGCAGCAGCCCGAGGCGCAGCGCGAGCTGAACGTACTCGTGGCGGTGCGAGAGCCCGAGCTTGTCCTGGATCCGCGCCTTGTACGTGTCGACCGTCTTGGGCGAGATGAAGAGCCGCTCCCCGATCTCCGGTGCCGAGTACCCCTGCGCGACGAGACGCAGGACGTCGCGCTCGCGGTCGGTGAGCCGCTCATACTTCGAGCGGTCCTCGGCCATCGGGTCCTTGCGCTGGTAGCCCTTGGCCAGGATGCGCGCCGCCTCGGGGCGGACGAAGATGTCGCCGCGCGCCACTGTGCGGACGGCCTCGACCAGCTCGCGGTCGGCCGCCGTCTTCGGGAGGAACCCCGTCGCCCCGGCTTCGAGCATCGGCACGAGGTAGTCCTCCTCGGGGTGCATCGTGAGGATCAGCACGCGCGAGGGGATGCCCTGCTCGATCAGCATCTTGGTGGCCTCGCCGCCGTCCACCTCGCCGATCGAGAGGTCCATCACGACGACCTCGGGCTTCAGGCGCGCGGCCATCTCCACGGCCTCGGGCCCGGTGGATGCCTCGCCCACGACGAGCATGTCCTTCGCGGAGCCGAGCACGGCCTTCAGGCCGGCACGCACGACGGCGTGGTCGTCGGCCAGGATGATCCGGATGAGGTCGTCAGCCATGGGCGAAGGCTACGGGCGAGCGTCGATGCATACCATAAGGTGGATTCCCGCTCTATATCAGGGAATCCCCTACCTGACTCCGAACGACGTTGCAGACTGCTGCCCTCGCGGGCCCGAGCCACTCAGGGGTTCCTGATGCTCCGGTCGAACGCCGGCTGCACGACAAGATGCGCGCTGTTCCACACGGAGTGCCTGCTCACGCTGCGCACCAGGCCCAGGACGGTGAGCACGGCGCAGCCGCCGAGCAGCAGGCGCCGCGCGAGCATCGGGCGCCCCGGCCAGGCGCTCGCGAGTCGCGCCCCTACCGCGGCCGCCGCGATCAGGAATCCGATGCTCGGGAGGAAGAGCGTCCGCTCGGCGAGGATGATGCCCGTCGGGACCAGGTTGCTCACGGGGAGGAGGGCGATGCCGCACCAGGCGAGCCCGAACGAGGCGGCTGGCAGGCGACGACGGAGCGCCAGGAGGGCCGTGACGAAGCCGATGACGAGGGCGAGGCCCGCGACCTCGATCACGCCGACCCCGTCCGGCAGCACGAAGGTGCCGGCCGCGAAGTCCACCTGCAGTCGCTGCGGCCAGACCAGCAACCGGAGCCAGTGCGGCACCACTTGCAGCATGAGCACGGCCCGCTCGCCGAGCGAGAGCGCGAACAGGTCGGCCGCCGGACGGGCGCCGACGGGACCGCCGAGGACCGCAACACGTGCCGCGACCGCGAGGATCGCGACGCCCGTGAGTAGCGCGATCCCGAGGAGCCGCGACTTCCGTGGGTCCGGACGAGCCCCGTTCAGGACCGTGAGTTCGGCGGCGAGCAGGAGGGCCGGCAGCACCATCCCGTTCTCCTTGGTGAGGACCGCGATGGCGTACCAGCACGCGAGCTCCAGCCAGTCGCGGGATCGCATCCCCGCACCCTGCCGTCGCCGGAGGTAGCGCCAGACCATCAGCGATCCCAGCAGGCCGACGATCAACTCCCCTTGGTTGACGCCCAGTGCGACCGCCTCCACATGCACCGGGTGCACCGCGAAGAGGATCGAGGCGGCGAGGGCCGCCCGCGGCGAGGTCATCGTGCCCAGGAGCCCGAGGAGGAGCGCCGCGCACGCCGCGTAGAGCAGGTAACTCGTCGCCCGGAACACCCACGGGGCGCCGCCCCCGGCCGCGTACTCGACCGCGACGAGGAGTGACGCCGCGGGCCGGTAGAGCTGCTCGGCGAACGGCGGCGGCCAGTAGGGCTTGGTGAGGATCGCCGCGGCGCTGTCGAGCGTGTGCACGCGGGCGTGGTCGCGTATCAGCGGGACGTCGTCGTATACGAAGTCGTTGGGGAGCCCGACGATCGAGGCGGCGAGGGCGAAGCCGACGACGGCGAGCATCGCGCGCCTGCGGCGGGACCCGGGAGCGACGCGCGCGGGCGGCGCCGGGGTCGGCACCGCGCCGGGCGGCATCATCGGCGGTTCGTCCACGCGTCGCGCTCCCGTCGCATCAGTGACCCGGGTGGGGATCGAACCCACGACCTGCGGATTAAAAGTCCGATGCTCTACCAGCTGAGCTACCGGGTCGGAGCAGCCGTTACAACCTAATCGTCCACCGGGATTCGCCCAATCTGGACGCCGGGAACCCGCCGATGGATCTTTGCGACGGCGGCGCCCCCCGGCCCCGCCTCATGCCATCGCACCGCGCCACCCCACGAGGACACCTGCGCCCGTCATCACCCGCCTGCCTGCCCGCCGCGTTCGCGCTCCTTGTCCAGATGGCGGCCCTCGCCACGGCCGGCGCGCAGGCGGCCCCCGCCGCGCAGAACCCCTCGCCGATGGTCGAGCAGACCCGCGCGCATGAGCGGCTCGAACCGCGGACGCTCGCCGGCACCGCGCGCACGTTCGCCGGCCTCGCGGGACGGCCCGTCGACCTGTGGATCCCGCCAGGAGTCGGCGGTCGCGACTCCCTCGACCTCGTGGTGCACTTCCACGGCGCGGCCTGGCTCCCGATGCAGGCGGTCGCTGGCCTCCCGCGGCCGACCGTCGCGGCGGTGGTCAATCTCGGTGCCGGGTCGGGCGCGTACCACCGCGCCTTCGCCGAGGCGCCCGCGTTCGACTCCTTGCTTGCCCATGCCGCGCGCGAGACCGCCGCGGCGACCGGCGTGCCCGTGCGCTTCACGCGCGTGACGCTGGTGGGTTTCTCCGCCGGCCACGGCGCCATCCGCGCGATCCTCCTCGAGCCGCGACACCTCGCACGGGTGGACGCCGTACTCCTCCTCGACGGGATGCACACCTCGTACCTCCCCGAGCGCCAGCTCCTCGCCGCCGGCGGCACGCTCGACACCACCAACCTCTCGGCCCTCACCGACTTCGCGCGCCGCGCCACCCGCGGCGCCAAGGCGATGCTCGTCACGCACTCGGAGATCTTCCCCGGCACCTTCGCCAGCACCACCGAGACCGCGGACTGGATGCTCGATGCGCTGGGCCAGCGTCGCACAGCCGTCCTCGCCTGGGGCCCGCGCGGGATGCAGCAGACCAGCGAGGTGCGGAGCGGCCGGTTCACGCTACTCGGCTTCGCCGGGAACTCCGCGCCCGACCACGTGGACCACCTGCACGCCCTCCCCGAACTGCTCGCCCTCCTCTCCAACACGCCTTCAGCACTCCAGCCACCGTGAGCTCACCCCTGATGATCCCGCGCGAACGCATCCCGACGCGGATCCTCCCCGGCGCCCGCGCCGCCGCCCGTGAGGTCGCGGCCGAGATCGCCGCGCTCGTCCGGGCGCGCGCCGCTGAGGGGCGGTACGCGGTGCTCGGCCTCGCCACCGGATCCACGCCCACGGGCATCTACGCCGAGCTGGTGCGGCTGCACCGGGAGGAGGGACTCTCGTTCCGGAACGTGATCACGTTCAACCTGGACGAGTACCATCCGATGCACCCGGAGGACCTGCAGAGCTACGCGCGCTTCATGCGCGAGCACCTCTTCGACCTCGTGGACATCGACCCGGCGAACGCGCACATCCCCGACGGCACGGTCGCGGCGGAAGGGGTGGCAGAGTACTGCCGAGCCTACGAACAGCGCATCGCCGACGCCGGCGGCATCGACCTCCAGCTGCTCGGCGTGGGCCGCACGGGGCACATCGGCTTCAACGAGCCCGGATCGGACGACGCGACGCGCACGCGCCTGATCACGCTCGACCGCGTGACCCGGATCGATGCCGCGAGCGACTTCTTCGGCGCCGAGAACGTGCCGAGGCGCGCGATCACGATGGGGGTCGGCACGATCCTCGAGGCGCGCCGGATCCTGATGCTCGCCTTCGGCGAGAACAAGGCGTCGATCGTCGCGAAGGTGGTCGAGGGGGAGGCCACCCCGCTCGTTCCCGCGACCTACCTGCAGCGCCACGCGGACGCCACGATCCTCCTCGACGCGGCGGCGGCCGCCGACCTGGCTCGCCAGCGCTCGCCCTGGCTCTTCGGGCCGGTGCAATGGACGCCGGACGCGATCCGCCGGGCCGTGATCTGGCTGGCCGAGAAGACGGGGAAGGCGATCCTCAAGCTCACCGACGCGGACTACAACGAGGAGGGACTGCAGGACCTCCTCGCCGAGCACGGGTCCGCGTACGAGATCAACCTCCTCGTCTTCCGGCACCTGCAGGGGACGATCGTCGGGTGGCCTGCAGGGAAGCCGGCCGGCATGAAGCAGCCCGGGGACCGGGCCCGTCCGCTCGACCACATCTTCCCCAAGCGCGTGCTGGTCTTCTCGCCGCACCCGGACGACGACGTGATCTCGATGGGCGGGACGCTGATCCGGCTCGCCGACCAGGGGCACGACGTGCAGGTCGCGTACCAGACCTCGGGGAACATCGCCGTGTTCGACGAGGACGCGATCCGCTTCGCCGAGTTCGTGGTGGAGTTCTGCGCGGAGTTCGGCGTGCTCTCCGACCGGATCGTGGAGCTGGAGGCACACGTGGAGCGCTTCCTTCGGCTCAAGCGCGCGGGGCAGGTGGACAGCGCCGAGGTGCAGAGGATCAAGGCGATCATCCGCCGGGGCGAGGCGCGCGCGGCGGCCCGCTGCTGCGGCGTGCCCGACACCAAGCTCCACTTCCTCGACCTCCCGTTCTATGAGACGGGACGCGTCAAGAAGAAGGCGCTCGGCCCCGAGGACATCCGGATCGTCACGGAGCTCCTGCGCGCGGTGCGTCCGCACCAGGTCTACGCGGCCGGGGACCTCTCGGACCCGCATGGCACGCACCGCACCTGCCTCGCGGCGATCATCGAGGCGTACCGCCGGTGCGCGCAGGACGATTGGTACGGGGACTCCGAGCTCTGGCTCTACCGGGGGGCCTGGCAGGAGTGGTCGCCGGACCGGATCGAGATGGCCGTCCCCCTCAGCCCGGACGAGGTGCGGCGCAAGCGCACCGCGATCTTCAAGCACCAATCGCAGAAGGACCGTGCGCTCTTCCCCGGTCCCGACGCCCGGGAGTTCTGGCAGCGCGCCGAGGCGCGCAACAGCGAGACCGCGCGCCGCTATGACCGGCTGGGGCTCGCGGAGTACGAGGCGATCGAGGGGTTCGTGCAGTGGGACGGCGTCTGGGATCCCACCGGGTGAGCGCCGTGCCCGACGGTCGGCCGGCGCACCGGTCTCGCACGTCCGTTGACAGCCGCCCCGGCCGCACGCATGATTGCTGCCCGCTCCAGAGCTGACCCGTCACCGGGTCCCCCGCAGGGCCGGTCGCAGCTCACTGAAGTTCTCGTTCGCCCTGCCGTCCCACACTTGCCGGAAGACCACATCATGAAGCTTCGAGCACTCGCCGTCCTGCTGGGAACGTTCCTGCTGGCGGCGCCTGCGTTCGCGCAGGTGAAGACCGTCACCGGCCGCGTGACCAGCCTCCAGGGCGCGTCGATGCGCGACGTGCAGGTCGCCGTGAAGGGCACCACCCTGGGCACCGTCACGGACGGTGCGGGGCGCTACAGTATCCGCGTCGCCGCGGGCCAGGTGCTGATGTTCCGCATCATCGGGCACGCGCCCGAGGAGCGGACCGTCGGTGCCGAGGACGCGATCGACGTGCAGATGCGCCCGGTCGCGACCAACCTGAACGAGGTGGTCGTCACGGCGCTGGGCCAGACCACCACGCAGCGGGCGCTGGGCACGTCGCAGCAGAGCGTGCAGGGCGCGGAGATCGCCTCCACGCAGCGCGAGAATTTCGTGAACGCGCTCCAGGGGCGCGTGGCGGGGGTCGAGGTGACGAGCAGCTCCGGCGTGCCGGGCGCCTCCGCGTCGATCACCATCCGCGGCGTGAGCTCGATCAGCAGCAGCAACCAGCCGCTCATGATCGTCGACGGGCTTCCGCTCGACAACAAGACCTTCAACACGGGCGCCCTCGCCTCGGACGCGCCGGGCTCGCTCACGGCGTTCTCCAATCGTGGCCTCGACTTCACGAACCGCGCGGCGGACCTCAATCCCGAGGACATCGAGACCCTGGTGGTGCTCAAGGGCCCCGAGGCGTCGGCGCTCTACGGGATCGACGCCGCGAACGGCGCGATCGTGATCACCACCAAGCGCGGCCGCGCGGGCACCGGCGGGTTCGAGTACAGCAACAGCTTCCGGATCGACCAGACGCGCGACCAGCCCTCGCTGCAGCGCACCTACGGGCCCACCAGCATCGCGGGCGCGGTGCTCTCGACCTTCCAGTACTTCGGCGCCCCGTACGCGGACACCACGCGCTTCTATGACAACGTGGGCGGGTTCTTCCGCACCGCGGTCACGGCGCGGCACAACATCAACCTCAGCGGTGCCGCCCCGGACAACCGGATCAACTACCGGCTCGCCGCCACGTCGAGCAAGCAGGAGGGCGTGGTCCCGAACTCGCAGCTCCGCTCCACCAACCTCACGGGCGCCTCGCAGGCGCAGGTGAACGACTGGCTGCGGGCCGACCTCTCCATGGCCTACGCGTTCTCCAACAACGACCAGCCCTGGAAGGGAGCGGACGGGCCGCTGATCGGCCTCCTGCTCTGGCCGGCCAACGACAACGCCCGCGATTGGCTCTCCCCGGCCGGCACCCGCCGCCGTCTCACGGCGCTCTCGGCCACCGCGGAGACGGACAACCCGTACTTCAACGTCAACCGCAACCAGAGCAAGTCGGAGAACAGCCGGTTGATGGCGAACGTCGGCCTGGTGATCACCCCGTTCTCGTGGGGTGGCCTCAAGACGAACATCGGCTCGGACAGCTACACCAACGAACTGCAGATCCTGCGCCACCCCGAGAGCGCCTTCGGCAGCACCTTCAACGGCATCCTCGACATCGCGAACGACGTCACGCGCAACGTGAACGCGCAGACCGTCCTCACCTTCAACCCCTACGCGCTCCGCCCCGACCTGAAGGTCAGCGGCCTCGTCGGGAACCAGATCTCGGACTTCAAGTCCACGACTTCGGCGCTCAAGGGGCAGGACTTCCTCGACCCGAACTTCGTCTCCGTGAACAACACGGTGCTCCGCACCAACCGGACGATCATCAGCCAGCGCCGCCTGATGAGCCTCTTCGGCAGCGCGACGCTCGACTACCGCGACTACCTCTACCTCACGGTCACCGGCCGCAACGACTGGACCTCGACCATCCCGCAGGACCGCAACTCGTTCTTCTATCCTTCGATCTCCACGAGCTTCATCTTCTCGGACGCCTTCCCCGAGGTGGCGAAGTACGTGACCGGCAAGCTGCGCGCCGGGTACGCCCGCGTGGGCAAGGACGCTCGGCCATACGCCTACCGCCCGTCGCTCGAGTACAAGACCACCTCCAACGGCGGCTACGGCTACGGCTTCACCGGCCCGAACCTCGGCCTCAAGCCCGAGTTCGCGCGCTCGTATGAGGTGGGCACCGAGCTCGGCTTCCTCGAGAATCGCCTCGGTGTCGACATCACCTGGTACCACAAGCAGACCAAGGACCAGATCGTCAACGACATCCGCGGCAGCTACGCCACGGGCTTCATCCTCTTCAACCTCAACGGCGCCGCCACCCGCAACGCCGGCCTCGAGGTCACCGTCCGAGGCACGCCGGTCTCGAACCCGACCTTCTCGTGGGACGTGATCGCCAACTTCGAGCGCGCACGCAGCAAGGTGCTCTCGCTGCCGAACGACCTCCCCGAGTCGTACGTCTCCGACACCTGGCTCTACGGCAACGTGCGCAACGGCACGCGGCCCGGCGCCTCGACGCGGTCGCTGACCGGCACCTTCTACCTGCGCAATGACAGCAACGAGCTCCTGATCGACCCGACCACCGGACTCCCGATCCGCTCCGCGTCGTTCATCGACCGCGGCTACGACCGGCAGCCGGACTTCCTGGTGGGGCTCACGAACACCTTCAACTACAACCGCTTCTCCCTCTCCTTCCTGATCGACATCCGGAAGGGGGGCGACGTGCTCAACGCCACCGAGCACCTGCTCACCGCTCGCGGGCTGAGCAAGCGCACGCTCGACCGCGAGGTGCCGCGGGTCATCGCCGGCGTCCTCCGCGACGGCAAGGAGAACAGCGCCACGCCCACGCGGAACACGATCGTCGTGATCCCGGCCGTGCAGCCGTTGTACTACACGTCGATCAGCGAGGAGCTCTTCATCGAGCAGGACATCAACTGGGTGCGCCTGAAGGACGTCACGCTCCGGTATGAGCTCCCCGGCGCGCTCTTCCGGGCCCGGCACGCCAGCGTCTTCCTCACCGGGACCGACCTCTTCCTCTTCACCAACTACTCCGGGCTCGACCCGATCGTGAATGGGAACTCCGCCGCCGTGGGCGGCTCCGGGGCCGCGGGGATCGACTACGGCAATTTCCCCGTCCCGCGCGGCGTCAGCTTCGGCCTCAAGGTGGGTTTCTGACCATGACCAACTCCAACGCCACCGCGCGGCGCGCGACCGCGACCACCCCGTCCTCCCGGAAGCCGATGCGAGCCCTCAAGGGATTGCTGCTGGCCGGCGCACTCACCGCGTCCTCCAGCTGCCAGGATTTCCTCGACGTCAACACCAACCCCAACGGCCCGCAGGTCGTCTCGGCCAACCTGTACCTCGCGCCGATGCTGCACTGGATGGTGACCTCGCCGCAGTTCGATGGGCGCTTCGTCGGGCGCTACACGCAGCAGTGGACGCTCCCCGGCACCAGCCTCAGCACCTGGGACCGCATGGGGTACGACCCGACCAGCGACAACGGCGCGCAGCAGTGGCGCGACGTGTACTGGACCTTCGGCCAGAACCTCGTGGACATGATGCAGAAGGCCGAGGCCGAGCAGCGCTGGGACCTCCTGGGCGTCGGCTACATCCTCAAGGCCTGGGGGTGGCAGGTGCTCGTGGACCTGCACGGGCCGCTGATCATCCGTGAGGCCTTCAACCAGTCCACCTTCTCGTTCGCCTACGACTCCGAGGAGTTCGCCTACGGCGAGGTCCGCCGGCTGCTCGACGAGGCCATCACCCTCCTCAAGCGCACCGACGGTGCGGTGGACGCCACCTACCTCGGGCGCACGGACAAGATGTACAATGGCGACCGGACCAAGTGGCTCAAGCTCGCGTACGGCCTGCGGGCGCTCCACCTGAACCACTACACCAACAAGTCCACGTACAACGCGGCGGCGGTGATCGCCAATGTCGACAGCTCGTTCGTCGGCAACGCGGATGACGCCCTGCTGACCTACCCCGCCACCCAGAACGACGACATCAACTTCTGGGGCCGCACCCGCAACAACATCTCCAGCTACCGCCAGACGCAGTTCGTGCTGGGCCTGATGAACGGCACCGTGTTCGGCGGCGTGGTGGACCCGCGGATGAGCCGGATGCTCGCCCCCGCTCCCGACGGCGTCTACCGCGGGCTCAACCCGAACGTGGTCGGGTTCGGCGGGCTCGCCACCGCCCAGCAGCCGAACAACTTCCACGGCTACGCCGGCACCGGAGGCCAGCAGCTCCCCGGCCGCTACCTCTTCGACGACAAGGCGAAGATGCCGGTGATGACCTATGCGCAACTGCAGTTCATCAAGGCGGAGGCCGCGTACCGGAGCGGCAACCTCCCGCTCGCGCTCACGGCGTACACGGCCGGCGTCTCGTCCCACATCGACTGGGTGAACGCCCGCAACCTCGACAACGCCCAGACCCCGACGCAGATCAGCGCGGCGGAGAAGTCGGCGTTCATGACCAACGCCGCGATCATCCCGGCCACCCCGGCGGGGCTCACGCTCACGCGGATCATGTCGCAGAAGTACATCGCGCAGTGGGGGTGGGGGCACAACGAGATCTGGATGGACATGCGCCGCTACCACTACACCGACATCGACCCGGCGAGCGGGGTGCAGGTGTACCCTGGGTTCACGCCGCCGACGACGCTGTATCCCGACAACGGGGGCCTCGTCGTGCAGCGCATCCGCCCGCGTTACAACTCGGAGTACGTGTGGAATCGGCCCGGCCTCGACGCCGTCGGCGGGCTCGCGCTCGACTACCACACGCGCCCCCTCTGGATCACCCTCCCGTAACCGAGCCATGACCAGACACCGATACCTCATCGCGCTGTTCGCGGCCCTCGCGCTCGGCGCCTGCAGCGAGAACGCGGTCCAGGACATCACCGGCCCCATCCCGTCCGCGCGCGTCAAGTTCTTCAACTTCGGCGTCAACGCGCCGGCGGTGAACTTCTACGCGAACGACGCCAAGATGACGGCGATCAGCTCCACCACCGGCATCGAGTCCACCAACGGCGTCTCGTACGGCGCCGTCGGCTCGGGCGGCTTCTACGCGGCCGTGGAGCCGGGCGCCTACACGCTCACCGGCCGCATCTCGGCCACCGTGGACAAGGACCTGATCATCGCCTCCGTCCCCGCGACCATCGCCGACGGCGCGTCCTACTCGCTCTACCTGAGCGGCTTCTACAACACCACCACCAAGACCGTCGAGGGGTTCGTCGTGCAGGACGACTACCCCGCCGCGATCGACTTCTCGGTGGCGTACGTGCGCTTCGTGCACGCCATCTCCAACGCCAACCCGCTCACGCTCTACGCGCGCAACACGCTCACGCTCACCGAGGTGCCGGTGGGCGCCGAGGTCGCGTACCGCGGCGCGGGCGCGTTCGTGGCGGTACCGTCGGGCGTCTACGACCTCGGCGCGCGCTACGCCGGCGTCACCACCAACGCCTTCGGCCGCACCAACGTCTCCTTCGCGGCCGGGCGCGTCTACACCATCGGCGCGCGCGGCGACATCACCGTCACCTCCACCACCGCGACCAACCGGCCCTTCCTGGACAACAC
>CAZHAG010000040.1:0-19856 GCA_964529705.1 uncultured Gemmatimonas sp. | reverse complement strand
CTCCCGAGGTCCGTGATCGTCCCGGTGTCACACCGGCCCAGCGTCGTGAGCGTCGAGAACGAGCAGGTGCGGCTCCGCACGGTGAAGGTCGTGTCGGATCCGCCGTAGCCGTTGGGCGCGCTGAGTGGCCAGCCCCCGGGCGGCGTCACCACGCCGAAGGGCACCGAATCCGCCGGCGTCCCGGTGATGACGCCGGAGGGATTCGTCATCCGCTCGGTGGTCAGGAGGTACGGACTCCCCGCGGGAAAGCAGCGCGCCGTCGCTTGGTCACGCATGATCAGTTCGACCGCCGTCTCCGAGTGGTCGTCCATGACATTCATCGTCGCGAAGGTCACGGCCGGATAGTCGGAGGCGCCCGTCTGTTGGATCACGGCGCGCGCCCAATTCGAGCGGTGCGTCGCGATCGGGAAGAAGTGCCATCGCCCCGCGCGCCGGTAGAACGCCCCGCACTGCCGCTGCACCACCGGGTCGTTCCACCGGTAGTACGACTGCCACTGGAAGTCGATCAAGTTGAAGGCACTGTAGACCACTGGCGTCGCCTTGAGCCGCGAGGTGTCCACCCCCGCGACGTTCGCCAGGTCGAAGACGCGCGCGAAGCCCTCGGCCGGCCCCACCGTGCCGTCGTTGTTCGCGTCGAACGCCACGAACTCGATCCGCGTCCCCTGCGCCGCGCCGGTGAGGGGCGTGAACGCGAGGTTCGCCCCCGCCGCCAGCGCGTGGAGAGCCGGGAAGGTCGAGTCGCGCGGGAAACGCACGCGCGGACCGCCGACGACGGTGTCCGAGCGGAAGGTCGCGGTCCCCGTCAACCCGCCGACCGCGGTGACCGTGTCCTCGTAGGTGTTCCCGGACCCGGAGCTGCGCCACGTCGAGTTGGTGTGCACGCGGCCGGGCGCAGCGGCCGGCCCGTGCGTGAGGCTCCCGGGGAACGAGTCGACAAAAAGTCCGTAGCGCGAGAAACTCTCCTGCCGGAGGTCCACGCGCCGCACATGGCGCGTCCCACCCGCGTCATATGCCTGTGCGATCAGCGTGATGAAGGGGAGGAACGCCCCGGTCGTGTCGCCGGTGACGGCGGCATAGACGTTCACCCGCACGCGCGGGAGCACCACGCCCTGCGCGTCCCGCACCTGGTAGCCGGAGAGCAGCACCCGCATCCCGGTGTCCGCCACCACCAGCGTCGAATCACGCCGGAGCCGGGTCCGCGCGACCTCGAGCGCGGCATCGGCCGCGAGCCGGTAGTCGCGTTCCCGGTCGTAGAACGCCGAGAGGAGCCCGGCACTCGAGGACATGAAGATCGCCGCGATCGAGAGGCCCGCGACGGCCAAGGTCATCATGAGCACGAGGATGAGCGCGGAACCGCGCCGCGCGCGCATCATGGCAGCGTCACCACCGCGCTCACCGCCTGCGCGGAGAGGAGGCCGCCGCAGTCCACCGCCCGGATGCCGTACTCATAGTTGCCGATCACGAGCGGGTTGGCGTGGGTCCATAGGTAGGTGCCGGCCCGCGTGGCCGGCACGGTGGTGAGCGTCTGCCAGCTGTTCCCCGTGCCGGAGACGCGCCACTCGACCACGTAGTACTGCACATCGTTGGGCGTCGCGCTGTCGTCCGCCGAGGCGTTCCACGCGAGCTGCACCCGGTAGGGGAGAGAGTTCGTGACCTTGGTCGGCGTGAACGCGCTCGGCGCGGCCGGCGCGGCGCCGCAGGTCCGCGCCGCGCGCCCCTTGGCGTTGGGCACGACCGTGGTCCAGTTCACCGTGCGGATCGTCACGGCCGACGTCATCCGGTCCTTGTAGAACCCGGCGGCCCGGATGCCGACGCTCGTCACCGAGTCCACCGCGACCGAGTCCCAGTAGAGCGGGAGGCGCGAGGCGGCGATGCGCGTGAGGGTCCCGCCGACGGGTCGGTGGTAGCTGAAAAACGCCGAGTCGGTCGGCACGTGCAGGCTGCGCACGACTTCCACCGAGTCCCGCGCGTTCACCCGGCGGTAGAGGACATAGATGTCGGAGCGCCCAGTGACGGTGTCGGGGTGCAGGAAGTAGCTGATCGTCTCGATCCGGCTGATCACGCCGGCGCCGTCCAGGTAGTCCTGCGCCGGGTAGTTCCGCCCGGTGGTCGGGAGCACCGCCGCGTCCGCGAAGCGCCAGGAATCGGTGAGCGTGCTCGCGGCGGTCGCATCGATGTCGGCCGCGCCCGGGTCGGTGGTGTCGACCGCCAGGAGGTTCGCGTTGAAGGCGATCGCCATCGGTGCCGCGAGTACCAGCAGGGGCTGGCCTGGGATCGCGCTCGCGAGCCGCAGGTCCTTGTCGATCGCCCGCTGCGCGTACCGCGCGAGCTGGTCCGCGTCGAGACGTCCCGCGCTCGTCCCGAGGGCGCGCGTCTGCGCGCGCACGAAGGGGAGCGTGATCGCGAAGACCGCCAGGGTCAGCGCCATCGCCACCATGATCTCCACGAGGGAGAACCCCGCGCGCCCCCTCACCGGAACGCCGAGATGATCGTGGTCTTCGCCACCGGCTTCGCGAGCACCGCCGCGGTCACCGTCACCGTCACCGTCACGAAGTCGGTCGTGTCGTTCACGGTGCGGAGCGCCAGCGTCGTCCGCGTGTACCCGTCGTTGCCGACCATCGACGGGTTCGCTCCGACCGTCGCGCTCGTCTCCACCGTGTTGTCGAAGGTGGAGACGATCGTGCCGTAGGTCGCGTGCGCCCGCACCGCCTCGACGCGCGCCGTCGCCAGGTCGCTCGCGATCGTCAGGTGCGAGGCGTTCCGCGCCGCGCGCGTGAAGCTCTGCCCGAAGCGCGAGAGGCTGAGCATCACGCCGGACAGGATCACGATCGCGAACATCACCTCGATGATCGTCATCCCGGGACGGGCCCGGGCGCGCGGGGCGTTCATAGACGGAAGTTACGGACGCAGGAGAGGCGGACCAACCCAAGGAAAGGACGCCGTCCCACGAGTGGCTGTCACAACGTGACATTCGGAGGGCTCGCGGCGTCATACCCTCGGGAATTATCGACGCACGACCCGTGCCTCCCGCACGCGCCCACTCCCAACCGCCCGCCCCTATGGCCGCGATCGCCACCATGCTCCCCGATGCCCGCGCCTCGCAGCGTGTGAACGCGGCCGTGCAGGGTGAGCACCGCCTGGTGCACTGCCGCGACTGGACCGAACTCGAGGCCGCCTGCCAGGACGAGGAGGTCACGCTCGCGATCATCGACCTCTTCGCCGATGGCCACAGCCACTTCGACGTCGTCCGGCGCCTGAAGATGCGCGCCGAGCGCCTCACGCTCGTGGCGTACGTCACGCTCACGCCGGACCGCGCCCGCGACCTGTTCGACGCCGGGCGCGCCGGATTCGACGGCCTCCTGATCGTCGGGCAGGATGATACGCCTGCCGCATTCCGCGCGGTGCTCGAGCGCGCCACGGCCCGCGGCGTGGCCCAGCTCATCCGCCCCCGCCTCGCCAACCTCCCGCCCCTCGTGCGCGACGCCGTGATGGTGGCCGTGACCCGCGCGCACCTGCGCCTCACCTCGCACCGACTGGCGGAGATCTGCGGGTCGTCGAAGCGCGCCCTCCTCACCGGCCTCGCGGACGCGGAGTTCCCGCCCCCGCAGAAGCTCCTCGCCTGGGGGCGCCTGATCGTCGCGGCGCAGATGCTGGAGGACCCGAACCGCGCCGCCGATGCGGTCGCGCGCCTCCTCGACTTCCCCTCGGGTTCGGCGTTCCGCAACACCTGCCAGCGCTATTTGGGCGCGACCCCGCAGGAGATCCGCGCGCGCGGCGGCGCGGCTTGGGCGGTGGAGCACCTCTTCAGCGGGATCGGGCGCTAGCAGGGCGGATTCGCAAGGGAGGGCACGTGCGCGGTGCCTGCGCCGTGCGTGCGAGGCCCGTCAGTTGTTCCGCTTCCGCCAGGTGCCGCCGCCGTACGTCCAGAACCCCGTGCGTGACGTGGCGCCGACGATGGTCATCGCGCGGAAGTCCTCCGCCAGGTTCCTCGGCGACCCGATGTACACCACCACGTCCCCTGAGAGCGACCCGTTCGCCGCGATGCGGATGGCCTGCTGCAGCGGGTTCCCCGTCGCGATCACCCCGGGCCCCGTCAGGTACGCCGGCGCCGCCCCGTCGATCGTGGTGGGCGGCACCTGGAACTGGGCCCCGTCCGCCAGCGGCCGGTAGCGAGCGCTGTCGCTCGCATCCATGAGGCCGTTGTTGTTGAAGTCCTGCAGGATGCGCACCCGATGCTCGTTGGCGTCGAACATCACCTGCACGGTGACGTTGCGCGTGATGGCGAGCTGCTGGGCCCCGATGATCACGTTCTGCAACAGGCGGATGTTCGCGTCCATCCGGTAGCCCCAGTAGCTCACGCGCGTGACCGCGAACCCCGTGACGATCCCGATCAGGGCGATCACCATGAGGATCTCGATCAACGTGAAGGCGCGGCGACGGCCGGGACGGGGCATGCTGCGAAGGTAACGCGCATCTGGCGCCACTCGTAACGCGGCACGTACGATTCGCCCATGCTGATCGTCGGCCTCACCGGGAACATCGCCGCGGGGAAGTCCATGGTGGCCCAGCGCCTCGCCGCACTGGGCGCCACGGTCATCGACGCCGACCACCTCGCGCGCGAGGCCGTGCGCCCCGGGACGCGCGCCCTGCGGCGGATCGTCGACCGCTGGGGCGTCGGCGTGCTCATGCCCGACGGCACGCTCGACCGCGCGGCGCTCCGGGAGATCGTCTTCGCCGACGACGTCGAGCGCGCCGCCCTCGACGCGATCGTGCACCCGGAGGTCGCGCTGCTGCGCGAGGAGGAGGTCGCCGCGGCGCGCGCGCGCGGCGACCGGCTCGTCGTGTGCGACATCCCCCTCCTCTTCGAGGTGGGGCTCGAAGGGGCGATGGATCGCGTGGTGCTGGTCGATGCGCCACCGGAGGTGCGCCGCGAGCGCCTCATGCGCGACCGTGGCCTCTCGGCGTCCGCGGCGTCCGCGATGATGGCCGCGCAGATGCCCTCGCAGCGGAAACGCGACCGCGCCCATCACCTCATCGACAACGACGGCACCGTCGAGGAGCTGGACGCGAAGGTGCGTGCGCTCCACGAGGAGCTGCTCCGCGCCGCGGCTTGACCCCTACGGACGCCCCGGGTAGCCTTCCACGCGAATCGCTCCCCAGTCCACCCGCCCACGACGGAGTCGCGCGTGTCGTCCATCCCGCAGGACCTCCTCTACACGACCGACCACGAGTACGTGAAGAAGACCGCCGACGCCTCCGTCGTGCTCGTCGGCATCACGGACTACGCCCAGGGTGAGCTCGGCGACATCGTCTACCTCGAGATGCCGGCCGCGGGGAAGAAGTTCGGACACCATGAGGTCTTCGGCACCATCGAGGCCGTGAAGGCGGTCTCGGAGCTCTTCACCCCGCTCGCCGGCGAGATCGTCGAGGTGAACAAGAAGCTCGACGGCGAGCCAGCGCTGGTGAACACCGACCCGTACGGCGACGGGTGGATGGTGAGGATGAAGGTGGACCCGAAGGCGCTCTCGGGCCTCCTCGACGCCGCCGCCTACGCCAAGCACATCGGGCAGTAGGCGGCATCCGTAGCGCGCGGCACGCGCGCTACGCCGAGGCGTACGCCTCGAGCGGCGGGCAGGAGCAGACGAGGTTGCGGTCGCCGAAGGCACTCTCCACCCGCCCGACCGCGGGCCAGAACTTCCGCTCCCGCACCCAAGCCAAGGGGAACGCCGCCCGCTCGCGCGAGTAGCCGTGCGACCACCCGTCACTGAGCACCACCTCGAGCGTGTGCGGCGCGTGCTGCAGCGGGTTGTCCTCGCGCCCCAGCACCCCGCGCTCGATGTCGCGCACCTCCTCGCGGATCGCGATCAGCGCCTCGCAGAACCGGTCGAGCTCCGCCTTGGACTCGGACTCCGTGGGCTCGATCATCAGCGTGCCCGCCACGGGGAAGCTCACCGTCGGCGCGTGGAAGCCGTAGTCCATCAGCCGCTTGGCGATGTCCTCCACCTCGACGCCCGCCAGCGCCTTCAGCGGCCGCGTGTCGATGATGCACTCGTGCGCGACGCGCCCGTTCTTCCCCTTGTACAGCACCTCGTAGTGCCCGCGGAGCTGGTGCGCCACGTAGTTCGCGTTGAGGATCGCGACCTTGGTGGCCTCGGTGAGCCCGGACGCCCCCATCATGTCGATGTACATCATCGAGATCGGGAGGATGCTCGCGCTCCCCCACGGGGCCGACGATACGGCGCCGATCCCCCGCTCCCCGCCCGTCTTCACCACGCTGTGCCCGGGCAGGAAGGGTGCCAGGTGCGCCGCCACGCCGATCGGCCCCATCCCCGGTCCGCCTCCGCCGTGCGGGATGCAGAAGGTCTTGTGGAGGTTCAGGTGGCAGACGTCCCCCCCGATGTCCCCGGGGCGGCAGAGCCCGACCATCGCGTTCATGTTCGCGCCGTCGAGGTACACCTGCCCGCCATGCTCGTGGATGATCGCGCAGATGTCCTTGATGCTCTCCTCGAACACGCCGTGCGTGCTCGGATACGTCACCATCAGCGCCGCGAGGTTCGCCGAGTGCTCCTCGGCCTTCGCCCGCAGGTCGGCCACGTCGATGTTGCCGTTCGCGTCGGTCTTCACGACGATCACCTGCATCCCGACCATCACCGCGCTCGCCGGGTTGGTGCCGTGCGCCGACTGCGGGATGAGGCAGACCCTCCGGTGCCCCTGCCCCCGCGCCTCATGGTAGGCGCGGATCACGAGCAGCCCCGCGTACTCCCCCTGCGAGCCCGCGTTCGGCTGCAGCGAGACGGCCGCGAACCCGGTGATCTCGGCCAGCGCCCGCTCGAGCCGCCCGAACATCGAGGCGTACCCGGCCGCCTGCTTGGCCGGCGCGAAGGGATGCAGCCCCCCGACCTCGCGCCAGGTCACCGGGAACATCTCCGCCGAGGCGTTCAGCTTCATGGTGCAGCTGCCGAGCGGGATCATCGAGTGCGTGAGCGAGAGGTCGCGCGACTCCAGCGTCCGCATGTAGCGCAGCATCTCGGTCTCGCTGTGGTGCGTCGAGAACACCGGGTGCGTCAGGAAGGTCGAGGTGCGCGCGAAGCGCTCGTCGTAGCGCGCGTCGATCCCCTTCCCCAGTGCGTCGAGGTCGAGGCCGTGCGGCTCCCCCTGGTTGAACGCCGTGAGCAGGTCGCTGACATCGGCGACGGTGGTGTTCTCCCCCATCGAGACGCCGAGGGTCTTGCTGTTCACCACGCGCAGGTTGATGCCGAGCTTGGCGGCGGCCCGCACGATCTTCCCGCGCTGCCGGTTCACCACGACGGTCACGGTGTCGAACACGACCGCCGGTTCCGGCGCGAGTTCCATCGCCCGCAGCCCGGCGGCGAAGAGCTCGGCGCGGTGGTGCACCCGCCGCGCGATCCGCACGAGCCCCTCCGGGCCGTGCCAGACGGCGTACATCCCCGCCATCACGGCGAGCAGCACCTGCGCGGTGCAGACGTTCGAGCTCGCCTTCTCGCGGCGGATGTGCTGCTCGCGCGTCTGGAGCGCCATGCGGAGCGCCGGCTTCCCGGACGAGTCGCGCGAGACCCCGATGATGCGCCCGGGGATCTGCCGCTTGTACTCGTCCCGCGTGGCGAAGAACGCCGCGTGCGGGCCGCCGTACCCGTAGGGCACGCCGAAGCGCTGCGAATTGCCCACCGCCACGTCCGCCCCCCACTCCCCCGGGGGCGCGAGGAGCGTGAGCGCCAGCAGGTCGGTGGCGACGATCACCAGCCCGCCCGCGGCATGCACCTGCTCGCAGAGCGCGCGATGGTCCTCCACGGCGCCGAAGGTGTTCGGGTACTGGAGGAGCACGCCGGCGGTCTTCTTGTTCGGCCGCATCTTCTCCGGCGCGACGACCTTCACCTTGATGTCGCGAGCCGCGGCACGGGCGCTCACCACTTCGATGGTCTGCGGGTGGCAGTCCTTCGCCACGAGGATCTCGTTCCGCGTGTCGTCGCCGACGATCGCGTGCACCATCGTGGCCGCCTCGGCCGCCGCGGTCCCCTCGTCGAGCAGCGAGGCGTTCGCGATCGGGAGGCCCGTGAGGTCGCTCACCACGGTCTGGTAGTTGAGCAGCGCCTCGAGCCGCCCCTGCGCGATCTCCGCCTGGTAGGGCGTGTACGCGGTGTACCAGCCCGGATTCTCCAGGATGTTCCGCTGGATCACCGCCGGGGTGTGCGTGTCGTAGTACCCCATCCCGATGAACGACCGGCGCACCTCGTTCGCCGACATCTCCTCGCGGAAGGCGGCCAGCGCCTCCTGCTCCGACTTGGGCGCGGGGAGCGCGAGCGCGCGGCGGAAGCGGATCGTCTCGGGGATCGTCGCGTCGATGAAGGCATCGAGCGACCCGTAGCCGAGGGCGCGGAGCATCGCCTCCTGCTCGTCGGCGGAGGGTCCGTTGTGGCGGCTGACGAAGGTGTCGGGCTCTGGATGGCGGAACGTGGTCACGGCTCGGGCTCCTGTGGGGCGGATCGGACGGCGTCGCCGCGAAAACTACATGGGAGGGGTCGCCTCCGTACATTCCCCGGACCCCTGACGGAGGTGTCGATGTCGAGTACCCGAGTGGAGGTCACGCGCGCCGGGGTCAGCTTCGGTTCCGCGCTCGCGATCGCGATCTCCTGGAGCACGCACCAGTCCATCCTGTGGGCAGTGGTGCACGGGATCTTCAGCTGGCTCTACGTCGTTTACTTCGCGGTGACGCGCTGACGACCGCCCCGGTGGCGCCGGACGTCACGCGGATGCTCGCGACGCTCGGCGTGCAGTGGCGCGTGCTCGAGTCGGGCGCGGATTCCGGGACGCGGAACATGGCGACCGACGCCGCGCTCCTCGCCCACGCGCGCCGCACGGGCGAGGCTACTCTGCGGCTCTATGGCTGGTCGCGGCGCACCCTCTCGCTCGGCCGCCACGAGCGGGCCAGGGGGCTCTACGACCTCGATCGTCTGGCCGCGGCGCACGTGGACGTGGTGCGACGCCCGACGGGCGGCCGAGCCCTCCTCCACCACCACGAGCTGACCTACAGCGTGACCGCGCCCGCCGACGGCATCTCGCTGGCGGAGAGCTATCGGGCGATCAACGCCCTCCTCCTCGACGCGCTCGCCAGGCTCGGCGTGGCCGCCGAGGAGGCACCGCGGACCCTCGGAACCCCCCGCGCCGCGCGCGAGCACCGCGCACGGACGCTGCGCCCGGAGGGAGCGGCCTGCTTCGCCGAGCCCGCGGCGGGCGAACTCACGTGGCGGGGCGCGAAGCTCGCAGGGAGCGCGCAGCTGCGCGAGGACGGCGCGTTCCTGCAGCACGGCTCGATCCTGATCGAGGACGAGCAGTCGCTCATCGATGCGCTCCGGATCCCTTCGCTGGAGGCACCCCGAGGGGGACGGGAGGCGAATGCAGCGGGCGCACCGCCGGCCGCCCGCCGGGCGGCGACCCTCACGGAGGCTCTCGGACGCCCGGTCACTCCGTCCGAGGCGGGCGGGGCGCTCCGCGCGTCCCTCCTGGCGCTCGTGGGCGGCGCACGCCCGGTCACCGACCTCGATGCACGGTCACTTCAGGCGGCCCTCGCGCGTCTAGAGGATGCGTTCGCCTCCGACGCCTGGACCTGGCGTCGCTAGGCCTCCCGCCCCGACCCGACCCCTCGCAGCCCCTCAGCCATGCGCCGCCTCCTCGCGTGCCTCCTCCTCGCGTCCTCGGTCGCCTGCAGCGACCGCTCCTCCAGCGGTGCCCCGGGCGGCACGGTGGTGATCGGCGCCGCAGCGGACGCGGACGCCCTGCTCATGCCGCTGGTCGAGGGGATCCAGGGACGGATCGTCGCCGAGTTGCTCTTCGACCGGCTCGCCGAGATGGGGCCCTCGCTCAACACGGTCGGGGACGCCGACTTCCAACCGCGCCTCGCGCGCAGCTGGCGCTGGAGCGCGGACTCGCTCGCGATCGTCTTCGAACTCGACCCCAGCGCGCGCTGGCACGATGGCCAGCCGGTGCGCGCCGCCGACGTCGTCTACGGACTCGCCGCCATCCGCGACAGCGCCAACGGCTCCCCCCTCGCCGCCTCCATCGCCGACATCGTCTCCGTGACGGCACTCGACACGCTCTCGGCGGAGGTACGTTTCGCGGACCGCTCCCCAGAGCAGTTCTACTCGGCGACGCTCATCATGCCGCTCCCGGCGCACATCCTCGCGGCGCTGCCGAGCGGCGCGCTGCGCACCAGCCCCGCCGCGCACGCGCCGGTGGGGAGCGGGCGCTTCCGCTTCGTGCGCTGGGAGCCGGGGGTCGCGATCGAGCTCGCGACCGTGCGCGACCACTACCGCGGCCGGGCGAAGCTCGACCGCGTGCTGCTCAGCGTCTCGCCGGAGATGGCCGCGGGGCTCGCCCGGGTGAAGGCCGGCGAGGTCGACGTCTGGGACCCGCTCCCGCCGACCGAGATCGGCGAGATGGCCGCGCAGCCGCACCTTCGCGTGGTCACGGCGCCGGGCTTCGACTATGCCTTCATGGCCTTCAACTTCCGCGACCCGCGGGCCCAGGCGCGTCCCCACCCGCTCTTCGCGGACCTCGCGATGCGCCGCGCGATCACGATGGCGGTCGACCGGCAGGCCGTGGTGCGCGGCGTGTTCGACACGCTCGGGTTGGTCCTGAAGGGACCCTTCACGCGGACGCAGTCCACCTCCGACACGACGCTGCGGCAGATCCCCTTCGACCGCGCCGCGGCGGAAGCCCTGCTCGACTCCCTCGGCTGGCGTGAGCGCGGCGCGGACGGCGTGCGCAGACGCGGAAGCCGACGGCTCACCTTCCAGGTGATCCTCCCCAGCTCGAGTCGCTCGCGCGAGCGCGCCGCCGTGCTGATCCAGGAGCAACTCCGCGCCGTCGGCGTGGAGATGACGATCGACCGCTCGGAGTTCCAGACCTTCCTGGACAAGCAGAACGCCGGCCGCTTCGACGCCGCGCTCGGCGGCATCCGCACGACGCCAAGCCCGCGCGGCGTGCGCGGCTGGTGGACCAGCACCGCGATCCCCGGCGGCGGCACGCAGAACGCCTGGCGCTACACGAGCGCGCCCTTCGACTCCCTGATCGACGCCGGGCTCCGCGCCATGGACCCGGAGCGCTCCAAGTCGCTGCTCCGGGCCGGCTATCAGCAGGCCATCGACGACGCGGCCGCGGTCTGGCTTTACGAGATCAAGAACGGCACCGCCATCCACAAGCGCCTCGTGCTCCCCCCGTGGCGCCCGGACGCCTGGTGGCTGACGCTCGGCGAGTGGACGGTGGACCCGGCCCAGCGGTTGCCGCGCGACGCGACGCCAGCCGCGCCCTGACCGCGCGGGGGCGTGCGCCGCATCCTGCTCTCCCGGCTCGGCCAGGGCGCGACGGTCATCGCGCTCGTCGTCGCGCTCTGCTTCGCGCTCATCCGGCTCGTCCCCGGTGACCCGTTCGCCACCTCGCTCGAGCACGAGACGGTCCCCGCCGAGGTGCGCGCGAGGATGCAGCAGGTGCACGGCCTCGACCGTCCGATCCCCGAGCAGTTCGCCCGCTTCGTCCTGAACGCCGCGCGCGGCGAGCTCGGCTGGTCATACTCGCGCAACCAGCCGGTGGCGACGGCGCTGGCGCAGTCCCTCCCGCCCACGATCCTCCTGATGGGCACCGCGCTCCTGTTCGGGTGGATCGGGGGCGTCGCGCTCGGCGCCTGGCTCGGGTGGCACGGCGACTCGCCGGGAACGCGCCTGGGCGGCGCCCTCACGCTGCTCGTCATGAGCGTGCCGGAGTTCGTCGTCGCACTCCTCCTCGTGATGGGGCCCGCGCTCGCCTGGGGGCTCTTCCCGCTCGGCGGGATGCGGCAGGACTTCCCGCTGGCGGGCGTCGACGGCGTGATCGACGTGCTCCACCACCTCGTCCTCCCCGCACTCACGCTCACGCTGCTCGTCGGCGCGATCGTCGCGCGGCACCAGCGGCGGGCGATCCTCGAGGTGGCGGACGCGGAATTCATCCGGGCCGCGCGCGCGAAGGGCGTCCCCGAGCGACGGATCCTCGTGCGACACGCGCTCCGCAACGCGCTCGTCCCCGTGCTCACCCTCGCCGGGGTGCTCTTCCCGGCGCTCGTGAGCGGCGCGGTGCTCGTGGAGAAGGTCTTCGCCTGGCCCGGCATGGGCCGCGTGGTCGTCGAGGCCGTGACGCGCCGCGACTACCCGCTCGTCTCCGGCGCTGTCCTCGTCAGCAGCCTCTTCGTGGTCCTCGGCACCGTGCTCGCCGACGTGGCGGTGGCCTGGGCCGACCCGCGGCGGCGGCGCTGATGCGCGGCACCGCACGCCTGCGGAGCGCGGCACCATACGCCGCACTCGCCGGGCTCGCCGCACTCGGCGTGCTCGGCCCCTGGCTCGCGCCGTACGACCCGCTCGCGCAGCCGGACCCCGTGGGCCTCGCCGCGCTCCCTCCGTCGTGGGCGCATCCGTTCGGCACCGATCCCATCTCGCGGGACGTGCTCAGCCGGATGCTCGCGGGCGCCCGCGTCTCCCTCGGCATCGCGGCGTCGGCCGTGCTCGTGGCCGTCACGGTGGGCACCGCCATCGGCGCGACGGCGGCGCTCTCGGCGCGCTGGGTCGACGCGGCGCTCATGCGCATCACCGACGCCGCGATGGCGATCCCCCGCCTGCTCCTCCTCCTCACCGCGGTCGCGGCCTTCGGCACCGTCACGCCCCTCGCCCTCGCCCTGCTCCTCGGTGTCACGGGGTGGATGACCACCGCGCGCCTCGTGCGCCACGAGACCCACCGGCTCCTGGCGAGCGACTTCGTGCGCGGCGCGCGCGCGCTCGGCGTCCCACCGCTTCGGCTCCTGCGCATCCACCTGCTCCCCGCGCTCCTCCCCACCATCGGCGTCGCCGCCACGGTCGCGCTCGCCGCCGCGGTCCCGCTCGAGGCCGGGCTCTCGTTCCTCGGCCTCGGGGTCGGGCCGCCGCACCCGAGCTGGGGGAACATCATCCTCGAGGCGGAGGGCGAGGTCGTCCGGCGCTGGTGGCTCGTGCTCTTCCCGACCCTCGCGATCGTCGCGACCGTGCTCGCCACCAACCTGATCGCCGAGCGCTTGGGCGAACGGCCGGACGCATGATGGATGCTCCGGTGCTGTCGGTACGGGCGCTCGGCGTCGTCCCCCGCGATGCGCGCACGCCGGACGCGCGCGGTCCGGCGGTCCTCGACGGGGTGAGCTTCGACCTCGCGGCGGGGAGCAGCGTCGGCATCGTCGGGGCATCGGGCGCGGGCAAGAGCACGCTTGGACTGGCGCTCCTGCGCCTCCTCCCGCACGGCCTCCTCCCCACGCCCGGATCGAGCGCGCGACTCGCTGGTCGCGAGCTCTTCTCCCTCGGGGAGGCCGAACTGCGCGACGTGCGCGGGCGCCAGCTCGCGATGGTCTTCCAGGAGCCGATCACCGCGCTCAACCCATCGATGCGCGTCGGCGATCAGCTCGCCGAGGCCGTCACGGTGCACGGCGAGAAGGACGCGCGCGCGGCGCTGGCGCGCGCGACCGAGATGCTGGACCGCGTGGGGATCCCCGACGCGGCGGCGGCGGCGCAGCGCTACCCGCACGAGTTCTCGGGCGGGATGCGCCAGCGCCTCCTCCTCGCGATGCCGCTGATGCTCGATCCCCTGCTGATCATCGCCGACGAGCCCACCACCGCGCTCGACCCCGTGCGGCAGGCGCGGATGCTCGACCTGCTCGATCAGTTGCGGCGGCGCTCCGGTACCGCGCTCATGCTGATCACGCACGACCTGGACCTCGTCGGTGAGCGGTGCGAGCGCGTGCTCGTGCTGGACGGCGGCCGCCTCGTCGAGGACGGTGCGTCCGCCGCGGTGCTGAGCGGCGCACGCTCGGCCGCCGCCCAACGGTTGGCCCGGCATCGACTCGCACTGCCGACCGCGGATGCCAACGCGCGCGAGCCGGCACCGGGCACCCCGACGGACCCGACGCGCGCGGACTCCCCGCGCGCAGCGTCGCCACTGCTGGAGGTCCGCGCCCTCCGCGTGCGATACGCGGAGCGCCGCCGCGGGCTGCGCGCGATGCAGGCGGTGGAGGCGGTCCAGGGCGCGACCCTGCACGTCGCGCGCGGCGAGGTGCTCGGCGTCGTGGGGGAATCGGGATGCGGGAAGACGTCGCTCGCGCAGGCCATCCTCCGGCTCGTGACGTGTGAGGCTGAGGCGCTGCAGCTCGACGGCGCGGACCTCTCGAGAGTGGAAGGCGAAGCCCTCCGCCGGCTGCGCCGCCGCATCCAGTACATGCCGCAGGATGCCGGCGCCTCGCTCTCACCGCACCTCACCTGTGAGGCCCTCGTGGCCGAGGGTCCGGTCGTGCATGGGCTCTGTGGGCCGGACGAGGCGGTCGCGCGGGCCCGCACCCTGCTCGAGTCGCTCGGGCTCCCCGCGGACGCCGCGTCGCGGCTCCCGCGCGCGCTCTCGTCCGGTCAGCGCCAGCGCGTGGCGCTCGCGCGCGCACTCGCGGTGGCGCCCGAGCTCCTGGTCTGCGACGAGCCCGTCTCCGCCGTCGATCCCCCGACGCGCGGCCACCTCCTCGACACGCTCGCGCGCCTGCGCGACGAGCGCGGCCTCGCGCTCCTGTTCATCTCGCACGACCTCGCGGCCGTCGCCCGCATCGCGGACCGGATCGCGGTGATGCACGCGGGGCGGATCGTGGAGACCGGGCCGACGCGCACGGTGCTCTCCGCGCCGACGCACACGGCGACACGCACGATGCTGGCGGCCGTGCCGACCGGCCTCCCGAGGCGCTCGGCGCTGGCCTGAGCCAGGGCCACCTTCGCGCCGCGGTCGGGGTATCGCATCCGGTCCAATCGTGCCAGAATCCCCGCGACACCCGTACGCCCTCCTCCCCCGACCCGCCATGGCCACCGACATCACTCCATACGTCAACGACCGCCGGTTCTTCGGACACCCGCGCGGACTCGCGACGCTCTTCTTCACCGAGATGTGGGAGCGGTTCTCGTTCTATGGACTGCGCCCGCTCCTCATCCTCTTCATGGCCGCCGCGCTCACCGAGGGCGGGTTCGGCTTCGACCGCACGCAGGCCTCGGCGATCGTCGGCATCTACGCGGCGTCCGTGTACGTCGCGTCCCTCCCGGGCGGCTGGGTGGCCGACCGGCTCCTGGGACTCCGGCGCGCGATCTTCCTCGGCGCCGCGCTCATCACCTCGGGCCACCTCTCGGTGGGGCTCTCCGGACTCGCGGGGCCGGGTGCCGGGAAGATCTTCTTCTTCCTCGGCCTCATCCTGATCGTCCTCGGCACGGGGCTGCTCAAGCCGAACATCTCGGCCATCGTCGGCGACCTGTATCCCGAGGGGGGCGCCCGGCGCGACGCGGGCTTCTCGATCTTCTACATGGGCATCAACCTCGGCGCCTTCCTCGGCCAGATCGTCACCGGGTTCCTCGGCGAGGCCGTGGGGTGGCACTACGGGTTCGGCGCCGCGGGCGTCGGCATGTTCTTCGGCCTCGTCGTGTTCGGGCTCTCGGCACGGAAGACGCTCGGCCCCATCGGCGAGGACGTGATCAAGCACCCGGACGCCACGGTGCAGGCGAAGCAGGAGTCGATGGTGAAGCTCTCGCTCAGCATCGGCCTCGGCGTGGTGGCCCTCGTCTTCGCTCTGGCCGCCGCAGGCAGCATCACGCTCGACGCGCAGCGCATCGGACAGTCGATGACCCTCGTGCTGGTCGGGCTCGCGGTCGGCTACTTCGCCTACGTGTTCATCGCCGGCGGCCTCAACAAGGACGAGATGAAGCGGGTGGGCGTGATCGTCGTGCTCTTCGTCTTCGCGGCGATCTTCTGGGCGGCGTTCGAGCAGGCGCCCACCTCGCTCAACCTCTTCGCCCGCGACTTCACCGACCGTGCCGTCGGCGGCTGGACGATCCCGGCCACCTGGTTCCAGTCGGTGAACTCCGGGTTCATCATCATCTTCGCCCCCATCTTCGCCGCGCTCTGGGTGGGGCTCGCCAAGCGGGGCTTCGACTTCTCCAGCCCCACCAAGTTCGCGCTCGGCCTCTTCCTGGCCGGCATCGGGTTCCTGCTCATGATCTTCGCCGCGAACAAGGTGGTCGCGAGCGGTGGCACCGAACTCGTCTCCCCCTGGTGGCTCGTCGCGAGCTACTTCTTCCAGACCATCGGCGAGCTCTGCCTCAGCCCGGTCGGCCTCTCGTCCATGACGAAGCTCGCGCCACGCAAGTTCGTCGGGCAGATGATGGGGATCTGGTTCCTCGCGTCAGCGCTCGGCAACCTGATCGCGGGGCTCGTCGGCGGGCACGTGGACCCGAACCGGCTCGAGGAGATGCCGCGGCTCTTCACGGCCACCACCATCCTGCTCTTCGGCGCCACGGTCGTGCTCGGCGCGATGGTGATCCCGGTGCGGCGGATGATGGCGGGGGTGAAGTAGGGGGGCGCGCGGCGCCCTACTCCCGCCCCATCCGGCGCTTCAGCTCCTCGAGCTTGGCGTCGGCTCCGGCCTCGCGCTCCGCCCGCTGCTGGCGGCGCGCGAGGCCGTCGAGTTCCCCGCGCAGGGGCGCGTCGTCGGGAAGCCCGAGCTCGGCGTCCGTGGGGCCACGCGACCCCTCGGAGAGCCCGCTCCCGGCGCCCACGCTCGCCTGTTTGAGCTGCTTCACCATCTCGTCGTAATCGCGCTCGGCGAGCCCGCACTCGGCTTCCTGCGCCTCGAGCTTCCGCTCGAGCACCGCGACGCGCTCCGCGTGCTGCGCCTCGTACTTCGCCGCCACGCCGACCGTCTCGGTGTCGTTGATCCCCTCGGCGAGCGTGCGGCGGCGGGTGGCGGTGGCGAGGGACTCGCGCTCTTCCGCGAGCCGGCGCCGCGTGACCTCGAGCCCGTCACGCAGGTCCTCCACGCCGAGCTTGGCCTGCACGAGGGCGCGCTTCATCTCTGCGATCACGACGCGGCGTTCCGCAGGGGCGACGCGCCCGCCGAGGAGGTCGGCGAGCGTCGCGCGAAGGGATTCGAACACCAGGCGACTCCGGTGGGTCGGGACGGACGACGGATGTCGCGAATCTAGCTGGGGTGCCGCCAGCGCGCCTGGTCGCGCACCTGCCGCAGCAGGCGGTCGGGCGAGTGGTTGTGCGGGAAGAGGAGCCCGTCGCTGATGCGGTTGAGCGCGATGCGCAACACCGGGAAGCGCTCGGCGGCGAGCGCGAAGAGGAGCGCGAGGCCGTGTTCGTTCGCGAGCCGGTGCTGCGCGGCGAGCTGGAACCCGCGGCGGCCGAGCTGCTCGAAGTAGTCGAGGTTGGGCCCGCCGCGGCGCCAGCGGCGCCGCTCGATGTAGTCCGGGAAGAGCCCGCTCATCCAGAGCGCGTAGTTGCCGAGGTGCGCCTGCACCAGGAACGCCCGGCGTGGGTCGGGTCCCTCGGCGGCGGCCACGAGCCCGGCGAGCGTGTCGTACGTCTCGTCGTCGTGGTCGCCCACGCGTTGTGCGCGGTCGCGCAGGCCGAAGTGCAGGAGGATCGCCGCCGCGTAGTCAGCGAGCACGCGGTCGCGCTCCCCGCCCTGCAGCAGCGCCTGCCGCACCACCACGTAGGCGAACAGCGGGAGCGACGCGTGGGCGCCGCGGGGCGTCTCCAGCAGCGCCGGCAGCAGCGCCGGGTCGTCGAGGAAGGCGTCGAGCCCCTCCTCCTGCAGCGTGGTCTCGCTCCGGTCGCGCGCCTCGCTCCCCGCCTGCGCGACGAGCGCGAGCGCGAGGCCCACATCCTCTCGGGTCAACCGGGAACGCACGTTCGCAACGATCACGTGAATGCCTCCAGTCGAATGACGCACTAGGTTACCGCGCGTGTCCTGCCTCCAACACCCGTGAAACGGCGGCCGGTTCCACCCGCGCTCCGGGCCCTGCGGGTCCTCCACGTGGACACCGCCCGGGAGTGGCGCGGTGGCCAGCGACAGCTCCTCCTCCTCGCGGCCGGGCTGCGCTCCGAGGGGATCGAGCCCCTCGTGGTCACGCCCCCCGCCACTCCCCTGCTCCACCAGCTCAAGACCGCAGGCCTGGCCTCCGCTTCCTTCCCGATGCGCAGCGCGCTCGACCTGCTCGCGCTCCGCCGCCTCCGCCGCCTCCTTGTCACGTGGCGCCCGCACGTGGTGCATGCGCACGACGCCCGCGCCCGCGCCCTCCTCGACGGCGCCCTGCTCGGACGCCGCGTGCACAGCCCGCTGGTGGTGACGCACCGCTCCACCCTGGTCCCGCGCCGCACGCTCCGTGCCTTCCGGCGCGTGGACCGCTTCGTCGCCATCTCCTCTGCCGTACGCGACGCACTGATCGCGGCCGGGGTCACCGCGGACCGCGTGTCGCTGGTCTATCCCGGAGTATCGGCACGGGGCGCCATCCGCCCCCGTGACTGGCGGCGGGAATGCGGCTGGCCGGACGATTCCCTCGTGGCGGGGGTCGTCGGTCCGCTGACGTCCGGGGGGCATCAGGGGGAGCTCGACGCGCTGATCGCGCGCTTCCCGGCCACGCTGCGTGAGCGGATCGGGATCGTGCTGCTCGGCGGCCCGGCGTCCGGTCGGACCATGTTGCACGGCGTGCGGGCGTTCCGTGCGGGTTATGTGCACGAAGTCCAGACCGCGCTCGCCGGCCTCGACCTCCTTCTGCACCCGGGGAACGCCGAGGGCCTCGGCACCGCCGTGATCGAGGCGATGGCACTCGGCGTTCCCACCGTGGCGTTCGATGCCGGCGGCATCGCGGAGATCGTCGCGCACGAGCGGAACGGGCTGCTTGTCGCGCCCGAGGACGTGCGCGGGTTCGGGGCCGCGGTCGCCCGGCTCGCGGATGATCACGCGCTGCGCGCCACGCTCGCGGCCGCGGGCCCGGCGCGCGCGAGGCAGTTCGACACCGCCCACATGGTCGCCGCGCAGCTCGCCGTCTACCGTGACCTGATCGAACGTTCCGTGGTCTGATGGGATATGACGTGGGGTACGCCCGGCCGGCCCCTTCCCCTAGCTTCCGACCGTGATCTACATCTGCATCCCGACCTTCGACGAGGCCCCGACGGTGGGCGTCCTCCTCTGGCGCATCCGCAAGGTGTTCCAGGAGTACGCGCGCGAGTACGAGATCCTCGTCTACGACGACGCGAGCACGGACAGCACACGCGAACTGCTCCTGCCGTACGCCAAGGCGATGCCGCTCACCGTGATCGGCGGCGCGTCGCGCGTGGGGTATGCGCGCTCGGTCGACGCGCTCCTGCGGGAGGCGTCGCAGCGCACGCGCTACCCGCGGCGTGACGCCGTGATCGTGATGCAGGCCGACTTCACCGAGCAGCCGGAGGGGATCCCGGAGCTCGTGAAGCGCTTCGAGGGTGGGGCTGACGTCGTCGTGGCCGAGCGCGTGGTGCCGGCCGACGCGCCGGACCCGGTGCGCAAGCTGCACCGCCTCGCGGGGTGGCTCCCTCGCCTCTGGCCGATCCGCGGCGCCGTCACGGTGGACGGGATCACGGATCCGTTCGGGAGCCTGCGGCTCATGCGGATCACCGTGGTGCGCGACCTGCTGCGCGCCGCCGGCGACCTCCCGGTGACGCAGGCCCCGGCCCCCTGGCAGGCGAACCTCGACTTCCTGCGCGCGGCGGTGGCGCAGGCGCGGCGCGTGGAGAACGTGTCGCTCCCGATGCGCTTCGACGTGCGCCAGCGCCCCACGCGCCGCGACCCGTGGCCGGACGCGTGGGCGCTCGTGAAGGAGGGGTGGGCATCCCGAGGCCGGCCGCGCCCACCGACCGCGGCGTGATGCGCGCGGTGCGCTTCCTGCGAGGGGTGCGTGCCGGCGCCAGCGCGGCGGCGGTGGTGGCGGGGCAGGCCCCGGGTCAGGCGGTGGCGC
>CAZHAG010000039.1:0-20195 GCA_964529705.1 uncultured Gemmatimonas sp. | reverse complement strand
TGGATGAAGTCGGCCACGAGCACGCCCCAGAGACCTGAGATGGCCGCGAAGCTCACGTTCAGCAGCGCGCAGACCAAGAGCGTCTGCCACATCGGCCACCCGAGGAGCATGTTCGCGATCTTGGCGGCCGCGAGGTTCACCGTCGCCATGATCACGCAGTTGAACACGATGCCGAGGTAGACCGCGCGGAACCCGCGCACCACGCTGGCCGACTTCCCGGAGTAGCGGATCTCGTAGAACTCGAGGTCGGTGAGCACGCCCGAGCGCCGCCACATCCGCGCGTAGAACATCACCGTCATCATCCCGGTGAGGAGGAAGGCCCACCAGACCCAGTTCCCGGCGACCCCTCCCGTGCGGACGAGGTCGGTGACGAGGTTCGGCGTGTCGGTGCTGAAGGTCGTCGCGACCATCGAGACGCCGATCAGCCACCAAGGCGCCGAGCGTCCTGAGGTGAAGAACTCGGCCGTGTTCGCGCCCGCGCGCCGCGCGAGGAGGAGCGCGGGAATGAAGGCGACCGAGAGCGCGAGGACGACGATCAGCCAGTCGAGGGTGGTGAGGCGCATGCGAGGGGCAGGGGGGAGGTGTGAGGTGGGAGGTACGACTGCGCGGGCGCTCTACCCTCTGGGCTTCGACCACTCTCCTCGCGTGAAGTCGGGGAACTCCATCGGCGCGCTGCCGGCGGCGACCGACATCTGGCTCAGCGGGAGTGGCGCGCTCCAGCTCGCCGCATCGTAGACGTCGAAGTCCGGCACCAGCCCCTCGCGCATGCACTGCACCAGGCGCCAGGCCATCACGAAATCCATCCCGCCATGGCCACCCTTCTTTCGCGCCATCTCGCCGATGTTCGTCCAGAGGGGATGCTCGTGCGACGCCTTCCACGCGTCGATCGGTCCGAAGCGCTCACCCCCGGCCTGCCCCTCGATATAGATGCGCGGGGGATAGTCCTCGAACACCCCCTTGGTCCCCGCCACGCCGTTCAGGCGCGAATAGGGCCGGGGGTTCGACACGTCGTGCTGGAGGAGGATCGTCCGCCCCTTCGCGGTCTGGATCAGGGACGTGTTGAGGTCGCCCGTGACGTACCGCTCCTTCCACTTCGGATCCGCGCCCTCCGCCACCGTGGCCTCGCGGTGGAGCGAGAGCCCCCGCTCGGCGGAGCTCATCGACACGAGCCGCGTCATCCGGTCGCCGTTGTTCAGGTCCATGTACCAGGCCACGGGGCCGAGGCCGTGCGTGGGGTACAGGTTGCCGTCGATGCGGGTGTGCCAGCTCCGCCGCCAGAGTCCCTCGTCCTTGTCCTCGAAGAGGATCCGCCGCAGGTCGTGGATGTACGCCGCCGACCCGTGCTGGACCTCGCCGAACACCCCGTCGTGGACCATGCGGTTCACGAGCATCTCGTTGTAGCCGTAGTTGCAGTTCTCGAGCTGCAGGCAATGGCGCTCGGCGCGTTCGCTCGCGTCCACCAGGGCCCAGAGGTCCTTCATGGTGACGCCGGTGGGGCACTCGGTGCCGCAATGCTTGCCGGCCCGGAGGGCCGCGAGCATCACCGGGACGTGCCATTCCCAGGGTGTGGCGGTGTAGACGAAGTCGAGGTCGTCGCGCGAGACGAGACGCTCGAAGTCCCGTTCGCCATTGGTGTAGGCCGCCGGGGCGTCCACGCCGGCGTCGGTACACATCTTCACGGCCCGCGCCGCCTTCTCGGGCGCGATGTCGGCCACGGCCACGACCCGTACGCCGTCGATCGCCAGCAGCTCCGAGAGGATGCTGCGCCCGCGGAGTCCCGTGCCGACGATCCCGAACCGCACCGTCTCGCGCGGCGCGAACGGCACGCCGCGCATGGAGCGTGCGGCGACCGCGCGGGGCGGTTCGAGATCCGGATGCGCGAAGGCCGTGACGGACTCGGCGATCGCGGGGAGGGGCGTGAGCGCGCCGGCAGCAGCGACGCCCGCGCCCGTCACGAGGGCCTGCTTGAGCAGGTCGCGGCGGTTCAGGGAGTCGGTCATCGGCGAAACATGACGCGTCCGGTCCGATGACGCGAGGGCCGAGCGCCTCAGCCGCGCGGGACGCGGATCTCGGTGTGGTCGCCGAGCGAGACGGAACCGGTCACGCCCTCGACCACCGCGGCGTCGCCGATCATCGAGTCGTGGAGGATGCACCCAACGAGCGTCGTCCCGTCGCCCACGATGGTGTCGCGCAGCGTGCACCCCTTCACCACGCTCCCCGCCCCGATCACGACGTTGGGGCCGAGGTACGAGTCGGTGACCGTCGCCCCATCCTCGATCCGCACGGGGGCCGTCATCTCGACGTTCTCGAGCCCCGACTCGGGGACGTGCGCGCGTCCCTTCTCGAGCATGATGCGGTTGGTCTCGAGGAGGGTGTCCATCTTCCCCGCGTCGTACCAGCCGGCCACGTCGATCACCTTGATCTTCGCGCCCTTGTCGATCATGTACTGGAACGCCGAGGTGAGGAAGTACTCTCCCTTCTGCGTGGGCTGCGTGAGGGTGTGGGCGATCCCCTCGTAGAGGAGCTTCCAGTTCCTGATGTAGTAGAGCCCGATGTTCGCCCGCTTGGAGATCGGCGTGCTCGGCTTCTCGACGATCTTCGTCATGTGGTCGTTGGCGTCGGTGACCACCACGCCGAAGCGCTGGTAGTCCTCGACCTCCTTGGTCCAGATGATGCCGTCGTCCTGGCAGGTCTCGATCACCGAGAGGTCCGCGTCGAAGATCGTGTCGACGAAGATGATGAGCACCGGCTGGTCCGCGTACGGCCGGGCGAGCTCCACCGCACCCGCCGTTCCGTCCTGGACCTTCTGCTCGACGAACACCCCCGGGATGGCGAAGGTCTTCCGGGCGTGCTCCTCCACCGCGCCCTTCAGGTGCCCGGTGATGTAGACGACCTGCTCCACCCCCTTGAGCTTCGCGACGTCGTCCATCACGTAGTCCATCACCGGCTTGCCGGCGACCTTGAGCATCGGCTTCGGGACGGTGTGGGTGTGCGGACGCAGGCGCGTCCCCTTGCCAGCCAGCGGGATGATGACCTTCACGGTGCGGATGTCCCCTCTCGACCATAGCGGTCGGACAGTCGCACCACGTCGTCGAGGTGCGGGGTGGATGCCTCGAGCACGTCACAATCCGTGACGGCCTCCATCTGGTGCACGGTGCCCGGCGTGTTGCGGAAACTCTCCCCCGCCCTGAGGGGCCGCTCCACGAGCGTCTCACCCGCTCCCACGCGGTAGATCATCTCGCCGCGCAGCAGGTGCAGTGTCTCGTCCTTCCGGTCGTGGTACTGCACCGAGAGCGCGTGGCCCGCCTTGATGTGCAGCACCTTGCCCACGTAGTGCTCCGTGTGCGCCCAGATGGTCTCGTGCCCCCAGGGCTTCTGCACCACGCGCACCTCGAACGGGCCGGCCTTCGCGCTCATGCCAGGAACTCCACGGGTGTGGCCAGCAGGCTCGAGGGCGTCGTGACGCAGGCCCCGATGCACTGCCCGCATCCGGTACAGGCCGCGCCCACCACGGGGCGGCCACGGTCGTCCAGCTTCAGTGCATCCGCGCCCACGGGACAGACGCGCACGCAGATCCCGCACTCCACGTCGCGCCAGGTGATGCAGCGCGATTCATCGACTGTGAGCATCGCCATCCTCACGTCCAGCCATCCCCACGACGGCACTTCCAGTGCGGGCGTGGGACAGGCGGCCGCGCAGGGCATCGTCTCGCACATGATGCAGGCCTGCGTCGCCACGTCGAGCGATGGCGTCCCCGACGCGAGGCCGGCCGAGGGGGGCAGGTTCACGATCGCGTGCACCGGGCAGGCCTCCCCGCACGCCCCGCACCGGGTGCACGCGGCCACGAACGCGGGCTCCGGCAATGCGCCGGGCGGCCGCTGGTAGAGCGGTGGTGCGACCCGCTCGCCGAGCGCCCCCACCGCCTCGCGCAGCGCGCGCTGCAGCCCCTGCGTGAAGAAGCCACGCCGGTTCACGGTCTTCGCCTGGATGGGGTCGTCGCGGTCCATCGCCCGGAATCTGGCGGGCGGCCCGCGGAGCGTCCACCGCCGCGATGCTACCGCGCCGCGAGGAGCTTGCCGCGCAGCCGCTCCAACCGGTGCTTCACCGAGCCGTCCATCACGGTGTCGCCCACGCGGACCACGACACCGCCGAGGATCCGCTTGTCGACCGAGAGGTGCGGCACCACGGTCTTCTTGAGCGCCTTCGTGAGCGCCGCCGTGAGCGACTCGCGGGTGGCGGCATCGACCTCGCGGCTCAGGGTCACGCGCGCGTGCACGCGCCCCTCGGCCGCGTCGAGCAGGTTGTGGTACTCCACCGCGATCTCGGGGATCAGCATCTGCCGGCGATTCGTCACCAGCTTCTGCACGAAGCGCACGAAGAGCGGCGCCCCCTGCCCCGCGAGCGCCTTGCCCAGCACGGCGTTCTTCTGCGCGGCGCTCACCTGCGGCGCCTCGAGGAAGTTCCGCAGCGTCTCGTCGCGCGCCACGGCGTCGCCGAGCGCCCCCACGAGCGCGCCCCAGCCCGTCGTGTCGTTCGCCTTCCGCGCGAGCGCCAGCAGCGCCTCGGCGTAGTTGCGGGCGATCGAGACGTCGCGCATCACTTGCTCCCGAGGGTCGAGAGATACTCCTCGACCAGTTTCCGGTCGGCGGCCGCGTCGAGCTTCTGGCCGATCAGGCGGCCGGCGCCGGCGAGGGCGATGTCGACCGCCTCGCGGCGGAGCTCGTCGATCGCCTTCGCCTTCTCGCTCTCGATCTCCTTGCGCGCCCGGTCGAGCAGCTCGCCCTGCTGCACCCGCGTCGCCTCGAGCATCTCGGTGCGCATCGACTCCGCCGTCGCGCGCCCCTCGGCGATGTAGCGCTGCGCCTCCGTGCGGGCCGCCTCGATCGAGGCCTTCTGCTCGGCCAGGATCCGCGCCGACTCGGCGCGGTCGCGCTCGGCGGCGGCCATCGCGTCCGCGATCGCCTGCTCGCGCGCGTTCACCGCGTCGAGGATCGGGCCGAAGGCGAACTTGCGCAGCAGCAGGAAGAGCGCAAAGAAGATCACCACGGTCCAGACCATCAGGCCGTAGTGCGGGTCGAGCAGGTTCGGCTTCGCGCCCTCGGCGGCGAGCGCCGGCGTGGCGGGGACCGCGAGCGCGGAGAGGATGGTCAGCGTGGAGCGCATGGCGTAAGTCGATGGAATGAGGTACCGGGTCCGACGCGCGCGGTGACCCGCCCGATTGGCGGACCACCGCGGCGCCGGGGTCGGACTAGAACTTGCCCTGGATCTGGAACGCGATCACGACGCCGAACAGCGCGGCGCCCTCGATCAGCGCCGCCAGGATCAGCGCGGCCGTCTGGATCTTGCCGGCCGCCTCGGGCTGGCGGGCCATGCCCTCGACCGCCTGGCCGCCGATGCGGCCGATGCCGAGGCCGGCACCGATCACCGAGAGGCCGGCGCCGAGGCCGGCACCGATCAGCGAGAGACCGGTGTTGTTGCTCGCCACTTCCGCGGCGGCCTGGAAGAACGGATAGATGCTCATCGTGGGACCCTGTGTTGTTGTGATCCTGCGTTGTCCTGCGCGCCGTGCCGGCCGCTCCCCGCCAACGGACTCGCGTCCAGCGGGATTCCCCCGGCGCTCGCCGAGGTACAGGGAAGAGGTGTGAGGTGTGAGGAGCGAGGTACTGCACCTCGCCGCCCGCACCCGCCGACCTCTCCCATCCCTACACCCTCATACCTCCCACCTCACACCTCACACCTGCCGTTCTAGTGATGCGCCTCACGGATCTGCCCGATGAACACCGACGAGAGCAGCGTGAAGATGAACGCCTGGAGGAAGGCGACGAAGATCTCGAGCACCATGATCAGCACCGCCATCACCAGCGGCGCGAGCGCGATCACGCTCGACATCGTGAGCACCGTCCCCGCGAAGCCGAAGAAGAGCCCCACGAACGCCAGCACGACGATGTGACCCGCCGTCATGTTCGCGAAGAGACGGATCGCCAGCGCGAACGGCTTGGTCAGCTTCCCGATCATCTCGACCGGGCTCATGATCAGGAACATCAGCGGCCGCATGACCACCGGCAGCTCGTTGTTCCAGTAGAAGAGCGTGTTCAGGTAGCCCCATCCGTTGGCCCGGATGCCCGCGATCTCGACCGTCACGAAGGTCAGGAAGGCCAGCGTGGCCGTAACCGAGATGTTCCCCGTCGCCGTGGAGCCGAAGGGCACCAGGCCGAGCAGGTTGAGCGTCAGGATGAAGAAGAAAACCGTCAGCAGGTAGGGGACGAACCCCTCGCCATGGTGGCCGACGTTCGGCAGGATGACCTCGTTCCGGATGTAGAGGATCATCGCCTCGGCGACGTTCGGGCCGCCCTTCGGCGCCTGGCCGGCGCGCGTCGCGCGCGAGTGGCGGCGCGCCGAGACCGTGAGCAGGGTGAAGAGCAGGATCGCGCCGATGAAGAGGAACACCACGTGCTTCGTCGGCGAGAGGTCGATCGTCACCGGCCCGAGGTGCACCGGCTCGAAGTGCGGGAGCGTGATCTCCTTGAAGAGCGTCCGATTGGGCCACGGGATCTCCATGTGGTTCCCATCGGTGATGTGCGGCGTGATGATGTCCACCTTCTCGGCCTGCGCGGTCTCGGCCGCGGCCGCGGACGCCGGCGCCTCGGCGTGCTCCTGCGCGCGCAGCGGCGCGGCGGCAAGGAGGACGGCGGCCAGCAGGGAAACGAACGGTCCGATCTTCATGATCTCAGGAAGAGAGGCTCGACGAGCATCGTGACGAAGAGGAATCCGGCGAGGCTGAGCAGCGCCGGCCCGGAAGCCAGCCCCAGCGCCTGCACCCCGACGAACGCGTACACCAGCAGGACCGCGAGCCGCAGCAGCGAACCGAGTCCCCATCCGGCGATCGGGTTCGTGGCCACGAAGGGCCGCGCCACCGCGAACGCCACCAGCTGCACCCCGAACGCGATCACCGCGCTCGTCCACACCGCCCGCGCCAGCTCCGCGCCCGGGCGCAGGACCGTGATCCCCAGCGCGCCGCCGAAGATGATCGCGGCGGCCACCGCTCCGAAGGCCAGTCCCTTCTTCATCGCCCCCTGCCCTCGCGCTCGCTCTCGCGAGTGCGCTCCTCGTCCCGCCGCTGGTCGGCCATCAGGTTCCGGTACATCGAGTAGAAGGCCGCGCCAGCGCCGACGAAGACGCCGAGGTAGAGGAAGAGGGGCTCGGTGCCGAAGCGCCCGTCCAGCCACTGCCCGACGAAGAGGAAGAGGACGATCGAGATGGCGAACTGCAGCCCCAGGCCCGCGTACCGCCCGGCCGCACCCAGGGACGACGCCGAACCAGGTTTCCGGAGCGGATCGTCTGCCATTTCAGGAGTGGAAACTAGGAGCTTGTGAAAAAAAGCGCAAGCTTCCGTACAGAGGGAGAACATGCATCGGCAGGCCGCGTGATCGTCGCCGCCCCGGTGTGGTGGCGGCTACATTGCGGCGTGCCCGCTGCCGACCGATCGGTGGCGCTGGACCCCACGCCAGACCCCTGAGACCTCGAATGCTCCGCACCGCCTCCCGTCACGGCCTGAACGTCCGCAGCGCCCGCGCGATCCTCGCGGGCGCCGTCGCCCTCTCCCTCGGCGCCTGCGTCCGCCCCGCCATGCAGGCCGAGCCCGCCCCGATCGCAAGCGACCGCCCGAGCTTCTTTGCGGGGACCTCCATCGCCGAGGTCGGCCACCCGCTCCTCGAGATCGGGACGACCTACGCGCGCACCGATGGCGCGAACCTCCTCGCCGTCGGCGAGCCGACGCTCCGCGTGGGGCTCTCGCCGCGCGTCGAGGTCCGGGTCACCGCGCCCAGCTACCTGATGCTCCGCCCCGACGCGGTCCGGGCGGACGGCCTGGGCGACGTGGGGCTGGGCGCCAAGGTGAACCTGCTCGGCGTCCCCGAGGGCGCCCCCCGGCTCCATCCGCGCCTCTCGCTCCTGGCCGGCACGAGCCTCCCGACCGGCTCCGCCGCATTCGGCAGTGATCGAGCCCTGGCCTCGGCCGCCTTGCTCGCGGCGTGGTCACTGGGGGAGCGGGTCGCGCTCGATGCCAACCTCGTCTGGGGCCAGGGCGATGTGGGCGGAGGAACCGCGGACACTTGGGCGGCGGTGGCCGGCCTCAGCATGGCGCTCTCCGACCGGGCGGGAAGCTTCGCCGAACTCTTCTCCACCCGCGGCCCGTCGAACGACTGGGACCCGGCCACCCTTCACGCCGGGGTCACCTACCTGCTGCGGCCGTCGCTCCAGATCGACTGGCACGCCGGGGTGAGGCTCAAGGAGTCGGGCGAGGGCTACTACCTCGGCTTCGGGCTCGTCCGCCGGTTCTAGGGGCTTCGGGAAGGAGGGTGCGGAGGCTCACACCGCCGAAGAGTTGCCGAAGCGCGGTGCTGGTCGTCTTCCGGGTTGTCCTCAGATTCGTGACCCCTGAGGAAGTCCGTATCACGATTTGACTTAGCCGTGACAAGTTGTTTGACGGATCGTCTGGGTGTTGATAAGTTAGTTCTGTGAGAATCGGCTCCATGCGCGACGCGCGCGCGGGAAGACCATCTCGCCACCCGGTGATCGTCCGATGAACGGAAAGGTTCCCCTCACACTGCTGTGTTTCTCGGCGCTCGCATTCGCATGCGGCCCGCGTTCACGCGGCGAGGGGACCTCGGCGGCCGGCGACACGCGCCGTGCGGTCGCGGCGGCGAACTCCAACTCCCCGCTCGCCCCGGCACTCGACGTCACCGTGAACGAGCGCGTGCGCTTCTCGTTCAACGTGACCAACGCGTCGAAGAAGAAGCTCGAGGTGAACTTCCCCGACGGGCAGACGCACGAGGTGATCGTGCTCGACACGCTCGGCCGCGAGGTGTGGCGCTGGAGCGAGGGGCGGCTCTTCACGCAGGCGATGCAGAACAAGGTGCTGCGGACGAGCGACCGCCTCGAGTACAACGAGGTCTGGCGCGACCCGGCGCCGGGTACTTACGTCGCGGTGGCGCGTCTCGCGAGCGAGAACTACCCGGTGGAGCAGCGGGTGGAGTTCACGGTACGGCGATAGGTACGAGGTGGGAGGTGGGAGGTGTGAGGGGGCGGCCGAGGGATCGGTCGCCTTTTTCGTTTCGTCGCTGCGCGGGTCCTTACACCTTACACCTCCCACCTCCCACCTCCCGATCGCCGTTCTAACGTTATCTTCCCGAGCGCCGTAACCCACCGTGCCCTCATCCACCCTCGTCCTTCCCGACGTGACCCCAACGCCAGCCGGCGACCTCGAACTCCTCGCCCAACTCGCGCAGGCCCGCGGCGACATCGCGAAGCAGATCAGCCGCCGCATCGTCGGTCAGCACCAGGTGGTGGACAACATGATCTCGGCCATCCTCGGCGGCGGCCACGTGCTGCTCGTCGGCGTGCCGGGGCTCGCGAAGACGCTCCTCATCCAGACCATCGCGCAGGCGCTCGACCTCGAGTTCTCGCGCGTGCAGTTCACGCCCGACCTGATGCCGAGCGACATCACCGGCACCGAGCTGCTCGAGGAGGACCATGGCACCGGGAAGCGCGCCTTCACCTTCGCGCGCGGGCCGGTCTTCGGGAACATCGTCCTTGCCGACGAGATCAACCGCGCGCCGCCGAAGACGCAGGCCGCGCTTCTCCAGGCCATGCAGGAACACTCGGTGACCGTCTCCGGGAAGACGTACGCGCTCCCCGAGCCCTTCTTCGTGCTCGCCACGCAGAACCCCATCGAGCAGGAAGGCACCTACCACCTCCCCGAGGCGCAGCTCGACCGCTTCATGTACGAGCTCCGGATCGGGTACCCGACCGTGGCCGAGGAGGAGGAGATCGTCTCCAGCACCACCGGCGTGCAGGACCACACCGTGAAGCCCGTGCTCCCGGCGGACACGCTGCGGGAGATGATGCGGCTCGTGCGGCGGCTCCCCGCCCCGCCCGAGCTCGTGAGCTACGCCGTGAGCCTCGCGCGCGCCACCCGTCCCGACGAGCCGGGCGCCTCGGCGATGGTGAAGAAGTACATCAGCTTCGGCGCCGGCCCGCGCGCGGGGCAGTACCTCGTGCTCGGCGCCAAGGCGCGCGCGGCGATGGACGGCCGCACCGTGCCGGACCTCGAGGATGTGGATGCCGTGGCGTTCAGCGTGCTCCGCCACCGCGTGGTGCTGAACTTCCAGGCCGAGGCGGAGGGGATGGGGATCGAGAAGATCCTCGCGCTGGGCGGGCGGGCCAAGGGGAAGTAGGCGCCGGGGCCCGCGAACTCTTTCCGCTCTCCGCGGCTTGGTGAGGCGAGTCCCATTCCAGCCTCCGGAGACCCGATGTCCCGCCAGTTGATCCTGCCGCGCGCGGTGTTCGCACTCGCCGCGTGCCTCCTCTTCGCCCCGGGCGCCGCGGCGCAGGGCTACCCGTTCTCCCAGCGCGCGAGCGTCACGCAGAACGTCGCGTTCACGGAGATCACGGTCACGTACGGCCGACCCGTCGCGCGCGGCCGCGAGCTCTGGGGCAAGCTGGTCCCCTGGGACAGTGTCTGGCACCCGGGTGCCGACTCGGCGACGGTGATCCGGTTCAGCCGTGACGTGACGATCGAGGGGCGGGACCTGAAGGCCGGGGAGTACTCCCTCTGGCTGATCCCGCGCGAGCGCGGGGCCTGGACGCTGATCCTGAGCCGGGCGGCGCGGGTGTTCCACACCCCGTACCCCGGCGCCGCGCACGACGCCCTGCGGTTCGACGTCGCTCCGGACAGCGCCTCGCACCTCGAGTCGATGTCGATCTACTTCCCCATGGTGCTGCGCGACGAGGCGGAGATGCGCGTGCAGTGGGGGACGCGACTCGTGGCCGTCCGCCTCAAGGCACCGTACCGGCCGGCCTGATTGCCGTCGGTGCGCCCCGGGGGCTACTGTAGTCGTCCGCCCGCGGTGCCCCCCGGGCGATGACGGGGCGGTGACGTCGCCGACGGAACCTGGACGCGACGCGAGACGAGGATTCCTCCGGCGTGATACGGGTACGGGCGTTGGGCGACGGCGTGGTGCAGCTCGGGCGCAAGCGGATCACGCTGGCGACCGAGGGGATCTTCGCCCTGGCGTTCCACCTCGCCGTCCGCGCCGGGGAGCGGATCGGCCGCGACGAGCTCGTGGAGACCTTCTGGCCCGGGAGTGAGCCGACGAACGGCCGACACGCGCTCCGGCAGATGATGTACCGGCTCCGGCAGAAGGGGTTCGTGCTGGACGAGGAGTCGGGCGAGGAGCTCTACCTCGACCCTGCCCGGGTCGACTGCGACCTCTCGGCCGTGCTCGGCGAGGAGTGGCCCGAGACCGCCGAAGCGGCCGCCGTCGAGGCCGCTGGCCAGCCGACACCGACGTTCACCCGCCATATCAGCGAGCGATTCCAGGAGTGGAACGACGAACTGCGCGCGCGCGTCGAACGGCAGCATCGGCGCGGCGCCCTGCGCCAGATCGTGCGCGCCCGGCGCGAGGGGCGTTGGTCCGACCTCGAGGTGTGGGCCCGCCAAGTGCTGCGCTCGGATCCGCTGAACGAGGAGGCGACGCTGGCGCGCGCAGAGAGCGCGGCGATGGCGGGTTCCAAGGCGATGGCGCTCGAGATCCTGGACCAGTACATGGAGGAGCTCGGCGACCGTGCCGGTCAGATCGGGTTGCCGGCGACGGTGCTGCGGCGGCGGATCGCGGAGCGAAAGCCGGAGTGGTCGAGCCGCGGGCCGCGCGAGGTGCCGTTGGTCGGGCGGGCGGAGCTGATGTCGAAGTTGACGGGGATGGTGGATGCGGCGGGGAGGGGGGAGGGGGGAGCGGTGCTCCTTTGGGGGGCTCCGGGCGTCGGCAAGAGCAGAATCGCTGAGGAAGTCGTTGCGTACGCCGGGCTTGCTGGATTCCGAATCGCATCAGTTGGAGCCGCGCCTACAGCGCGCACCCTTCCACTCGGCACGATCCTTTCCTTCGTTCCCTCACTACTCGAAATGCCAGGAGCAGCAGGATGTCATCCCTCGAGTCTTTCACTCTTGGAGCGAGCGCGCTGCTATCAGCGCGAGCCCACTGCGCATGATCCACCACACTCCACGAGCGCAAGCGATACATCCATTGCATTGGCCTTGCTCGATCTGATCGAGTCCGTCAGCTCAGAAAGACGGCTGATGATGCTGGTGGACGACGTGCATAGTTGTGACCAGCGTTCCCGCGAATCGCTCGCCTTCCTATTCGCCGAGTCATCCGCATCGCGCGTACTGTGGCTGACAACTAGTCGCGCTCGGTTCATTGTCGATACCGCGCACTGCTCACCGCACCTCAATACTCTGACGGAGCGACTGGTCCGTCCTTTAGAGGAAGACGAGGCTCTCGCGTTGGCGACGGCGATGACCACGGCATACCAACTTTCGCTCTCTCCCGCAGAACTTCACCGCATCGCTCGCGACTCCGGAGGGAACCCCCTGTTCGTACGCGAGCTGGCGCTCCATGCAGCCCGCCAGCGCCCCGCGCATCCGGTTCCGCAGTCCCTTGCGCAGTTGATGGAGAAACGCCTCGCTAGACTCGACGCAACCCAGACTCGCCTGCTACGTCTCATCGCGTTGCTAGGAGCGCACGCAACGATTCCGCGCCTTCGCTCGGTATCGTTGCTTCACACTGATGACATCACAGTCGCCCTTGAGGAACTGGAACGAGAAGGGATGGTTCGCATGAACGCGGTACACGTCATCACGCTCCACGACTGCTGGCACACGGCTGTCATGGAAGGAACGAGTCCTGTTGCACGCGCTGCGCTAAGCCTCGACTGTGCGGAGAGCCTGGCAACGGTCTCTGACAACGTTGACGACGAGGTCCGTCGATTTCGCGCTGCGGAGCTCTACGAGGACGCAGGGGATCGTGCGACATCTCACGCGCTGCTGCTTCAAGCCGCGGATCAGCTGTCAGCTCGAGGACTTGACGCGGATGCTTGCGTTGTTCTCGAGCGAGCACTCAAGTCCGAAGGCGATGCGACTCCACTCCTTCCGCATCGTTTGAAGTACGCTCGTGCGCTATTTAGCTGCGGCCGGGTGGCAGATTCATTGGCAACGGCGTCAGAGACGCTGGCGAAGTTCAGTCAGGCACTAGATCGGGAACCAGGGACTCGCGTTTCCCTCGCGTGCCTGCAGCTGGACGCGCTCGCCAAGCTGCGCCAGCAACACAGAGACGCGCTCAAATCGGTGGTTGGCCTCGCGGCTGACCCGACCACACCCGTGGAAGCGAGACTGCAAGCCTGCCTGACGGCGATAGCAGTCGCCTTCAACGACACATCCTCGGATGTCGAGGATGTGCTATTCGCGATTGCCAGTTCGCTTGAGTGCCCGCCGCGCATCTCAGTGGTCGGACAGCTCGTGTTGCTCATCTACTACACTGAGCGCGGCGATCGACCAAACGTCGATGCCACTGAGGCTAGACTCGCCGCACTAGAACTTGAGCCCGTGTCCGACCAGTTGCGTTGCAGAACGCTCAGATCTCGCGCACTTGCGCAACGGTATGCGGGCAACCGCGCGCACGCGACCGACCTTGGAGAGCGAGCCTACAAGGCTGCGATTCAGGGCGGACTTCTCGGCGATGCGACGTTTGCGGCTGAACACATGGCATTCGCCGCACTTGATGCCAGCGACTCAGTTTCGGTCGAACTCTGGCTGCTGCGCTGGGACTCCGCCAGCGTCACCTCGCGCTACTTCGAGCGTCACCATGCACGCAAGCACGCTGAATGTCGAGTTCTGATCGCGCGAGGTGAGTTTGCGTCCGCGCTTTCTCAGTACGGAGATGAGCTCACGGAGCTTACGTCCGATCCTATGGGTAAGCGACGCGCAGTGGATCTCGCGGCGATCGCACACTGCCTCGCAGGGCTAGGACGCAGGGATGAGTGCCTCCGCGCGATCGATTCAGGCCTGCAAGTAGCGCGAGAGAGTCGACCTTCGGGGCAGGTTGACTACGTGATTGAGAGCATCGTCAGTGCGCTCGCGCTACTCGGCGAGTCGTACCGAGCGACTGGCGTTGCAACCGAGTATTTGCGGAGACGGGAGCAGGAGTTCCCGTTTCCCATCCCTCCCGCCTTCTCGGCGCTCCAAAGGCAGCTAGTTGCTTTGCGCCATAGCCGGCAGGTCTGAGGCAAGGGCCAGAACCGCACTGGGGTCCGGGCTGACGGGATGCTCAGCGATTGCCAAAACGATCTCACGGCGGATCTCGGTCCAAACTTCGTCAGTAAGGATTGCGGCGCAGATCTTTGGGTCAAACTGGCGCCCACTCTCACGTCGAAGCTCTGCCCTCACGACCTCTTCACTAAGCGCAGGACGATACGGGCGCGACGTGCTCATCGCGTCAATCGTATCGGCCAGAGCGATTACGCGAGCACCAATCGGGATGTCCTCTCCACGGGCCCCGTCGGGGTAACCGCGCCCATCCCAGGCTTCGTGGTGATACTGCACCATCGGAACAAGATCCTCGAAATGCGACACTTTGCAGACAAGAGCTGATCCCCGCGATGCGTGGGACTTCATTGTCTCGTACTCTGAGTCCGTGAGACGCCCTGGTTTCCTCAGAATCGGCGCAAACTCCTCATAGATCTTGCCCACGTCGTGCAAGAGGGCCGCGGTCATGACGCGTTCAGTCAGTCGAGAACCCAATCCAGCGGCCTTTGCAATCGCACGGGCATAGCGCGCAACGCGCTGTGAGTGACCGGATGTGTACGGATCTCGCGCCTCAATGGCAGCGACCATTAGCTGGAGGAGCTCTTCATTAATCTTCTGCAACGCCACGTTGGTCTTGTACAGCTGCCGCATTCCCAACATTGGTAGCGCTAGTGCGGCCGACAGCTCGGGACCGAAGCGCACATAAATGAATGCGAAGAAGAAGATCAGCGGAAACGCCAGCAAGTCGTACGTGGCTGAGAGGCGCATGCTGCTGATCCAATGCGACTTTGTGTCTCTACCGCTTGCGACTGAAACGACGGTACTCACCGCCAGCTTGTTGATAACCAAGAACACCGCGACCATCGCCAGAAACGCTATCGCCGGCGGAGTGCCGTCCAGAAGCGATCCGCCGCCGAGCGTCAAGTACGTTGCGACAGCAAACGCCTCGGCGAAGACGAACTGTGAGACATTGAATAGCGTCTTTATCGGCTCGCGTCGCGCGAGAAGTTCCGCTCCTAGGATGCTGGCGAAGACGGTGACTACGGCAGCAAAGTTCGGCGAGATTACGGCGATACTCAGGAACGGAAGGAATCCAATGCTGCCGGCGGTCGCCTTCGAAGTCTTGTATCCGAGGGCTGAGGCGAGTAGCCCGAATCCGGTAAAGAAGGCGGCAGCCTTCCACTGCTCTGGGGTCGGAATCGGTCCGTATGCGAGCAACGCCGCAGACGCTAGCGCAGCGCCTACGGCAACCGTCTCGACGATTCGAACGACCCGAGTTTGACTCATACAGAAGTGAGGAGGACCCCCCGTCCTCGCTATCAACTAGATCCAGCTGGCCGAATCACCCAACACGATCGCGCAGATCGCGCTCACCAGTGACGAGATGTACGACATCGAGACTCACCTCCCCTTTGACAACATCACCCGATACTCACCGGGCGTCTGACAAGGTTCGGCTCCGCTCGTGCGTCCTGATTGACGCTTCCGCTCTGTTCTCTCCGCTTGGAGAGAACGGGGGGTACCCTTTAGTCCTCGCTCGTTAAATGGTCCTCGAAACCCTCTCGGTGACGACGCGGCGGCCAGGTCTCCCCGGCCGCCGCGCTGGTGCAACACTCAGGAACTAACGCGTCGGCGTCCGCCGATCCTCGACCACCACGTTCGCCGCCGCGGACGCCACCGCCGGACCCATCCACCGGTTCGTCGCGTCCAACACCGCCAACACCGCCGCAGTCTCCGCGCTGTCGCGCACCTCGCAGCTCCCGGTCAGCAGCACGGACTCACGCCCGCTCCGCGCCAGCACCGCTGCGAACACGAACTCGCGCTCGAACGCGCTGATCACACGCGCACCCTCCAGCGAGAAGATCCCGGCCACCGGCCCGGCCATCGACAACGCCATCAACGCCGCCCGGGCCGCCACATCCACCCGGCTCCGGTCACTCTGCAGCCCCTCCTCCGCCTCGCCGGCGAAGTGCTCGGTCCCCACCCGCAGCGTCACCTTGCAGGTGACCCCGCGCGCCCGGGACCCACGGAGCTCCACATCCTCGAAGTACACGGGCCGTCCCACCTTCCCCGCCCCGTTCCCCTCGGCCGGCTGCGTCCCCGACCCGCTCGGAGGCGTCGGACGCTTGGACGTCGCAGCGATCGAGATCTTCCGGTGGTCCACCCGAAGCCCCAGCTGCGCCATCAACGCACTCTCGATGTTCCGCACCACCTGCTTGGGTGGGGTGTCCCCCGTCACCAGCACGTGGATCGCATCGACTCCACCACTCTCCGTCGCCGTGATCCGCACCGACACGACATCCGTCAGCGACGCGATCAACTCCTCCGCGCGCTGCAACGGAAGCACTGACCCGGCGATCGGCGAACCTCCACCCGCACTGTTCTGCTGTGGCTGCGGTGTCACGTATCCTGGGGCGAAACGGTGGGAATCAATGCCTCACGACAACTGCCTACTTTCTGCACGGTCTCCCCGGCGAGCCCCAACCCAGGATCCCTCCCTGTCTCCAATCTTGTCAGTTCCGGACCCGGAGGGCAAGAAATCTGGCCTCGCTCACTCCCCGAACTTATCCGGAACCTGGTACTCCTTGAGCTTTCTATAGAGCGTCCGCTCACCTATGGCTAGGATCTCGGCAGCTTTACGACGATTACCTCGCGTTTCCCGCAACGCTGCGAGGACCGCCTCCTTCTCGATCTCGGCCATCGTCATCCCGGGGGTGATCGTCACCGTGTTGGCCGGCACGGCCACCCCCGGAGGCTCGATCCCACCCGGCAGGGCCCCTGCCGCCAGCCCATAGCCGCTCCCCGGGAACCCACCGGGGTGCGCCCCGGCCACGAGGCCCGCGCCCGGCCCGCCGGCACCCCCGCCGCCAGAGAGCACCTGCTGCAACATGGCACGGTCGTCGTCCACCTGCCGGCGCAACTCCTCCAGCTGGAGCTTCACCTCCACCAGGCTCCGGACGATGAACTCGAGCTCCCGCCCCTCCGCCCGGCCCTCCTCCCGGTGGATCGGCCCCATCGGCACCGGGAGCAGGCGGTCCGCCCCGCCCTCGCGGATCCCCTTCGGGATGTCCCCGACCCCGATCTCCCGTCCGGTGGCGAGCACCACCATGCTCTCCACCAGGTTCCGGAGCTCGCGGACATTCCCCGGCCAGGCGTACGCGACGAGCGCCTGCATCGCCTCGCTCGAGATGCCATGGAACTCGCGATCGTGCTCCTCCGAGAACTCCTGCACGAAGCGGCGCACGAGGAGCGGGATGTCCTCCCGGCGCTCGCGGAGTGGCGGCAGGTAGATCCGCAGGACGTTCAGCCGGTAGTACAGGTCCGGCCGGAAGTGCCCCCGCTGCACTCCCTCGCGGAGCGGTCGGTTGGTCGCGGCCACCACCCGCACATCCACTGGGATGGCCTGCGTCCCGCCCACCCGCGTCACCTCCCGCTCCTCCAGCACGCGCAGGAGCTTCACCTGCGTGCTCGGCGGCACGTCGCCGATCTCGTCGAGGAAGAGGGTGCCGCCGTCCGCGAGCTCGAAGCGGCCGATGCGGCGCTCCGCCGCCCCGGTGAACGACCCCTTCTCATGACCGAAGAGCTCGCTCTCGAGCAACGTCTCGGGAAGCGCACCGACATTCACGGCGATGAACGCCTTGTTCCGCCGGGGCGAGAGTTTCGCGATCGCGCGCGCGACGAGCTCCTTCCCCGTCCCGCTCTCCCCCTCGATGAGCACGGTGCTCGAGACGGGCGCCATCTGCTCGATCGCCACGAGCACCTCGCGCACGGCTTCGCTCTCCCCCCATAGCCCGGTCTCGCGCGTGAGGCGCAGGCGCTCGAGCGCCTCGTTCACCGTCGCGCGCAGCGCGTCGGGCGTCACAGGCTTGGTGAGCACCTCGGCGAAGCCGAGCGACTTGAGCTTCTGCTCGAGCCGCGGATCACCGACGTCGGCGAGGCCGATCACGGTCGCCCCGCCCCAGAGCTGGTCCCGCACGAGGCCGAGCGTCTGCGGGTCGAGCAGCGCACCGGTGAAGACGATCACGTCGGGCTTCGCCTTCCGCACCTCGCTCGGGAGGTCGTCCATGGGCGAGACGACGAACGTCTTCACGCCGTCCGCCTCCAACAGCGCGTTGAGGCGGACGGCGGGTTCGACGTCGGTGAGGGTGATCAGGACGGACAACTTTGGAGGTGTGAGGGGGGAGGGGGGAGGGGGGAGGTGGGAGGACGACGCTCTACCGCTTCACCGTTCCCTTCTTCCAGAACGGGAACGGAGTGATCGTCCCCGTCACGCGCTTGCCGCGGATCTCGACTTCCAGCGTGTTCCCCTCCTTCGCGTGCGCGGTGGGGACGTAGGCGGTGCCGAGTCCGACGCCCAGCGAGGGGCTCATGATCCCCGACATCACCTGGCCGCTCGGCTTCCCGTCCACGAACACCGGATAGCCGTGCCGGGGGATCGCCTTCTCGGTGAAGGTGAAGCCCACGAGCTTGCGCGCGACCCCGGCCGCCTTCTGCCGCTCCAGCGCGGCGCGGCCGACGAAGTCGCCCTTCTTCATCTTCACGAGCCAGCCGAGTCCGGCCTCGAGCGGGGTGTAGGTCTCGTCGATGTCGTTGCCGTAGAGCGCCATCCCCATCTCGAGGCGGAGGGAGTCGCGGCAGCCGAGCGCGACGGGGGTGATCCGCCCCGTCTTCATGAGGGCGGCCCAGAGGCGCGCGGAATCCTTCGCGGCGTGGTAGAGCTCGAAGCCGTCCTCACCCGTGTAGCCGGTGCGGGAGAGGGTCATCGGCACGCCGGCGACGGTGGTCTCGGTGAACCAGTAGTACTTGATGGCGTCGAGGTCGGCGGGGGTGAGCGCCTTGAGGATCCCCTGCGCCTCGGGCCCCTGCACCGCGAGGAGGCCGATGTCGTCGCTCACGTCCTCGAGCTCGGCGTCGAACTTCCCGAGGTACTGCTTGATGTGCGCGAGATCCTTGTCCTTGTTGGACCCGTTCACGACCATCATCAGGTGGTCGGCGTAGCGGTAGACGAGGCAGTCGTCCACGAAGGTGCCCTGCTCCGTGAGGATCCCCGAGTAGTGGACCTGGCCCACGGACAGCGCGGCGACGTCGTTCGAGGTGACGAAGTTCACGAAGTCGACGGCCTGCTTGCCTCGCACCAGGAACTCGCCCATGTGACTCACGTCGAACACACCGCACCCGGTGCGGACGGCGTTGTGCTCGGCCGTGATGCCGGTCGGGTACTGGATCGGCATCTCGAAGCCGGCGAACGGGACCATCTTGGCCCCTGCGGCGACGTGCATCTCGTGGAACGGAGTGCGCTTGAGCGGGGAGGCGCTGGAGTCAGCCATGGGGTGGGTCGGGGCTTCAGGGCGAGAGCGGCGTTGTGCGCGACGGCCCCCACGAACGGGGGGATGCGCAATATGCCGAAGTGGCAGGGGGGACGAAACCCCCACGAAAGCGGGCATTCGATGACGGCTTCGGCACGGATCGGTCCCCTGCTTGCGCCCTCCGGACGGGTGACGCCAGCATTGTCCGATGCCCGCCGCCCGCCTTGCCGCTCTGCTCGTCGCCGGTGCCGCGGCGCTCTCCGGACTCGCGGCCGCCGGCGTCCATCTCGTGAGCGAGGGGCGGCTTCGAGACGTCCCGACGGTCGCCCCATTCGCCACACCCATCCCTGCCGATTCGGCGAGCATCGCCCGAGGCGAACACCTGGCGCGGACACGCGGGTGCGTCTCCTGCCACGGGGATCAACTGCAGGGTCGGGATTTCTCGGAGGACTGGCCGGACGCGGGCACAACCGTCGCGCCGAACCTCGCGAAGCTCGCACGCGCGAAGGACGCCGCCACGTTCGAGCGGGCGCTCCGCCACGGGATCGGCCGGGACGGACGCGCGCTCTGGTCGATGCCCGCCTATAACTTCGTCCGACTGCGCGACGAGGACGTCGCGGCGCTGATCGCGTTCCTTCGCGCACGGCCCGTCGTGGAGATCCCGCTCCCCGAGCCGCGCCTCTCGTGGGCGATCCGCTGGGACCTCGCCGCTCGCGGCGGGACGCACATGCCGGAGTGGGTGCGGGAGGTGC
>CAZHAG010000038.1:0-20591 GCA_964529705.1 uncultured Gemmatimonas sp. | reverse complement strand
GGAGCAGGAAGCGGCGGGCGGCGGAGGTGGACATCGGCAGGCGGCGTGGGAGACGGAGAGTGGGCGGAAGCGTACCTCTTCAGCTTCGGCCGCAGCCCCTCGGTCTTGAGCCCCTTGTTCGGCCCTGTGCGGACCATAGATTGCCTTGGCGTGGATTTTGCATGCGCCGCACTCGCCCGCGAGGTGTCACGATGAGTACCCTCGCCGTCATCCCGGCTCGACTCGGGGCGACTCGGCTCCCCCGGAAACCCCTGCGCGAATTGGGCGGTGCGCCGCTCGTGGTCCGCGTCCTCGAGCGGGTGCGGGCGCTTGGGCTGGCAGACACAGTGGTGGTCGCGACGGAAGCCGAGGAGGTCGCAGCGGTGGTCCGCTCGGCCGGCGGTGAGGCGGTGCTGACCTCCCCGGACCATCCCAGTGGCACCGATCGCGTGGCCGAGGTCGCGGACCGTCCCGAGTACGCGGCGCACGACGTGATCGTGAACGTGCAGGGGGACGAGCCCTTCATGCGCGGCGACGCGATGGCGGGTGCCATCGCGATGGTCCGCGACGGGGGGTTCCCGCTCGGCACCGCGGCGGGGCGGCGCGACGCCGCGGTCATGGATGACCCGAACTGCGTGAAGGTCGTGCGGGCGGACGATGGGCGCGCGCTCTACTTCTCGCGGGCCGGCATCCCCTTCCTCCGCGACGCCGCCGACCGCGCGGTGCGCGACGCGCTCGTCTTCCAGCACATGGGGATCTACGCCTGCAGGCGCGACGCCCTGCGGCGCTGGGTCTCGCTCCCGCCCCATCCGCTCGAGCTCGTCGAGAAGCTCGAGCAGCTCCGCGCCCTGGCCGACGGCATCGCCATGGGTGTCGCGATCGTCGAGGCCCCCTCCTGGGGCGAAGTGAACACCGAGGATGACCTGACGCGGGCCAACGCCCATTGGTCCGCCACCCACCAACCCGCCGGAACCACGCGATGACCCCCAACGCCGCCCTGAGCGCTCCCAAGTACATCTTCGTCACCGGCGGCGTGGTCTCGTCGCTCGGGAAGGGGATCGCGGCCGCCTCCCTCGGCCGCCTGCTCGTCGAGCGCGGACTGCGGGTCACGATGATGAAGCTCGACCCGTACCTGAACGTGGATCCGGGCACGATGTCGCCCTTCCAGCACGGCGAGGTGTACGTCACCGACGACGGCGCCGAGACCGACCTCGACCTGGGCCATTATGAGCGCTTCATCGACCGGCCGCTCACGCAGGCCAACAACATCACGACGGGGCGCATCTACTCGAACGTGATCACGAAGGAGCGCCGGGGCGAGTACCTCGGCTCCACGGTGCAGGTGATCCCGCACATCACCGACGAGATCAAGAGCGCGGTGCGCCGCGTGGCGCCCGAGAACGACGTGGTGATCGTCGAGATCGGCGGCACGGTGGGTGACATCGAGTCCCTCCCGTTCCTCGAGGCGATCCGCCAGTTCCGGCAGGATGTCGGGCGCGAGCGGACGCTCTTCATCCACCTCACGCTGGTCCCGTACATCGCGGCCGCAGGTGAGGTGAAGACCAAGCCGACGCAGCACTCCGTGCGCGACCTGATGCAGATCGGCATCCAGCCCGACGTGCTCATCTGCCGGACCGAGCGGCCGCTCGCGGAGGACGTCAAGCGCAAGATCGCGCTCTTCTGCAACGTCGAGTTCGGCGCGGTGATCGAGAGCCGCGACGTCTCGACCATCTACCAGATCCCCCTCACCCTGCACGAGCAGGGCCTCGACGAACTGGTCTGCCGGAAGCTGGCCCTCGAGACGAAGGCCCCGGACCTCACGGCCTGGAAGGCCCTGGTGGAACGCGTGGTCGCCCCGCAGCGCCGGGTGCGCATCGCGGTGGTCGGCAAGTACACCGACTACGCCGACTCGTACAAGAGCGTGCAGGAGGCGCTCATCCACGGCGGGATCGCGAATGACGTCGGTGTGGAGATCGCCTGGACCTCCAGTGACCTCTTCACCGACGCGGCGAAGGCGCGCGAGCTCGTGCAGCAGTTCGACGGCGTGCTCGTGCCGGGCGGCTTCGGCGTGCGCGGCGTGGAAGGCATGGTGGAGGCCATCCGCGCGACGCGGGAGAGCGGCACGCCCTTCTTCGGGATCTGCCTCGGGATGCAGGTGGCGATCATCGAGTTCGCCCGGCACGTCGTCGGGATCGACGACTCCAACTCCAGCGAGTTCGCCCCGGAGTGCGCCAACCCCGTGATCTCGCTGCTCGAGTCGCAGCAGAGCGTGAAGGAGATGGGGGGCACCATGCGACTCGGCGCCTACGCCTGCCGGCTCAAGCCCGGCTCCAAGGCGGCGGAGATCTACGGGCAGCCGGAGATCTCGGAACGCCACCGCCACCGCTACGAGGTCTCGAACCAGTACCGCGAGCAGTTCCAGCAGGCGGGAATGCGCCTCTCGGGCCTCTCGCCGGACGGATCGCTCGTGGAGATGATCGAGCTCGCGGAGCATCCGTACTTCGTGGCCTGCCAGTTCCATCCCGAGCTCAAGTCGCGGCCCACGCGCCCCCACCCGCTCTTCTCCGCCTTCGTGGCCGCCGCGGCCCAGCGCGCCCGCAGCTCAGGTGGCGCGGCGCGCGCCCGGGCGCAGATGGCCGAGGCGACCTGATGCCGGCCACCTTCCCGCGCGACCGTCTGTTCCTGATCGCCGGGCCCTGCGTCGTGGAGGGGGACGAGTTGATGTTCCGCGTGGGGGACCACCTCGCACGGCTCGCCGAGCGCGTGCCGGGGGGGATCATCTTCAAGGCCAGCTTCGACAAGGCGAACCGATCGAACGCCGGCGCGGCGCGTGGGCCGGGTCTCGACGCCGGGCTCGAGGCACTCGCGAGGGTCCGGACGCGCACGGGGCTCCCGATCCTCACCGACGTACACCTGCCCGAGCAGTGCGCCCCGGCCGCGGCCGTGGCGGACGTGCTCCAGATCCCCGCCTTCCTCTGCCGGCAGACCGACCTGCTCGAGGCGGCGGGGGCCACGGGGAAGCCGGTGAACGTGAAGAAGGGCCAATGGATGCACCCCGAGGGCCTCACGGGCGCGGTGGCGAAGGTTCGAGGGGCGTACGCGGCTTCCCACGGGAAGTCCGCCGGCCCCTGCGACGTGGCGGTCACGGAGCGCGGCACCTTCTTCGGCTATGGCGACCTCGTGGTGGACATGCGGAGCTTCATGCGGATGCGCGAGGCCTGCGACGCGCCCGTGATCTTCGACGCGACGCACTCGGTGCAGCGACCGGGGATGGGGGCGGGGGGCGCCTCCGGCGGCGCCCGGGAGTTCGTGCCCCCGCTCGCCATGGCGGCCTGCGCCGCCGGCGCGGATGGGCTCTTCCTGGAGACGCACCCGGACCCTGAGCGCTCGCCGAGTGACGGTCCGAACATGATCCCGCTCGACGGGCTCGACCGCGTGGTGGAGCGGTGCGTCGCGGCCTGGGAGCTGGCGCGCCGATGACCGCGAGCGCGCCGGGGGCCTTCATCGAGATGAGCGTGGCGTCGCGCATCCAGCTCGTCTGCTTCGACGTGGACGGGGTGCTCACCGACGGGGGCATCGTGCTCGGCGACGTGGGCGGGGAGCGGCTCGAGCTCAAGCGCTACGACATCCAGGACGGGCTCGGCGTCGTGATGCTGCGCCAGGCCGGGATCCGGACGGCGATCATCACGGGGCGCGAGTCCGTGAGCGTCGAGCTGCGGGCCAAGGAGCTCGGGATCGACGACGTGATCCAGGACCGGCACGCCCGGAAGGTGCCGGCGCTGCGCAAGCTGCTGGAGCGCCGCCGCATCGGCTGGGACGCGGTCGCCTTCGTGGGGGACGACCTCCCGGACCTCGGCGTGATGCGCCTCGTCGGGCTCCCCGTCGCGGTGGGGAACGCCTCACCGGAGGCTCGCAAGGCCGCCGCGGTGCAGCTCACGCGCGCCGGAGGTGCGGGCGCCGTGCGAGAGTTCTGCGAGGCGCTGCTGCGTGCGCGTGGCGAATGGGACGCGCAGGTCGAGGCGTACGTCCAGAGCCGTTCGGAGGAGCCGTGAGCGAGGCGTCCGGCACGGAGCGGATCGTGGAGCGCGGGAAGCGCGTCCTGCGCCTCGAGCAGGAGGCGCTGGCGGGCGCCGTCGAACGCCTCGACGGTGAGTTCGCGCGCGCGGTGGAGCTCATCCGGCAGTCCACCGGACGCGTGATCGTCGCGGGCATCGGGAAATCGGGGCTCATCGCACGCAAGATCGCCGCGACGATGACCAGCACCGGCACCCCCGCGATGTTCCTGCATCCCACGGAGAGCGTGCACGGCGACCTGGGCATCGTGGGAAGCACGGACGTGGCGCTCCTGCTCTCCAAGAGCGGGGAGACGGTCGAACTCCTCCCCCTGCTGGAACAGCTCACGCGGCTGGGAGTACCATGCATCGCCATCACGGGGGACCGGACCTCCACGCTGGCGAAGCTCAGCACCGTCGCGCTCGACGGCTGGGTGCGGGAGGAGGCGTGTCCGCACGACCTCGCCCCCACGACCAGCACCACGCTCGCGCTGGCCCTCGGCGATGCACTGGCGGTGGCCCTGCTCGAGGAGAAGGGGTTCCGACGGGAGGACTTCGCCCGCTTCCACCCGGGAGGGGCGCTGGGGAAGAAGCTCCTCCTCCGCGTCCGCGACGTGATGGTCGCGGAGTCGCTGCCGATCCTCCCGCCTGAGGCGACGATGCGGCAGGCGGTGGTGCAGCTCGCGGAGCGCCGCGGCATCTGCATGATCGCGGATCGGGACGGGAAGCTCGCAGGTGTCGTCACCACCGGGGACCTCTCACGGCTCATGGAGCAGGAACAGGATGTCTTCCCGATCCCCGTCGAGCGCGTGATGACCCGCGACCCCAAGCGCGTGGGTGCGGACGAACTCGGCACCGCGGCCGTGCACCTCATGGAGACGCACGGCGTGATCGCGCTGCCGGTGCTGGACGCCGACGACCGGGTGGTGGGGGTGGTGCACCTGCACGACCTCATGCGCGCGGGAGCCGTCTGATGCGGCGCGCTACGGCGATCCTCCTCCTCGCGGCCGTCCTCGGCGTTGCCGGGGCGTGCTCCGACGTCGGTTCCACGGCCGAGACGGCGCCGTCCACCGACCCCATCCTCGACTCGGCGGACCAGGTGGCCTTCGGCTTCCGCACGCTCGTCACGGACGGCGGGCTGCTGCGGGCCGAGGTCTTCGCGGACACGGCGCTCTTCCTCGAGCAGAACACGCGCGCCTCACTCCGCATCGTGCACGGGGACTTCTACGGGGCCACGGGTGCGAAGGAGGCGACCCTCACGGCGCGACGGGGCAACCTCGACACGCGCACCAACGTGCTCGAGGCGTGGGGGGACGTCGTGATCACCTCGGTGGACGGCCGCGTGCTGAAGAGCCCGATGGTCCGCTACGAACAGAGCCGCAACCAGGTGATGTCCGACTCGGCCTTCGTGCTCACCGAGCCGGGCGAGAAGGAGTTGAGCGGGGTCGGCTTCCGGACCGATCCGAGCCTGAACGCCGTGCAGGTACTCAAGGTGCGGAGCGCACGCGGCGGCGCGGTGCAGGTGCCCAAGCAGTGAGGCCCGCCGCGCTGCGCCCCGTGCTCCTCTTCGCCGCGCTGATGGCAGCCGCGGCGGGCACCGCGCACGCGCAGGCGGATCGGCCCTGCATCGTCGTCTTCACCGGCGTGCAGCGCGGCCCGGACACCACCTTCACGAACTTCTACACCACACCGACCGGCGGAAGGAACGCCTTCGTCGGCGGGGGGGTGGACGCCACCTGCGAGGGACAGGGGAACCGGCTGCTCGCCGACAGCGCCGAGCACTATACGGAGCGGGGCGAGCTCATCCTGATCTCGCGGGTGCGCTACAGCGAGCCGCGGATGACGATGCAGTCGGACCGGATGGTCTACTACACCAACGAGGATCGGTTGCTGGCGACCGGGAACGTGCGGGGGCGCAGTTCCAGCGGCACGCGCTTCACCGGGCCGCAGATCGAGTACTTCCGCGCGAAGCCGGGCGTTCGCGCGGTCCCGTCCTGGCGCGCGCCCGGGCGCCCATTCGTCCGGATGAGCCCCACCGCGATCCAGGGGGACACGGTGGCGGCGCCGCCCGGCCGGCGCGCCGCGGCGGCCGACAGGGAGTCCTCGCGCGCCGACTCCGTGGACCTGACCGCCGACGTCGTCATCTCGGAGAACGATTCGCTGGTCTGGGCGGTGGGGAACGTCGTGATCGAGCGCCCCGACCTCCGAGCCACCGCAGACTCGGCGACCCTCGACCAGGGGACCGAGTTCGCCCGGTTGCTCCGGGGTCCCGAGATCGTCGGTCGTGGGGAGCGTCCCTTCACGCTCGTCGGCACGGTCGTCGACCTCTGGTCGAAGGACCGGAAGCTTCGGCGCGTGCGTGCGGATGGCCGCGCGAAGGTCACGAGCGACTCGCTCATTCTCACTGGTGACACCATCGACCTTCGGTTGCAGGACCAGCAGATGGAGCGGGTCTTCGCCTGGGGCGGCCGCGCCATGGCGGACGCACCGGACCAGCGGCTCGAGGCGGACTCGCTTGACATCCTGATGCCGGGCCAGCGCCTGCGGGAGGTGCGGGCCGTGGGTACCGCGCGCGCCACCTCGGTGGTCGACACGGCGAGGATCTCCTCCGACGAGCGCGACTGGATCGCGGGGGACACCATCGTCGCGCAGTTCGACACGGCCGCCACCGGGGACACGACCACGACCGCGCGCATGCGCGAGGTGGTCGCCACGGGGAGCGCGCGCGCGTTCTACCAGCTCGCCCCATCGAGCGGCGTGCGCGGTGCGCCCAACCTCAGCTACAACCGGGGCCGCGTGATCACCGTCCTCTTCCGCGATGGCGAGGTGCGCGACGTGCAGGTCCGCGACCGTGCCTCCGGCATCTTCCTCGAGCCCGTGCCGGCCGACACCGCCGCGCCGCCGCCGGGCACGCCACCGGCCAGCCCCCCGCGCAAGCCATGACGTCGCCCGCCCAGCTCCCCGACGCGGTGCGCGAGCTGCTCGCCAGGACGACCGGGGGCGACCGGTCCGCCGCGCTCTGCCTGTTGGCGATCTGCCAACGCGCCGACGCCGAGGGCAGCGCCTCCGTCCACGACGTGGCGGTGGCGTACCGCGAGGACCACCTGCAGGCGCTGCGGGCCGACGGACGCGACGTGGAGGGCGAGGCGGGCCGCCTCTCCCTGGACGAGGCCCGCGACCACCTCACGCGCGTCGTGCTGCCGCGGCTGGCCGCCAGCGGGGCGTTGGCCCCTCTCCCGGCCTCGCTCGACGGCGACGCACGGGTCCGGTTGGCGGCACCACTCGCGAGCGCCCTCGCGACGTCCGGCGCTCAGCTGGCGACGCTGCTCCGCGAGACCGGAGAGCACCGCGCGGCGCGGCGCACGCCGGCCATGGCCCAGGTCCGCGTGGGAGGGAGCAGCGTCCTCTCGGCCGACGGGCTCGTGAAGACGTACCGCAAGCGGAACGTGGTCAACAAGGTCGCGCTCCAGTTGCGCCAGGGGGAGATCGTCGGGCTCCTCGGCCCGAACGGGGCGGGGAAGACGACCACCTTCTACATGATCGCGGGGCTCATCCCGCCGGCGGCCGGCGTGATCCGGCTCGACGGCGAGGACATCACGCGCATGCCGATGTACAAGCGCGCGCGCCGCGGCATCGGCTACCTGCCGCAGGAAGCCTCGATCTTCCGCAAGCTGACGGTCGAGGAGAACATCCTCGCCATCCTCGAGACGATGCCCCTGGCGCGGAAGGAGCGCGAGGCCCGTCTCGAGCTCCTCCTGGATGAGCTGAGCATCAAGCACCTGCGCAAGAGCAAGGCCTTCGCGCTCTCGGGCGGCGAGCGCCGCCGCCTCGAGATCACGCGCGCGCTGGTCACGCAACCGCGGTTCATGATGCTCGACGAGCCCTTCGCCGGCGTGGACCCGATCGCCGTGCACGACATCCAGGGGATCGTGGCCTCGCTCAAGGACCGCGGTATCGGCGTGCTCATCTCCGACCACAACGTCGAGCAGACGCTCGACATCGTGGACCGCGCCTACATCATGTTCGACGGGGCCGTGCAGGTCTCCGGCACGGTGCGCGAGCTGATCTTCGACGACCAGGTCTCGCACAGCTACTTCGGGCCCACGCTCACGGCCCGGCTCCGCGAACGCTTCCGGAAGGAGCATCCGGAGCATGAGGGTGCGGGCGCGTGAAGACCGGCCTGCAGCAATCCGCGCGGCTCGGCCAGGAGCTCAAGGTCAATCCACGCCTGTACCAGGCGATGGACATGCTCTACATGCCCCTCCTGGACCTCCAGCAGCACCTCAAGCAGGAGCTGCTCGTGAACCCCTTCCTCGAGCTCGTCGAGGACGAGGAGGACGAGGCGGAGGCGGGGGAGGAGACGGCGGCGGAGGCGGAGGCGGCGCAGGACGCCGAGGTCGGCGAGCCCGAGCCGGCGGCCGACAGCGACGACGAGTCCAAGTGGGAGGAGATCCTCCTCAACGGGTTCGAGGTGGGCGGGATGCGCGAGGAGCGCGACGACCGCGAGCACTACGAGCCGGCCACGGTCGCGAGTCGCGGGCTCGATGACCACCTCCGCGACCAGATCCGGCTGCTCGACCTCTCCGAGCGCGACCAGCTCCTCGCCGACGAGTTCATCGGCAACATCAACGAGGACGGCTACCTCTCCGCCACGCTCGAGGAGATCCTCGCCGGCATCAACGAGGTGATCACGCAGGCCGCCGAGCAGTCGGAGGACGAGCGGGAGGTGCCGCTCTTCACCATGGCCGACGCCGAGCGGATGCTGCGCGTGATCCAGGCGCTCGACCCGCCGGGGATCGGGGCGCGGACCCTGCACGAGTGCCTCCTCCTCCAGCTCCCGGACTCGGGGCTCAAGGGCACCCTCTCCGAGACCCTCGTGCGCGACCACTTCCAGGAGCTGATCGCGCACCGGTGGGTGGACATCGGCAAGAAGCTCGGCGTGCCCCCGGCCGACGTGCAGGGCGCGGCCGACGCGATCGCCAAGCTCACGCCCAAGCCGGGGCGCGCCCATGCCGAAGGGAGCGACAACTACGTCATCCCCGACCTGATCGTCACCAAGGTCGAGAACGAGTACCTCGTCTTCATCAACGACGGGAACCTGCCGCGCCTCAAGCTGAGCCGCTCCTACCAGGACATCGCGCGCGACAAGAAGAAGTTCGACAGCGAGAGCAAGGAGTTCATCACCAGCCGGCTGAGCGCCGCGCAGTGGCTGGTGCAGGCGATCGAGCAGCGCCGGCAGACCATGCTCAAGGTGATGCACTTCATCGTGGACCGGCAGCGCGAGTTCTTCGAGAAGGGGGTGCAGTCGCTGCGGCCCCTCACGCTGCGCGAGGTCGCCGAGGCGATCGGCATGCACGAGTCCACCGTCTCGCGCGTCACCAACGAGAAGTACGCGCAGACCCCACGGGGCGTGCTCCCCCTCAAGTACTTCTTCTCGAGCGCGATCAAGAGCACGGACGGCGAGGACGTCTCGGCGCGCGGGATCCGCGCCACCATCGAGAAGCTGGTGGCGGAGGAGGACGCGACGAACCCGCTCACCGACCAGGCCCTCGTGGAGCTCCTCGAGCGGGATGGCGTGAAGATCGCGCGCCGCACGGTCGCGAAGTACCGCGACCAGCTCGGCGTCCTCCCCGCGCGCATGCGCAAGCGGCTCTGACCCCATGAGCACCCTCACGCATCCCGCCACCGCCGCACCGCGCGCCGCCACCAGGCCGCGCGTCTCGGTGCTCGTCCCCGCGAAGGACGAGGCCGAGAACCTCCCGCTCTTCCTCGCGCTCTGCGCCGAGACCTTCAAGGGCGAGACGGTCGAGTACGAGGTGATCGTGGTGGACGATGGCTCGCGCGACGAGACCCCGCGCGTGCTGGCGGAACTCGTGCGAACGCACCCCTTCCTGCGCACCGTGCGGCACCGCGCCCAGCGCGGGATCGCGGACGCGCTCCGCACCGGATACCTCGCGGCCCGCGGCGAGATCCTCGTCTTCTATCCCGCCGACCTGCAGTTCAAGCCGGAGGACATCCCGCGCCTCGTCGCGCCGATCCTCGCCGACGAGTCCGACATGGTCACCGGGTTCAAGCAGGGCGTCTACGAGAAGGCCTTCGTCTCGCGCATCTACAACGGCCTCTCCCGCGCACTCTTCGACGTGCCCGTGCGGGACCTGAACAACGTGAAGGCGTACCGCCGCGCGATCATGGAGGACCAGCCGGTGCGCCCCGACTGGCACCGCTTCATGATCGTCCTCGCGCACGCCAAGGGGTACACGGTCAGCGAGATCCCGGTGCCGCTCTACCCGCGGCATGCCGGCCGGTCGAAGTTCGGCCTGAGCCGCATCCCGGTCGGGGTGCTCGACATGCTCGCGGTCTGGTTCGAGCTGCGCTTCGGCCAGAAGCCGCTCCTCGCCTTCGGCATGCTCGGGGCGGGGCTCTTCGCGCTCGGCGTCGTCGCGGGTGTGGCGGCGCTCGGCGTGCTGGCCGCATCGGGCGTCGGCTTGCGCTGGGTCTGGACCCTGGTGCAGACCTGCCTGCTCCTCGGGTCGATCTTCTTCGCGACGGGCCTGCTGGGCGAGCAGATCGCCGTCACGCGCGCCGAGCAGCGGGAGCTGCGCCGGCTGCTCGACGAGGCGACGCGCGACCGACCCACGGTCTGACGGCCGTGCGGGTCCTGTTCCTGACCCATTCGTATCCGCGATTCCCCGGCGACCCGGCGGGGTCGTTCCTGCACCGCCTCGCCGTCGCGCTGCGCGCCTCGGGCAGTGACGTGCACGTCCTCGCCCCGTCCGGTGAGGGACTCGCCGGCGAGGAGGCGATCGACGGCGTGCCCGTGCGTCGGTTCCGTTACGCGCCAAGGAAGATGGAGTCGCTCGCCTACACGGGAACGATGGCCGAGCAGGTCCTCAAGTCGGTGCGCGGGAAGGCCGCGCTCGCGGGATTCCTCGCGGCCGGCGGGTTCGCGGTGAACCGTGCTGTCTCGCGCCTCGCGCCCGACGTCGTGCATGCGCACTGGTGGTTCCCCGGCGGCCTCCTCGCACTGAGCGGCGAGGATGTCCCCCTCGTGCGCGATCGCGACCACGCTCCACGGCTCGGACGTGCGCCTCGCGCGGCGCGTCTCCTGGGTGCACCCGCTCTTCCGGAAGGTGATGTCGCGCTCCGACGCGGTCACGAGCGTCTCCTCCTGGCTCGCCGGCGAAGCGCGCGCGATGGCGCCCGATGCGACCATCGCCGTCGCGCCCATGCCGGCGCAGGTCTCACTCTTCCGCGACGTCGACGTGCCGCGCACGCCGGGTCGCTTCCTCTTCGTCGGCCGGCTCAACGCGCAGAAGGGTCTCGCGGACCTGATCGACGCGCTCGCCTGGACGCCACCGGACGTCGCCCTCGACGTGGTGGGTGAGGGCGAGGACCGCGCCGCGCTCCAGGCGCGCGCCGAGGCCGCCGGCGTCGCGCGCCGGGTGCATTGGCGCGGACAACTCGACCGCGCCCTGATCGCGGACGCGTACCACCGCGCGCAGGCCGTGGTGGTGCCCTCGCGCGAGGAAGGACTCGGCCTCGTCGCCGTGGAGGCGCAGCTCTGCCGCACGCCGGTGATCGCGTACCGCTCCGGCGGGCTCACCGACGTCGTGAGCCCGGAGTGGGGCGGTACGCTCGTGCCTGCGGGGGACATCCGGGCGCTCGCCGACGCCATCCGGCATCGCCACGCCGCCCCGGACGAGACCACCTCCCTCGGCTCCGCCGCGCGGGCACGCATGCTGGATCGATTCTCGCCGGGGACGGTCGCGGCGACGTACCTCGAGCTCTACCGCAGCGTCGTGCGCCGTGGCTGAGCGGACCCCCGCGCCCTCGATGTTCCGCCGCGTGGTGCAGGGCGCCTTCGTCGTCGCCGTGCTCTGGTTCGGCGGCGCGCTGCTCGCCGAGCAGTGGGGCGCGGTCCGGGACCTCCGGGCCACCCTGCATCCCTCGTGGGGCCGCGTCGCGCTCTCCGGCGGGATCGTGCTCGTGAGCTACGCCGTGCTCATCGCCACCTGGCGCGCCACCGTGCAGGCCTGGGGGGAGCGCATCCCGGTCGCGGACGCGGCGCGGATCTGGTTCGTGTCGAACCTGGGACGGTACGTCCCGGGAAAGGTCTGGCAGATCGGCGCGATGGGGGTGATGGCCCAGCGCGTCGGCGTCTCGCCCGTCGCGGCGGTGGGCTCGGCACTCGTCGTCTCGCTCGTGCACGTGGTCGTCGGCTTCGGCGTGGTGGCCGCGACGGGACGCGATCTGCTGGTCGGCACCGCGCCACGCGGGGAGCTCCTCGCGGCGGCGATCGCCGTGCTCGGCGTCGCCGTGCTCACCGCGCCCTGGTGGATCCCCGCGACGCTCCGGCTCCTCGCGCGCATCACCGGGCGGACGATCGCGGCGCCGCGCCTCCCGCCGCGCGCGATCTGGGTCGCCGCGCTCGGGAGCGCGGTCGCGTGGGTGCTCTTCGGCCTCGCATTCCGTGAGCTCGCTCTCGCGCTCCTCGGGAGCGTGACTGGAGATGCCGCTCCGTATGTCGCAGTTTTCACCCTGTCCTACCTGCTCGGCTTCGTGGCGCTCTTCGCGCCGGGAGGCATCGGGGTCCGGGAGTTGTCGATGGCCGCGCTGCTCGTGGGCGCGTCCCTCACCACCGCGCCGGAGGCGGCGCTGCTCGTGGTGGCCTCCCGGCTCTGGCTCACCGTCCTCGAGATCCTTCCGGGCGCCCTCTTCCTCGCCTGGCCGTCGCTCCGTCCCGCGCCCTCTTCCTCATGAAGTCGCTCGTCGCCTCGCTCGAACAGCCCGCAGCGCCGCGCTTCGCCCTCGGCTGGGCGACGCTCGCCTGCGTGTTCGCAGCACTCCTCCTCGCGCATCCGGCGCTCACCGGCGGGTTCCTCGTCGCCCCCGTGAGCGACCAGTACATCGCCGGCTACGCGTTCCGTGAGTTCGCCGCGGCGTCGCTCCGCGCAGGGGAGGGATTCCCGCTCTGGAATCCCTACCTCATGGGCGGGATGCCCTACGTCGCCGCGATGCATGGCGACATCTTCTATCCGACCTTCCTGCTGCGGCTCATCCTCCCCACCGACGTCGCGATGACCTGGGGGATGATCCTGCACCTGATGCTCGCGGGCGTCGCGGCATATGCGTTCCTGCGGGCGATCGGGATCGGCTTCCACGCCGCCCTCATCGGCGGACTCGCGTACATGATGAGCGGACAGGTCGCGTCGCTCGTCTCGCCCGGGCACGACGGCAAGCTCTTCGTCTCGGCCCTCCTCCCCGTGACGCTGCTCGTGCTCACCTGGGGCATCCGGGATGCCAGGCAGTGGGCCTGGGGTCTCCTCGCGATCGTCGTCGGACTCGGCGTGCTCTCGCCGCATCCGCAGCTGCTCCAGTACCTCCTCCTCGCGTGCGGCGCCTGGGCGCTCATGCTCGCGTTCGGCGGGGCGGGGGACACCGCGCTCACGCGCCGGCAGGCCTTCACGCGGCTCGGACTCGCCCTCGGCGCCGTCGTGCTCGGCGGCGCGATCGGCGCCATCCAGTACATCCCGGTGCAGGAGTACGTCGACTGGTCGCCGCGCGTGGGCGGGCGTGACTATGAGTACGCCACGAGCTTCTCGATGCCGATCGAGGAGTTGATCAACACCTACCTGCCGCAGTTCAGCGGGATCCTCGACCAGTACTGGGGGCGGAACGGCATCCACCTCCACTCGGAGTATCTTGGCGCCGGCGTGCTGCTCCTGGCCACGGCGGGGATCGGCGCCGTGGCGCTCCCTTCGCGCCGCCGCCTCGTCTTCTTCTGGACGGGCGTGTTCGCCGTCTCCCTCCTTTGGGCCCTCGGCGGCAACACGCCGTTCTATCACCTGGTCTACGCGATCGTGCCGGGCTCGAAGTTCTTCCGTGCGCCGAGCACGATCTACTTCGTCACCAGTTTCGCCGTCGCCGTCTTCGCCGCGATGGGTGCCGAGCGCGTGCTCGCCTCCCAGGTCACGCGGCGCTTCCTCGTCGGTTGGTTGATCGTCGGCGGCGCCGTCGCGCTGCTGGCGACCGTGGGGTTGTTCGAGGCGCTGGCGGTGAACCTCTCGGTGGTGCCCCAGCTCGCCGGGAACATCGAGGCCAACGCACCGAACGTCGTGCTCGGCGCCTGGCGCTCGCTCCTCTTCCTGGGCGCCGCGATCGCGGTGGTGTTCGCGCTGGATCGCCGTCGCATCTCGCCCGTGCTGGCGGGGTGGCTGTTGGCCGGCGTGGTGGTCGCCGACCTCTGGAGCATCGAGCGGAAGTACTTCAACTTCTCGGCACCGGCCGCGGAGATCTACGCGACCGACGCAGCGATCGAACATGTGCGCGCCGAGTCGCAGCCCGTGAGGGTGATCGCGGCCGCCTTCGCCGAGGGCGCCGCCTACCACGACCCCTTCCTGGACGGCGACGGCCTCATGTCGCACGGCGTCCGCTCGGTGCTCGGCTACCACGGCAACGAGATCCGATACTGGCAGGCCTTGAGCGGAAAGGCCTCACGGTACGACCAGCTCTTCAATCCCGCGTTCTGGGGCCTCGCGAACGTGAAGTACTTCTACACCAACGTTGATTCACTCCCGTTCGGTGACGCGCGACGCGTGGTGGGTCCCGTGCGGAACGCCGCCGGTACGATGGTCTCGCTCTTCGAGCTCCCGACGCCGCACCCGTACGCGTGGGTGGTGCCGATCATCGCGAAGTACCCCGACGCCGCGGTGGCCGAGGCGGTGCGCGCGCCGAACTTCCCGTACGCGAGCGTCGCGCTGATCGACACCGCATCCACGACCCCGGCGATGCCCCTCGTCTCCATCCCCGAGCCGCTCTCGATCACGACGACCGTGAGCGACTACGCGCCCGGCCGCGCGACCATCACGCTCAGCGCGCCGGCGCCCGCTGGCTCCGCGCTGATGGTATCGGAGAGCTACTACCCGGGCTGGGAGGCCACCGTGGACGGGCAGCCCGCGAAGGCCGAGCGGGCGAACCTCGCCCTCATCGGAGTGGCGCTCCCGCCGGGCGCCCGGGAGGTGGAGCTCCGCTTCGACTCGCCCCCATACCACACGGGCCGGACGGTGACCTTGGCGGCGCTCGCGCTCTCAGTGCTGCTCATGGCCGGCGGTGCGTTCGCGGGGCGGGGACGCGCGGATGCCTGAACGGGCGCTCGTCATCACGCCCACCTACAACGAGCGGGCGAACATCCCGACGCTGATCGAGCGCGTGCTCGCGCAGGACCCGCGGCTCGAGTGCCTCTTCGTGGATGACAACTCGCCCGACGGCACTGGGGACCTGATCCAGGGGATCGCCACCACGAATCCGCGGGTGCACCTCCTCCGGCGGCCGAAGAAGATGGGGCTCGGCACTGCGTACCGGGATGGCTTCCGCTGGGCGCTGGAGCGGGACTACGAGTTGATCTTCGAGATGGATGCGGATTTCAGCCATGACCCGGACCACCTCCCAGCCTTCCTCAGGGCAGCGGAGTCCGCCGACTTCGTGCTGGGCTCGCGCTACTTGGACGGGAAGGTGACGGTGGTGAACTGGCCCATGAGCCGGCTGATCCTGAGCTATGGCGCCAACATCTACGCCCGGATCGTGACGGGGATGAAGCTCTGGGACGCGACGGGAGGCTTCAAGTGCTTTCACCGCCGGGTGCTGGAGGCCATCAACCTGGACCACGTGCGGTCCAACGGGTACGCGTTCCAGATCGAGATGTCGTTCCGCGCGATGCGGCGGGGGTTCAGGCCGGTCGAGATCCCGATCGTCTTCGCCGACCGGACGGAAGGGGAGAGCAAGATGAGCGGCCACATCGTCCGCGAAGCCATCTTCATGGTCTGGCGGCTCCGCTGGTGGGCGCTCACGGGGCGGGTATGAAGCTCTGGAAGATGTCGGGGTCGGGGAACGACTTCGTCTTCTTTGACGGCCGCGGCGACGAGTCGATGGAGCGGCGCGCCCGGGACCCGGAGTTCGTGCGGGCCGTCTGCACCCCTCACACCGGGGTCGGAGCCGACGGGGTCGCGGTCATCCAAACATCTGCAGCGCAAGACTTTAAGCTGGCGTACTTCAACCGCGATGGCAGTCTCGGAGAGCTCTGCGGGAACGCCTCGCTCTGCGCGACGAGGCTGGCCACCGAGCTGGGGATCGCCGACCCGACGGGCCTGACCTTCGAGACCGAGGCCGGCGTCATCGCCGGGCGGCTGCGCGACGGGCGGCCCGAGATCGATCTCCAGCCGCCCTCAGGACTGCGACCCGATGCCGGCATCGGGAGGGCGACCGGGGAGATCCGCCTCGGATTCGTCGACACCGGCGTGCCACATCTCGTTGTTCGGACTGAAGATACGGCCCAGGTCGACGTGGAGGGACGGGGCCCGGAGCTTCGCTTCCATGAGAGCCTGCGGGCCGGCGCCAACGTCAACTGGATCGCGCCCGGAACCGACGGCGAGTGGCGCATGCGCACGTACGAGCGCGGGGTCGAGGGTGAGACGCTCGCCTGTGGCACCGGGGCCGTGGCCTGCGCGGTGATGCTCAGGGCCTGGGGCGAGTCGGGAGACCGGACCAAGATCCGGACTCGCTCGGGACGGCTGCTCGAGGTCACGCTGACCGAGCGCGGGGCAGGCGTGACGGTCCCCTCGCTCTCGGGTGAGGGTCGGATCGTCTTCGACGGGGCGCTGAGGGAGCTCTGACGGAAAGCTCGTCCGGCGATGGGCGGACAGCTACTTCAGCCAGATCACGACCAGTCCACAGAAGTTGCCGGTCTTGTTGAACTCGGCCGGGATCTCGGCGGTGCTCCGATAGATCTCCACGGCCCGGACCGACTCCGCCGGGATGCCGTTGATATTGAAGAGCGGCTGCCCAGGAAGCCCCGAGTAGACCCAGACGCCGTCGAGCACGACCGCGGAATAGCAGGCACTCAGCCCGCTGCGCCGGTACTCGGACCCCCGACCGCCGACGACGTACTGCTCGGTGCCGACGGTGCCTCGGGGCGGCGTGACGAGCCGCAGACCCGAGACGGCGGCGATCAACCCGCTCAGCCGTCCCGCCCGCGCGTGCTGGCGGATCGATGGTTCCTCGAAGAAGCGGCCGGGCTCCGACGCCCTGCGCCGCTCGAAGTCGGGCAGGGTCCGGTCGGGGCGGCGGTCCGAGATGCGCACGGCGGCCAGGCCCTGGACGACCCGGGAGAGGACGAAGTCCACCGCGAGCGAATCGGCCTGGCCCAGGTCGAGCGTCGTCTCGATCGGCTCAAAGCCCAGGGCGACCACCCGTACCTGGACTACACCGGCCGAGATCCGCGACGGGAAGGCGAAGTAGCCGGCGCTGTCGGACTGGGCGCGCAGCCCGAGGCCCGTGAGCGCTATGGTGGCGCCAGCTATCGGCCGGTCGGCGGAGTCCGACCTGACCGTACCGACCAGCCGCTGCGCGGTCGCGGACTGCGCCGAGCAGGGGGCCGGCGAGGCTCCGATGAGGACTCCTGCGAGGATCGGCAGGAGCCGGAGGCGGTGGAACGACTGGTTCATGGAGGCTGCTCCTGCATACGCACAGCATTTGGATCGCGTTTCCCACACTTGCCCCGAAAGTTACGTGACATAATACATATTATGCGTAGTTCAGCGAAAGCAAGGACATGTCGACAAGCCGTCCAGGTTCGGCGCCAGTCTGGCGACAGTAGAGCCCCTGCTTCCGGACAAGAGAAACGGCCCGGGTGATCGCCCGGGCCGCTCACTTAAAGCATCACTTGAGGTGTGCCCTACTTCGACGCCAGGATCTCGCCCAGCCGGACCTTCGCCTCGCCCGCGAAGGGAGAGTCCTCGATCTGGCTGATCTCCGTGTAGATCGCCGTCGCGCCGGCCATGTCGCCAGCGGCCCGGAGCGTCCGGGCCCGCTCCATCCGGTACTGCTGACGGTCCAGCTTGAACTGCGCGACATCCGCGGCCCGGGCGAACGCCGCCGCCGCCTCGGCCGGTTTCCCGGCACCCTCATGGCCACCCGCCAGCAGGGCCAGCATCCCCGCCCGGAGTTCCTTCGGTGCCGACGACACCGCGGACTCCAGGACCGCGATCCCCTCGGCGAAGCGCCCCTGGTCGAAGTGGATCTGGGCCAGCAGCGATGCCGCCTGGCCCCCGGCCGCGGTGCCGGACCAACGAGTCGTGATCTTCTCGAGCTCGGTCTGGGCGAGCGGAAGATTGCCCGACATGAAGCTCGACTCGGCCGTCTGGTACGCCTCGGCCGCTCGGGATTCCTTGATCTGCGCCGATCGCTGCCAGAGCCAGCCACCGCCGGCGCCCACGGCGACCACGATGGCACCGATGATGAGGGCCCGCTGGTGGGTGATGACCCACTCGGCGATGGTCTCCCCTTCCTCGGTGGGCGTGGGGCGCGCGGCAGCTCCGGTCTTCGTCATGCACAGTACTCGTTCGGGTGGATTCGGGATGCTCGGGTGCGCACGGCGACGCGGGCGCAACAGACCGAAAGCTAGTCTGCTGCGTCGCGAGGTTGCAGTCGGATGCCCCCGGGCGGACTCGAACCGCCGACCTGCGGTTTAGGAAACCGTCGCTCTATCCAACTGAGCTACGGGGGCGTGGGTGCGCGGAGAATTCTAACACCCATGCCCCCGTGCTCGGGCGGTCAGAGCCTAGGGATCCCGCGGCTTCGCCGTGCGGCCGGACGAGCTGCTCGACCCCGACGATGAGGAGGAAGCGCCCGCGCTGGATGAGCCACCGCTTGAACCCGCCGAGGACCCCGCCTGGGCCGCTTCCGAGGGCGTCGCGCGGGTCCGCGGCTGCGCCACCCCGCCGCCACTCGAGCCGACCGTGCCGCCGGGCGTGTAGCCCTGCCCCTTCACGACGCGGCCACCTCCGTCGCGCGGGCCGGGATCCGACGGACGGACCACGACGATGGTGCCGCCTCCGCCACCGTAGCCGGGGATCCAGCCGGGATATCCGAACGGGTAGCGTCCGTACGCGCCGTAGTTGTACGCGTACCCATAGAGCGACCACTGGCTGGTCCGCATGCAGTACGAGTAATCGAACATCCCCCACGCCGTGAGGGCGCAGTCGCGGAAGGCCGAATCGTACATCATCAGCCCGGGGTACCCGAATCCATAGTATGCGGGCACCATGCGCAGCCGCGTCGCCTTGAGCGAGTCGACCTCGGGCGGAGGCGCCGCCATCACGTCGCCTGACCCCTCGGGATCCAGCATGAACGCCTTCGGGAAGCCGGCCGCGACGATCACGTCGACGATCGGGGTCGCCACACCGAGGCGAGCCATCTCGAGCACGCCCTCCGCGGAGAGTTTGCGGCCGGCCAGCTCGGCCCGCCTGGCCTCGGCCATCCCGAGCACCGGCCCCAGCGCCTGGCGCACATCGAGCGGCAGCGAGACGAGGTCGTACGACTCACGGAAGGCGCGCACCCGCGAGTGGTTCACCTCGTCGAACCCGCTGCCCTGCACCTGCAGCCAATCGCCGCGCGGCGTGATGACGAAGGCCCCCGCGCGCTTCTGCGTGGGCAGGTCACCGCAGGCGACCTCGGCGTCGAGGAAGATGCGGCCGCCATCGGCGGCGAGGCGGGCGCGCTCCCAACCGGTGCAACCTTCGCGCGCCACGGGGTGCTGCTCACCATCGAGCACGACGGTGGCGACCTCGGTGGCGCGGTCCCCGTCGACCTCGAGGAGGCGCAGGGTCTTCAGGTCCGGCGTCGGCACGACGCAGGTCCGGAGGGATCCCGGCATCGCATCCATGGGCTCCCAGCAGCCGACCCAGGCCAGCGCCGCGCCCGTGCTCGGTGCGGTCTGCGCTGCAGCGGGCGTTCCGCCCAGGCCTGCGGTGAGTGCGCCGAGGGACAGTAGGGTGGGGAGAAGTCGTGAGGTGTTCATCTTCATCTCCGGTCAGAAGCGCAGGGTGAATCCCACCGTCGACGAGGCGCCGGAGAGATCAAGGGGCTTGAAGCCCTGGAAGTCGCGTGAGAGCCGCCCGCGGGCGGAGAGGTACTTGAGTTCGCCGGTGAGCTGGATATGCGGCGTGAGGCTCCACCCCGCGCCCACGCTCCCCTGCACCAGTCCCGCCGTGCCGGACGTCTCGTAGCGGTCGAAGAAGATGTCGAGCGTCCCGTAGTCGATGAAGTCGCCCACCTGCTCGAAGCGATACGCCATCACGCCGGTGCCGGCGCTGACGAAGGGCGTGAAGCGCGCGGGGATCCATGCGATGCTCCCGACGCGCTGTCCACGGGCCATCGGGTAGTAGCGCACCGACGCGGTCGGCGGCACGCGCCGGAAGCTCGTCGTCTGCTCGATGGGGAGGTCGTTGTTGTCGACCCACTCCCGGAACTCGGAGCGCGTGCGGCTCGCGCTGGACGACGCGCCGAGCACGAGGTCGAACCGGTCGCTCACGCGGATCGCGAGGTCCCCGCCGTAGTGTCCGGAGAGGAAGTCCGACTTGCCGAGCGTCAGCTCGTCCATGCTGAAGCGGAAGAGGTCGCTCGAGGCGCTCGGCGCGGCGAGGCCGCCGAAGAGCGTCAGGGCGACGCGCGGTTCCTTGAAGCTGAACCCGTCGCCTCCCGCCTGTGCTGCCGCCGCTGGGGCGA
>CAZHAG010000037.1:18352-20700 GCA_964529705.1 uncultured Gemmatimonas sp. | reverse complement strand
TACTCGCGGATGGCCGCCCCGAGCGCCGCATCCCGCGGCTTCCCGACGACGGCCACCCAGACCTTCATCGCCCGGCGCGCCGCCGACGGGCGGCGTGCCACTCAGGCATAGATCCCGCGCAGGCGGTGCACCGTGGACACGCGGCTGATCGCCACCATGTACGCCGCCGTCCGCATGTTCACCTTGTGCTGCTGCGAGAGCTTCAGCACGTCGCGGAAGCTGTTCACCATGATGTCGCGCAGCCGCTCGTTCACGAGCTGCTCCGTCCAGTAGTAGCCCCCGCGGTTCTGCACCCACTCGAAGTAGGAGACCGTCACGCCGCCGGCGTTCGCCAGGATGTCGGGGGGGATGAAGATGCCCTTCTCGTCGAGGATCGCGTCCGCGTTCGCGGTGGTGGGGCCGTTGGCGCCCTCGCAGATGATCTTCGCCTTGATGTTCCGGGCGTTCTTCGTGGTGATCACGTTCTCGAGCGCGGCCGGCACCAGCACGTCCACCTCGAGCTCGAGCAGTTGCTCATTGGTGATCGCGTCGCCCTTGCCGTACCCGTCGAGCGACCGGTGCTTCTTCACGTAGGCGATCGCGTCGTCCACGTCGATCCCGCGGGGGTTGTGCCACCCGCCCGTGCGGTCGCTGATCGCGATCACCTTGCATCCCTCGCGCGCGAGCAGCTGCGCGCCGACCGACCCCACGTTCCCGAAGCCCTGCACGGCCACCGTCGCGCCCTTCACCTCCATCTTGAGGTGGTTGAGCGACTCGACGGTCGTGATCATCACCCCCCGCCCCGTCGCCTCGCGGCGCCCGAGCGACCCGCCCATCTCCACCGGCTTCCCGGTGGTCACGGCGTTCACCGTGTGCCCGACGTGCATGGAGTAGGTGTCCATGAGCCATGCCATCACGCGCTCGTTGGTGTTCACGTCCGGCGCCGGCACGTCCGAGTCGGGCCCGAGCGTGGCGATGATGCCGGCGGTGTAGCGCCTCGTCACCCGCTCGAGCTCGCCGACGGACATCTTGAGTGGGTCGCAGATCACGCCGCCCTTCGCACCGCCGAAGGGGATGTTCACCACGGCGCACTTCCACGTCATCCAGGCCGCGAGCGCCCGGACCTCGTCGAGGTTCACGTTCATGTCGAACCGGATGCCGCCCTTGGCGGGTCCGCGCGACGTGTTGTGCAGCACCCGGATCCCGGTGAACACCTCGACCTCCCCGTTGTCCATCATCACGGGGATCGAGACGCTGATCTCCTTCTCCGCGCTGCGCAGCACCTTGTAGATGCCGGGCTCCAGGTCGAGGAGCTCCGCGGCGCGGTCGAACCGGGACATCATGGACTCGAACGGGTTGTCCTCGTCGAGGAAACGGTCCTTGTCGGGGCGGACGATCGTATTGGTCGGAAGGCGCAGGTCGGCCATGTGGTCTGGAGGCGGAGAGCCGGTCCCGGGGACCGGCGGATCGGGTTCGTGTGTCAGGTCGGGGCGGTCGGAAGGAGCGCCCGCAACCGCGCGTCCAGCACGGACGCGCCACGCTCGATGCCCACCGCTTGTGAAAGATACCACAACGCCGGGGCTTGGGCAGGCCAACGCCCCTCGAGCTTGACGGCGTCCTTGAGCGTGCAGACGACGAGGTCCGCTCCCTCCGCACGGCGGGCCACGGTCTGCACCTCCTCCTCGCTGAATGCGTGGTGGTCGGGGAACGCCTGAGACTCCACCGCCGCGCCATATCGGGAGAGCTGCGACTCGAACGCCACGTGGTCGGCGATCGCGGAGATCGCCACCACGCGTTTCCCCTCGAGCGCCGAGAGGGGTCGTGGGGACGCGGCCGCGCCCGCGGCCGCCGGGACCAGCGCGGACGGCGCGAGCGTGAGCACCACGGTGGGAAGGTCGGGCGCGGACTCGGTCCAGCGCCGCGCCGTCTCCTCCGCAAGGGTGAGGGAGGCGGACTTCCGCGTGACGAGGAGCATGTCGGCACGCGCGAGGGAGCTTCGCCCCTCGCGCAGCGGGCCCGCCGGCAGTTGCCGAACGAGGTGCCCCCGCTCGGCCGAGACGAGCACGAGGTCCAGGTCGCGCGCGGCGCGCCGGTACTGGAAGGCGTCGTCGAGCACGAAGGCCCGAGCGCCGCGCCGCAGCGCCTTCGCCGCGCCGGCGATCCGGTCCGGGTCGGCCACGACGATCGCGTCCGGCGTCAATCGCTGGTGCACGAGCGGCTCGTCGTCCCCGTAACCGCGCAACAGGACGCCGGGCCGGAGCCCCAGCGCCTGCAACCGCGCGGCGATCCACGCGCTCACGGGTGTCTTCCCCGTGCCGCCGACACTCAGGTTCCCGACGCTGACCGTGGGCGCGCCCAGGGGGTGCGCG
>CAZHAG010000037.1:0-18252 GCA_964529705.1 uncultured Gemmatimonas sp. | reverse complement strand
CCAGGGATCGCCGTACGTGATGCGGATGCGGGCGAAGGGCTTCGGCACGATGAAGCGGTCCCAGCTGCGGAGCCGCCAGGCGCGCGAGACGTCCCCGCGCATCGGGACCACCGGCACCTCCGCGCGCTCGGAGGCCATCAGGACGCCCGCGGCGGGTTCACCCGCGGGACCGCGTGGCCCGTCGGGGGTGATCGCGAACTCGCGCCCCGACCTGAGCTCGCGCACCATCGAGAGGAGCGCGCGCCCGGCGCCGCGCGAGCTGGAGCCACGCACCGTGCGGTATCCCCAGCGCTGCACGAGCCGCGCGATGATCTCGCCGTCCGAGTGTTCGCTGATCATCACCGTGATGCCCTCGCCGCGCCGCCGCCAGGTGAGCGGGAGCAGGTGCCCGTGCCAGAGCGTGAAGATGAAGGGCTTCCCCGCCGCGCGCAGCGCGCGCCAGGGCCCGTCATTCCGCTCCTCGTAGCGCCAGGTCATCGCGAGCAGGCGCACGATGGGGCCGCCGAGCCGCACGATCCAGCGCACCCGCCGCTCGTCGGAGGCTGCGCTCACGTGAGCATCCCCGCGGCCATGTCCGCGACGCGCTGTGACGCGCCCGGCTCGCCGAGCCGCGCGCGCACCTCCGCCAGGCCTTCGACCATCGCGGCGCGTGCCTTGCTCCCGGGGTCGAACAACGGGTCGAGGGCGTCGGCCACCGGCCCGGGACGGAAGGAGTCCTGCACGAACTCGGGCGCGACCGCCCGCCCGGCCACGATGTTCAGCAGCCCGATGTGCGGGATCCGCACGAGCCGGCGCGCGATCGCATAGGAGATCGCGCTCGTGCGGTACACGATCGCGCAGGGGCACCCGGCCACCGCCGCCTCGAGGGTCGTCGTGCCGCTCTTGCAGAGCGCGACGTCGGCGGCGCGCAGCACGTCGAACGACGCGGAGCGGACGAGCGGGAACGGCACCTCATCGTCCCGGAGGCCGATCGTCGGCGCGACGCTCAGGATCACGCGGAGCCCGGGGCGCCGGCGCTCGAGCTCGCGCGCCACCGCCACGAAGTCCGCGAGGTGGCGGCGGATCTCCTGCGCGCGGCTCCCGGGGAAGAGCGCGAGCACCTCTCCCTCGGCGGGCACGCCGATCCGGCGCCGGGCCTCGGGGCGAGCGGGCATCGTGAGCGCCCGGTCGAGCAGCGGGTGGCCGACGAAGGTCGCGTCCACTCCCGCGTCGCGCAGCAGAGCCTCCTCGAACGGGAGGATCACCGCGGCCCGCGTGATGTCGCGCGCCATCGTGCGCAGCCGTCCCGCGCGCCAGGCCCACACCTGCGGCGTGATGTAGTAGAGCACGGGCACCCCGGCGGCACGGGCCGCGGCCGCCACCCGCATGTTGAAGCCAGGGTAGTCGATGCAGATCAGCAGCCCCACGCCCCCGGCGGAGAGCCGCGCCTTGAGGCGCTTGAGGAGCCGCAGGTGCGCCGGGATGTGCCGGAGCACCTCGACGAACCCGACCACCCCTTCGTGCTCCTCGATCATCTCCACGCCCGCGGCGCGCATCCGGCTCCCCCCCGTCCCCGCGAGCCGGACGTCGGGCCTCAGGAGGCGCAGGCGTTCCGCGAGGATCGCACCGTGGAGGTCTCCCGACGCCTCACCCGCGAGGATCAGGATCTCACGCACTGCGGCCTTGCGCGCGCGCCCCGAGGGCGGGGATCGCCTTCTCGATGTCCCCGACGATCCGGAGGGCGACGGCGAGGGCGTCACGGCCGGCGCGTCCGGTCACCGCGATCGGCGCCTCGCCGCGGAGTGCCGCCACGAAGCTCTCCAGCTCGAGCCGCAGCGGCTCACCCTCCGGCGCTTCGATCAGGACGCGCTCGACGAACGCCTCCAGCGGCTGCGCCTGCCGGGCGAGCGTGGCGAGGTCCACGTCCTGCCGCAGCCGGTACATCTCCCCCGTGCCCGCCGCGAGGTCGAGCGAGAGGTACCCGTTCCGCTGGAAGATCCGGAGCTTGCGCATCCGGTCCTTGGAGACGCGGCTCGACGTGATCGTCGCCACCGCGCCCGACTCGAACGTGATGCGCGCATCCGCGATGTCCACCGACGGGGTGAGCACCGGCAGTCCCGCCGCCGAGACCTCCTTCACCGGCGATCCCGTGAGCAGGAGGACGAGGTCGATGTCGTGGATCATCAGGTCGAGCACCACCGCCACGTCCGACCCGCGCGGATTGAAGGGCGCCAGGCGATCACTGTCGATGAAGAGCGGGTGGTCCACGTGCGGCATCGCCGCGCGGATCGCCCGGTTGAAGCGCTCGATGTGCCCGATCTGCACCATCACCCCCTGCCGCTCGGCGAGCGCGAGGAGCTCGTCCGCCTCCGCGAGCGTGACGGTGATCGGCTTCTCGATCAGCAGGTGCTTCCCCTTGGCGAGCGCGGCCATGGCGACCTCGTGGTGCTTCGAGGTCGGGACCACGATCGAGACGGCGTCCACCGCGTCCAGGAGCGCGTCGAGCGACGGGTGCGCCGGGATGCCCAGCTCGCGGGTCACCGTGGCGGCGCGCTCGGCGTTCGCCTCGTAGAAGCCGCGGAAGTCCACGCCCTTGATGTCACGCAGGAGCCGCGCGTGATGGTAGCCGAGGCTCCCCGTCCCCACGACGCCGATGCGGAGCGGGGCGCTCATATCACGATCCCGCGACCGCTCTCCTCCACGAACGCCATCAGCGCCTGGACCTCCGGGAAGGGCTTGAGCTCCTTCGGCGCGCGCTCCATGGCCTGCGAGATGTTCACGTCGGAGCGGAAGAAGAGCCGGTACGCCTTCTTGAGCTCGGCCACCACCTCGTCCGGGAAGCCGCTGCGCGAGAGCCCCACCGAGTTGAGCCCGTAGAGCTTCACCGGGTTCCCCACCGCCTTCACGTAGGGCGGGATGTCCTTCGCCACGCGCGACATCCCGCCGATGAAGCAGTGCCGGCCGATCTTGGCGAACTGGTGCACGGCGCAGAGCCCGGAGATGATCGCGCGGTCGTCGATCTTCACGTGCCCCGCCAGCTGCGTGCCGTTGGAGATGATCACGCCGTCGCCGAGGTGGCAGTCGTGCGCGAGGTGCACGTACGACATCAGGAAGCACTTCTTCCCGACCGTGGTGCGCATCGACTCCGAGGTGCCGCGGTTGATCGTCACGTACTCGCGGATGGTGGTCCCCTCGCCGATCTCGACGGTGGTCACCTCCCCCTTGAACTTGAGGTCCTGCGGGCGCCCGCCGAGCACGCTCCCGATCCCGACCGTCACGCCGGGCGCGAGGCGCACGTGCTCCTCGAGCGTGGCGCGCATCTGGATCACGCCGCCGGCGCCGACCGTGCAGTCGGGGCCGATGTACGCCCAGGGCCCGACCTCGACGTCGTCCGCGAGCTCGGCGTCCTTGTGCACGAACGCCGTGGGGTGGATGCGCGCGCTCATCGGTCGCGGACCATCGCGGCCATCTCCGCCTCGCACACCACCGCGCCGTCGACCTTGGCGACGCCCTTGATCCGGCAGACGCGCGCGCGCAGCTGCACGATCTCGATCTCGATCCGCAGCTGGTCCCCGGGGCGCACGGGCTTCCGGAACTTGATGTTGTCGATCGACATGAAGTACACGACCTTCGAGTCCGGGTCGTCCACCGTGCCGAGCAGCAGCACCCCGCCCACCTGCGCCATCGCCTCGACGATCAGCACCCCCGGCATGATCGGGTGCCCCGGGAAGTGCCCCTGGAAGAACGGCTCGTTGATCGTGACGTTCTTGATCCCCACCACCCGCTTCCTCTCCTCGATCTCGACGATCCGGTCGACGAGCAGGAAGGGATAGCGGTGCGGCAGGATCTTCATGATGTCTTCGATTTCCAGCACGCGTTCCTCCGATTGAGTCGGCTGCGCATGCGCGAGCATCTCGCGCACCAGCGTCACGGTCCCCCGATGACTCGGCTTCGTCGCCGAGATGCGCGCCGCGACGCGCATCCCCGCGAGCGCCAGGTCCCCCACCACATCCAGCGCCTTGTGCCGGACGAACTCGTCCGGCCACCGCAGCGTGGTCCCCACCACGTCCGTCGCGTCGAGCACGATCGTGTTCTCGGACGAGGCGCCCTGGATCAGGCCCTTGCCGCGCAACTCCTCGACCCAGTCCAGCATCCCGAATGTGCGCGCCGCGGCGAGCTCGCGCGAGAAGCACTCGGGCGTCACGCGCCACTGCCCGCGCTGCACCCCGATCCGCGGGTGCGCGAAGTCGATCTGCACCTCGAGGTCCAGCTGCTCCGCCGGGTGCGCGACGTACACCGACTCGCCGTCCACCACGCGCACCGCCTCGCGCAGGCGGAGCACGTCGGCCCGCCCGCCATGCTCCACGAGTCCGGCGTCCACCAGCGCGGCCCGGAAGGGCTCGGCCGAGCCGTCCATGATCGGCGGCTCCGCCGCGTCCATCGCGACCACCAGGTCGTCCACCGCCAGCCCCGCCACCGCGGCGAGCACGTGCTCGATCGTGTGCAGCGCCCGCTCCCCGCTCCCGAGCTGCGTCCGCCGCTCGGCCGCCGCGGCCATCGACACGTGGGCGGGCGTCTCGGGGCTCCCCTCGAGGTCCGTGCGACGGAAGCGGATGCCGCTGCCGACCGCGCCGGGATGGAAGGTGAGCGTGCACGGGCGCCCGAGGTGCAACCCCGTTCCCTTCACCACGGCGGCGCGGCCGATCGTGCGGCGCGCCGTCACTCGGGCGACTCGCGCGCGAGCAGGCGCTCGAGCCGCCGCATGAGATCCGGCAGCTTCCGCAACGCGGCGTAGCTGCGCAGCTGTTCCTTGTGCGGGCGCGCGGGGAAGCCTCCCCAGGTCTCGCCCGGCGGCACGTCGGAGATGATCCCCGCCTGCGCCGCCAGCGTCGCCCGGGCACCGATGGTCACGTGCCCGCTGATGCCCACCTGGCCCGCGATGACCGCACCGTCCTCGATCCGGACGCTCCCCGCGATCATGACGCCAGCCATCAGCAGGCAGAGCCGGCCGATCCGCACGTTGTGCCCCACGTGCACGATGTTGTCGATCTTCGTGCCGGCGCCGATCTCCGTCGCGTCGAGGCTCCCGCGGTCCACCGTGCTGTTCGCGCCGATCTCCACGTCGTCCCCGATCACGCACCGCCCCACGTGCGGGATCTTGCGATGCACGCCCTCGTGGAACACGTAGCCGAATCCGTCGCACCCGATGCGCACCCCGGCGTGCAGCGCCACACGCGCGCCGAGCGTGGTGCCCGGATAGAGCGTCACCTGGTCGACGAGCCGGCAGTCGGGGCCGACCACCACGCCGTCCCCGACGGTGCAATGCGGGCCGACCCAGCTCCCCTTCCCGATGCGGGCTCCGGCGCCCACCACGGTGAAGGCCTCGATGCAGGCGTCGGGGTCGACGACGGCGTCCGCGGCGACGACCGCGGAGGGGTGCACGCCCACGAAGGGGCGCTCCGGCATGCGGTAGAAGCGGGGGAGGAGCGCCAGCATCGCCTCGTGCGGGCGCGCGACCACCACCCGGTTCACGCAGCGTCCGGGGGAGTCCGCCAGTTCAGGCGTGACGAGCACCGCCCCTGCCGCACTCGTCACCAGCTCCTTCGCGTACTTCGCCGACGCCAGGAACGAGAGTTCCTGCGCCCCGGCGCGGTCAAGCGCCGAGATGCCCCGCAGCAACAGCTCCGGGTCGCCCACCACCTTCCCGCCGACGGCGGACGCGACGTCGGCGAGACGGAGCGGGGCTGGCGGGGCGGCGGTCATCGGGGGTGGGAGGCCGATGCGCGCCGGTCAGGGCTTGCGGGTCACACCCGCCGGCTGCGCCACCGGACCCGGCGGCTTGGTCGCCGCCGGCTGCGGCGTGGCCGCCGGCACCGGGCGCGCCGCCGGCATCGTGCGGATGCGCGCGATGACCTTGTCGGAGATGTCGAGGTTCTTGTCCATCGCGACGATCGGGTTCACCTGCGCCCCGAGGTCGAAGATCATCGACAGCCCGTCCGCCTGCCGCACGTCCTCGAGCGCGAGTCGGATCAGGTCGAACAGCGGCTGCATCGCCTCGGCCTGCTTCTGCTGCGCCTCGGCCTGCAGGGCCTCGAGCGTGTCCCGGTACTGGCCGTCGTACTGCTGGATGGCCGTGAAGCGGGTCACGCGCTGCTCCTGCGTCATCTTCGCGGAGTCCGCCTGGAACGCGGTCATCATCGCGTTGAGCGAGTCGACCATCTTCTTCTCGCGGGCGCCGAGCGCCTCGAGCTCCGTGCGGATGCGGGCCTCGACCTGCGCGCGGCCCGGGATCTCCTGCATGACCTTGCGGGAATCGATGTAGGCGACCCTGCTCTGCGCGGCGAGCGGCGCGGCGACGAATAGGAGGGCGAGGGCGGCGAGGACGCCGCGGGACAGGTGATGCATGCGGTACTCCAGGGTTTAGAAGATCTGGCCAAGCCGGAAGTGCAGTTGCCACCGGGGATCCGGCCGGCCATTGCCGTCACGGCGATCGAAACCGTACGCCCAGTCGATCCCGAGTGGACCGAGCGGCGTGACGGTGGACACACCGATGCCTGACCCGCGGAACAGGCGCGTGGGATCGAAGTCCCGCGGCCGTGCCCAGAGGTTGCCGGCATCGTAGAACGCGTTCACGTACACGGACGAGTTGAAGCGCAGGCCGATCTCCGCCGTGCTGGCGAAGAAGGCACTGCCGAACGACTGGCGCTGGGCGTTGAACGTCCCCGTGGACGCCGTGAATCCCGTGGGGGTGATCGAGAACTCGGGATAGCCGCGCAGCATCTCGCCGAACTGCACGCCGCCCAGCGAGAACTGCTGCGAGTAGAAGAAGTCGCCGGCGTCGCCGAAGACGAACCCGGTGCGCCCCGAGAGCCCGAAGGTGAGGCGGAGCGGCTGCGAGCCCGGCTTCGTCCCGCCGATCCGGCCGATCACGGTGTACGACCGCGCCTCCGCCGTGTAGCGCTGGAAGGTGGCGCTGCCGCCGAGCGGGCCGCCGTTCAACTGCGCGCCGATGCTCTGCAGCTGCCCCTCCGTTGGGAACGGCATGTCGAGCCTCGTGTCGCGGCTCAGGTCGATGCCCACCGTGCTGCGGAGGCACCCCGCGCACGAGTTGGTGGTGATCGTGCCCAGGAGGCCGTCATCCCCGTAGCGCACGGACTCGAGCCCGTACGAGACGAACACGCGGGTGAAGCGCGACCGCGGGAACGGGAAGCCGACGCGGAGCGAGCCACCGGTGCGCGTGGTGCGCCCGAGGTCGGCGATGCGGTACCGCGCCTGCGACCGGTACGCGCTCACCTGTCCGGAGATCAGCGAGCCGCGGATCCCCGGGTCGGTGTACGACGTGTTGAAGTCGTTGATGTACTGCCCGAACTGCCACTGGATGGTGCCGCGCTTGCACTTCCCGAAGAGGTTCGGCTGCTCGAGCCCGATGAACCCGCCGAGCCCGGTGCCCTGCCCGACCGAGGCGCCGAAGTTCACGTTCCCCGTGCGCTTCTCCTTCACGCGGAACACGATGTCCACGTCCCCGGCGTCATTCGCCGGCCGCACGTCGGGGAACGGGAGCGGCGCCTCGAAGAACCCGAGGTTGCTGATGCTGCGCCAGCTCCGGATCATCCGGTCCTGGTTGAACACGTCCCCCGGGATGATCACCAGCTGGTCCCGGATGCAGTTCTCCACCGTGAAGTCGTTGCCGAGGATCTCGACGCGGTTGATGATCGCCGGCGTGCCCTCGACGATGTCCCAGCGCAGCCGCACGAACCCCGAGGAGTCCGCGGGGTTGCGCTCGACCACCGGCCGCACCTGCGCGTAGATGTACCCCTGGTTGTTGTACAGCGTGCTCACCTGCTGGGTGGCCTCCTCCCAGCGCGTGCGGTCGAACACGTCCGTGGCCGGCGCACGGCGGCGCACGAGGGCCCGCATCCGCTCCGTGAGCGAGGGGGCGCGCGTCGTGAACGGGTAGAGCGCGTTGATCTCCTCCGAACTGAAGCGGCGGTTCCCGACCACCTCGAACCCCTTCACCCGGTACTGCTCCCCCTCCCGGATCGAGAGGTCGACCATCGCCTTCCCGCGCTCCCGGTCGATCACCAGGGAGTCCCGGTCGAGCTGGAAGTCGACGTAGCCGCGCTGCGCGAAGAGCTTGGGGATGTTCTCGCCGAGGTCCGTGGCGTACTTGTCCTCGTCGAACTCCCCGCGCCGCCACCACCAGAACCCCTCGGGGCGCGTCTTCATCTCGCCGACGATGTCCTCGTCGCTCACGGCGGAGTTGCCGTTGATGTTCACGCCGGAGATCGCGAGGCGCCGCCCCTCCTCCACCCGGAACACGATCCCGATCCGGTCCCCGAGCGAGGTCGTCTCGGCGCGGACCCGCGCGAGGTAGTAGCCGTTGGCCTGGTAGAGCGAGTCGATCCGCCGCATCGAGACCGCGATCACCGAGGGATCGACCGGCCGCCCGATCAGCAGGTCCACCTTGTCCTGCACCGTGCGCGGCGAGATCCGGTCGGGCCCCGTCACGCTCACGCTGCCGAGCAGCGGGCGTTCCTCCACCGTGATCACGAGGATCGCGCTCGCGCCGTCCGCGGGCAGGTCGCAGTCGACCCGCACGTCGCCGAAGTCGCCGGTCGTGAAGAGGTCGCGGATGGCGCGCTGGATGGTCGGGAAGTTGAGCGGGGTCCCCGCCCGGAGTCCCGAGGCCGCGAGCGCCGTGCCCCGCTGGACGCGCATCAGCCCCCGGACGTCGATCGAGTCGGGGGTGAGGCAGCGGCCCGTGAGCGAAGCGGCAGGATCCTGCGCGGCAAGTGGCGCCGCCGCCAGACCGGCGGCGAGCGCCACCAACAGAACTCGTTGCATGGATGGAATATACACGGGAAGGGGCCGAAGAGGTTCATGCCAGAACCCTTCGACACCCGCAGGATCAGGGAAGGTTTTCGCTCGGGAGGGTCAGGCCTTCGGGGAGCTGGCGGGGACCCGGAACTCGAGCTTCGCCCCATCCGCGGACACGTCCACCTCGATCTCGTCGCCGCGCGAGAACTCGGCGAGCAGGATCTTCTCGGAGAGCGGGTCCTCGATCCAGCGCTGGATCGCCCGCTTGAGGGGCCGGGCGCCGTACGCGACGTCGTACCCGTTCTTCACCAGGAAGTCGATCGCGGGATCGGTCAGCTTGAGCGTCAATTCCTCGTCGCCGAGCCGCTTCTGGACATCCTTCAGCAGGATCCCCACGATCTGCGCGATGTGCTCCCGGTTCAGCGGGTGGAAGACGATCGTGTCGTCCAGGCGGTTCAGGAACTCGGGGTTGAAGGCGTGCTGGAGCTCCTCCTTCACCTTCTCCGCCATCCGGTCGAAGTTCGCCGTGGGATCCACCGACCCGAACCCGAGCGTCCGGTTCTTGGTGATGTCCTTCGCGCCGACGTTCGAGGTCATGATCACGACCGTGTTCTTGAAGTCGATCACGCGGCCGTAGTTGTCCGTCAGGTGCCCCTCGTCGAGGACCTGCAGGAGGATGTTGAACACGTCCGGGTGCGCCTTCTCGATCTCGTCGAGCAGGATCACGCTGTAGGGCTTCCGGCGCACCGCCTTGGTGAGCGTGCCCGAGTCCTCGTACCCCACGTACCCCGGGGGCGCGCCGATCAGGCGCGACACGGAGAACTTCTCCATGTACTCGCTCATGTCCACGCGGATGAGCGCCGACGCGTCCGCGAAGAGGAACTTGGCCAGGGCGCGCGCCAGCTCCGTCTTCCCCACGCCCGTGGGGCCGCAGAAGATGAACGACCCGATCGGCCGGCGCGGGTCCTTGAGCCCGGCGCGGCTGCGGCGGATGGAGCGCGCGATCGCCTTGATCGCATCCTCCTGCGCCACCACCTGCTTGTGGAGCTCCTCCTCCATGCGCAGCAGGCGCGCGGTCTCCGCCTCCTGCAGCCGCGTCACCGGGATGCCGGTCCAGCGGCAGACGATGAACGCGATCTCCTCCTCGCCGAGCACCGGGCGCACCGACTGGCGCTTGGTCTCCCACTCCTCCTGGCGCGCGCGGATCTGCCCCTGCAGCTCGCGCTCGGTGTCGCGGAGCGCGGCTGCCCGCTCGAAGTTCTGGTCGCGCACGGCGGCGTCCTTCTCCGCGTTGACCTCCTCCAGCTTCGCCTTGAGGTCGGCCACCTCCGGGGGCGGCACCTGCGCCGCGAGCCGCGCGCGAGCGCCGGCCTCGTCGATCACGTCGATCGCCTTGTCCGGCAGGAAGCGGTCCGTGATGTAGCGCTCCGAGAGCTTGGCCGCGATCGCGAGCGTCTCGTCGGGGATCGTCACGCGGTGGTGGTCCTCGTACTTGGCCCGCAGGCCCTTGAGGATCTCCACCGTCTCGTCGATCGAGGGCGGGTCCACCACGACGGTCTGGAAACGCCGCTCGAGCGCCCCGTCCTTCTCGATGTACTTGCGGTACTCGTTGAGCGTGGACGCCCCGACGCACTGCAGCTCGCCGCGCGCGAGCGCCGGCTTGAGCATGTTGCTCGCGTCGATCGCGCCCTCGGCCGCCCCGGCGCCCACGAGCGTGTGCAGCTCGTCGATGAAGAGGATCACGAGCTTGTTCTGCGCGATCTCGTTCATCACCGCCTTGAGCCGCTCCTCGAACTGGCCGCGGTACTTCGTGCCGGCGATCACCGCCGCCATGTCGAGCGAGAGCACGCGGTGGTCGCGGAGCGAGTCGGGGCACTCGTTGTTCGCGATCAGCTGCGCGAGCCCCTCCACGATCGCGGTCTTCCCCACCCCCGGCTCGCCGATCAGCACCGGGTTGTTCTTCTTGCGGCGCGAGAGCACCTCCATCACCCGCTCGATCTCCTTGAACCGGCCGATCGTCGGGTCGAGCTGCCCCTCGGCGGCGAGCGTGGTGAGGTCGCGGCAGAAGTGGTCGAGCGCGGGGGTCTTGGACTTCTTCTCCCCCTTCCCGGCCGGCGCGGCGGGCGTCACGCCCGGAGGCGTGGAGGAGCCCCCCTGCGGCATCTCCGTGCCCAGCAGGCGCAGCGTCTCGGCGCGCGCCGCCTCGAGGTTCACGCCCGCGTCGGTCAGCACCGACGCCGCGATCCCCTTCTCCTCGCGCAGCAGGCCGAGCAGGAGGTGCTCGGTGCCGACGTAGCTGTGGTTCAGCTCGCGCGCCTCGCCCATCGCCAGCTCGAGCACCTTCTTGGCGCGCGACGTGTACGGGAGGTCCGGCCCGGTGGCCTGCGCCGCCTTCCCCTTCTTCACGGTCTCCTCGATCTTCTGCTGGATCTCCTCGAGGTCCACCGAGAGGTTGTTCAGCACGGCCGCGGCGACGCCCTCACCCTCGCGGATGAGGCCGAGCAGGATGTGCTCCGTGCCGACGTATTCGTGGTGCAGGCGCGCCGCTTCCTCGCGAGCCATCGCCAGGACCTTCCGCACCCGCTCCGTGAAGTTGTAGCCGTTCATCAGTCGCCTCTGATTGCGCTCCGCCGGCGGGTCAGCCGGGGAGATTCGCCTCGTTCGCGAGTACCTGGCGCACATACCGAGCCCGCGCCAGGTTCGCCTCGCCTTCGGTGAGCACCCGCCCTTCCGCGTGGGAGAGGTGCGCCGACTGGCTGAAGATCAGGAGCTTGTTGAGCGTGTATACACTGAGCCCGGAGAACAGGTTCAGCCCCGCGGCGAGGCGCACGCCGCTCAGCAGGTTCATCGCCTCGTCCGCCGGCAGGTTCCGCGCGTGCCGCAGCGTGCCGAACGCGCGCCACAGCTTGTCCTCTATAATATAACCGGCGTCCCGCAAGAGGACACGCCGCGCCTCCTCCTCCCGCTCGATCACGCGGCGCACCACGCGCACCAGCTGGTCCGCCAGCTCGTCCTCCGAGCGGCCCAGCGTCGTCTGGTTCGAGATCTGGAAGAAGTTCCCCAGCACGTCGCTCCCCTCGCCGTACAGCCCGCGGTAGGTGAGCCCCATGTGCTGCAGTCCCTGGAGCACCTTCCCGATCTCCTGCGTGAGCACCAGCCCCGGCAGGTGGATCAGCACCGACGCACGCATCCCCGTCCCCGTGTTCGTCGGGCAGGCGGTGAGGAAGCCGAACTCGCCATGCCACGCGTACGGGAGCTCGGCGCCCAGCTCGCGGTCCATCCGCTCCGCGGTCCGCAACGCCCCCGGCACGTCGAACCCCGAGCGGAAGACCTGCAGCCGGAGGTGGTCCTCCTCGTTCACCATCAGTCCCGCGTCGCCCGTCACGAACACCGCCGACGCCCCCGGTACACCGCGCACCTGCGCCGACGACTGGTCCAGCCCGGCGAGCTCGCGGCTCACGAGATGGCGCTCGTGCAGCAGGAGGCGCTCCTGCTCCGTGCACTCGTCCACCCGGACCAGCGCCGCGTCCCGCAGCGACGCGATCCGCCCCGAGGCGTCACGCAACTGCTGCAGCACCCGGAGCCGCTCCCCCTCGCGTGCCCGCGGCGGGAAGGCGTAGCCCGACAGGTTGCGCGCGAGCCGGATCCGCGACGAGAGGACGATCCCCGCGTGGTCGCCGGACGCGGTGAGCCACTGCAGGCCCCCGTCCGGCAGCAGGGAGAGGTCGAGCGTCACTCGAGCCCCCGGATCTGGTCGCGGAGCGTCGCGGCCATCTCGAACTGCTCCTCTGCCACGGCGCGCTGGAGCTGTTCGCGCAACTCGTGCAGGGTCAGCTCGCGGGCCATGAGGTCGGGGTCCCGCGTCTCGTACCGCCAGCCGTCGTGCTTGGTGCTCCCGTGCACGCGGCGCAGCAGCTCGCGCAGGCTGTGCTCGAACGCGCCGTAGCAGTGTGCGCATCCCAGCCGGCCGCTCGCGCGGAAGTCGCGCAGCGAGGTGCCGCAGTAGGCGCAGCGCGCCGCGTCTCCGGGGAGCTGCGCGGCCTGCTGCTGCACCGCCTGCAGGAAATCCCCCAGCGGGTGCTGGGGCACCGAGACCGTCGTCTCGATCCCGCGCTCGGCCGCGCACCGCTCGCAGAGGTGCACCTGCGAGACCGCGTTCTCCACGATCTGCGTGAGGTGCACCACCGCGTCGCGCTCCCGGCATTGGTCGCAGACCATCAGACGCCCCCCTCGTGCGCTTCCGCAGGATGCAACCGCCCATCCTCCAGATGCAAGACGCGCGACGCCCGGGCCGCGAGCGACCGGTTGTGCGTCACCACCACCACTCCCACGCCGAGCTCCGCCGTGAGGCGGGCGAAGAGGTCGTGCAGCGACTCGGCGTTCTGGTGGTCCAGGTTCCCCGACGGCTCGTCGGCCAGGATGAGCTGCGGCTGCGCGGCGAGCGCCCGTGCCACCGCCGCCCGCTGCTGTTCCCCACCCGAGAGCTCCGAGGGTCGGTGGTGCCGGCGCGCGCTGAGCCCCACGCGGTCGAGCAGCGCCTCCGCCCGCGCACGGGCGGCCGCGCGCGGCTGGTCCAGGATCCGGAGCGGCATCATCACGTTCTCGAGCGCGGAGAACTCCTTGAGCAGGTGGTGGAACTGGAAGACGAATCCCACCTGCCGCCCCCGGAGTTCCGCGAGCGCCTCGTCGGAGGCCCCGGTGGTGGACTCGCCGCCGATGCGCACTTCTCCCGCGTCCGCGCGCTCGAGCGCCCCGAGCACGTGCAGGAAGGTGCTCTTCCCCGCGCCGCTCGCCCCCACCACCGCGACCATCTCGCCGCGCGCGAGGGTGAGGTCCACCCCGGCGAGCACGCGGATCTCGCTGCCGTCGCCGCCCCGGTACGACTTGGCGACTCCGGTGGCCTCGAGCACGGGCGGAAGGATGGGCGCCGTCATTCGCTGCGGATCGCCTCGATCGGGTAGAGGCGCGACGCCACCACGGCAGGGTGCACCGTGGCGAGCACCGCGATCGCCACGCTCGCCACCACGATCGATACGATGTCCACCACCTGCATCTGCACCGGCAGGTGGTCGATGAAGTAGACCGAGGGATCGAGCGCGATCAGGTGGCTGCTGTCGATCGCCCACCCGGCGGCCACCCCGAGCGCGAGGCCGATCCCCGTCCCCACCACGCCGATGAAAAGCCCCTGCAGGAGGAAGATCCGGCGGATCGCATCGGCCCGCATCCCCATCGCGCGGAGGATGCCGATCTCCCGGGTCTTGTCGCGCACCACCATCGTGAGCGTGCTGATGATGTTGAACGCCGCGACCATGATGATCAGCCCGAGCACCACGGCCATCCCGAGCTTCTCGAGCTTGAGCGCGCGGAAGATCCCGCTGTTCTGCTCCTGCCAGTCGCGCGTGAAGTACGGATACCCCAGTGCGCTGTCGATCGCGGCCGCCACGTCGGGCGCGATCCAGCGGTCGGTCGTCTTCACCTCGATGCCGGTGACCGCCGTGTCGAGTCCCGCGAAGCGCTGCGCGGCGCCCAGCTCGAGGAAGACGTAGTTGTCGTCGTACTCGTACATCCCGGTGTCGAACTCCCCGGTGACCTCGAACTCGAAGAAGCGCGGGATCAGCCCGCCGAGGAGCGGGCTCATCGAGCCGCCGGACGCCGTGACGATCGTGAGCCGCGACCCCGGGATCGCACCGAGCCGGCCCGCGAGGCTCTTCCCGATCACCGCGCCGGGCACGTTCGGGTCGCTCGTCTTGAATTGGAACGCCCCCGGCGGTGCATGGTCGCGGATCGTGGTGACCTGCGCCGAGCCCGAATCCCCGGCGGGGATCCCGGCGACGATCACCGCGGTCTCGTAACCGCGGCCCAGGGTGCCCAGCCCCTGCGAGTTCACGAAGGGGGCGGCATCCACTACGCCCTTGAGGGACCGCACGGTGGGCAGCACCTCCTGCCAGCGCTCCATCCGCAGCGCCTCGCCGTACGTCATCACCCGCACATCCGGGCTCCCCACGAGGATCTTCTCGCGCAGGTCCGTCTGCAACCCGTTCACCACGCCGATGATCACGATGAGCGCGCTCACGGCGACCGCGACCCCCGCCACCGCGATCACGCTGATGAACGAGAGCAGCCGCGACCCGCGCCGGCTGCGCAGGTAGCGCCAGGCGATCGAGAGCTCGAGCCGGCTGATGCCCATCACGCGAGCCTCACTCCGGCCGCATCAGCGGGAAGAGGATCACGTCGCGGATGTGGGGCGTGTCGGTCAGGTACATGAAGAGCCGGTCGAGGCCGATCCCCACGCCACCCGTGGGGGGCATCCCGTACTCCATCGCGCGCAGGTAGTCCTCGTCCACCCCGGTCGCCTCCTCGTCCCCCGCCGCCTTGAGCCGCGCCTGCGCGTCGAAGCGCGCGCGCTGGTCGATCGGGTCGTTGAGCTCGGAGAAGGCGTTCGCCAGCTCCTTGCCGTTGGCGAAGAGCTCGAACCGCTCGGTGAGACCCGGCTTGGTGCGATGCGGCTTGGCCAGCGGCGAGAGCTCCACCGGATAGTCCACCACGAAGGTCGGGAGCGTGATCCTCGACTCCACGTGGGCCTGGAAGAGCTCGTCGAGGAGCTTGGGGCGCGAGAGTCGAGCGAGGTCGTGCACCCCCGCCTGCTCCGCCGCCTTCCGCAGCTGCGCGTCGTCCAGCGCCGTGACGTCGGGCACGCCGAGCGCCTTCGAGAGCGCCGGCACCCACTCCACCCGGGGGAACGGGGGCGTGAACACCGGCACCGGCTTGGCCACGCCGCCGTCGAACCGTTCCCGCTCGGCGCCCCCCAGCACGTCGCGCACCGCGGTCGCCGCGGTGATCAGCAGCTGCTCCACCCGTCCCATCATCACGGTGTAGTCCGCGTACGCCTCGTAGAACTCGAGCATCGTGAACTCGGGGTTGTGCGTCCGGTCGATCCCCTCGTTCCGGAAGTCGTGCCCGATCTCATACACCCGGTCGAACCCGCCGACGATCAGCCGCTTCAGGTACAGCTCATCCGCGATGCGCAGGTAGAGCGGCATGTCGAGCGCATTGTGGTGCGTGGTGAAGGGCTTGGCCGCCGCGCCGCCATAGAGCGGCTGCAGCACCGGCGTCTCCACCTCCAGGTAGCCGAGCGCGTCGAGCGCGCCGCGGATGGCGGTCGTCATCCGCGAGCGGGCCGCGAAGTGCCGGCGCACCTCGGGGTGCACGGCGAGGTCGGCGTAGCGCTGGCGCGAGCGCTGCTCCCCGTCGGCGAACCCCGAGTGGCGCACCGTGCGCCCGTCCACCTGCTCCTCCTTCCCGAACGGGAGCGGGCGGAGCGACTTGGCGAGCATCGTCACCCGATCGACGCGCACCGTGACCTCCCCCGTGCGCGTGCGGAAGAGCGGCCCGTGCACGCCGATCACGTCACCCAGGTCGAACTGGTCGAGGAGCGCGAAGGTCTCCGCGCCGAGGAGGTCCTTCTTGAAGTAGAGCTGGATGCGCCCGGTGTCGTCGGCGAGGTGCGCGAAGATCGTCTTGCCGTGGCCGCGCCACGCGACGATCCGTCCCGCGACGTTCACCGCGGGCCCCTCGCTCGGCGCGCCCGAGGCCACGTCGGGCGCCCCCGCCGCGGGCTCGACGTAGAGCGCGGCCACCTCGCCGCAACCGTGCGAACGCTCGTACCCGTAGGCGAAGGGGGGCACGCCCGCCGCGACGAGCGCGTCGAGCTTCTCCCGCCGCGCCCGCATCACATGGTTCAGTTCCTCGCTCATGACGCCCCGCCCACGGCGCTCGGGGCACCGGTCTGCTTGAGGTAGGCCTCGATGAACGGGTCGATCGCGCCGTCCATCACCTTGTGCACGTCCGTCAGCTTGAGCTCCGTCCGGTGGTCGTTCACCATCGTGTACGGCTGGAAGACGTAGCTCCGGATCTGGCTCCCGAACGAGACGTCCGCCTTGGTGGCGTCGAGCGCGGCCTTCGCCGCGAGCTGCTTGTCGCTCTCGATCTGGTAGAGCCGGTTCTTGAGCATCTTCATCGCCGTCGCCTTGTTCTTGAACTGCGACCGCTCCTGCTGGCTCGCGACCACCACGCCGGAGGGGAGGTGCGTGATGCGCACCGCGGAGCTCGTCTTGTTCACGTGCTGCCCGCCCGCGCCCGAGGCGCGGTACACGTCGATCCGCAGGTCCTCGTCGCGGATCTCGATGTTGATCTCCTCGTTCACCACCGGGTACACGAAGATCGACGCGAAGCTCGTGTGCCGGCGCGCCTGCGAGTCGAACGGCGAGATGCGCACCAGGCGGTGCACCCCCGCCTCGGGGCGCAGGAATCCGTAGGCGTACTGGCCGCGGATCTCGAGCACCGCGCCCTTGATCCCCGCCTCCTCGCCCTCGGAGAGGTCGATGATATCCACCGCGAACCCCTTCCGCTCGGCCCAGCGCGTGTAGAGGCGCATGAGCATCTGCGCCCAGTCCTGCGCCTCGGTGCCGCCCGCGCCGGCGCTGATCTCCACCTGCGCGTCGCGGAAGTCGTCCTTCCCCTGGAGGAGGGAGCGGAGCTCGAACGCGCCCACCTCCTCATGGATCGCCGCCGCCTCGCGCGCCAGCTCGGCCTCCATCTCCGCGTCCGCCTCGAGCTCGAGCAGCGCGTGCAGCTCGAGCGCGCTCTGCACCCGCCCGGACAGGCGGTCGAAGGGCTCGAGCCAGTTCTTGAGGACCTTCACCTCCTGCACCACCCCTTGCGCGCGCTCCTGGTGGCTCCAGAAGGCCGCGTCCGACATGTCGCTCTCGAGCGCGTTCAGGCGCTCGCGCTTGCGCTCGAGGTCAAAGGTACCTCCGGAGCTCGGCGAGCCGGGACTCGTCGTGCTTGAGGGACGTCAACGGGGCGGAGTCGGACATGGCGGCACGGGGGTGCGTGGGGACGGCGCAGGCGCGCGACGCGCGGCCTGATGCGACGCGAGCCGGCTCCGCGTGCGGAACCGGCTCACATCGCTCCTGCAATGTAGCGGGCGCAGGGGCCTCACGGCACTGCGCGCAGCCGGGCGCCTAGAAGATCTTGTCGCCGCCGGCGAGCAGGTCGTTCAGGGCGTCCGTGAAGTGCGTCGTGCTCTCGGCGAACTCCTTCCCGATCTGGTCGACGTACTCCTCGTAGCTCTTCTTGATCTCCTCGCGGAAGATCGTCTGGAGCGTGCCGTCGCGGAGCCCTTCCTCGCGCTTCCCCGGCATGTACGCGATCATGTCGGAGACGAGCGCGCGGGCCAGGCGGCGCCCCTTCTGGTTGGGGTCGTTGTTCAGGAAGGGGTTGATCGCGCTCCTGCCCGTGGCCGGCGTGCCGCGCGGTGCGGCGGGAGCAGCCGGCGCGCTCGGCGGCGTCGCGACCGGGGTGGGGTCCGCCTTCACCGCCGGGATGTTCGTCGTGGGGCGGGTGGCCGGGTACGCCGACGAGATGGTCGCGGGGCGGGCGGGCGCAGCCGGGGGC
>CAZHAG010000036.1:17133-20762 GCA_964529705.1 uncultured Gemmatimonas sp. | reverse complement strand
GGAACGCGCGCTCGCAGATGCCGATCCACCGCATGCAGTGATGGATGCGCCCCGGACCGAGCCGTTCCTGCGCGAGCGCGAACCCCTCACCCTCGGCGCCGAGCAGGTTCGCTGCGGGAACGCGCACGCCGTCGAACCGGAGCTCAGCGTGGCTCGCGTAGTCGGAGCCCTCCTCCCCCATCACCGGGATGTTCCGCACGAGGGTGAGCCCCGGCGCGTCCATCGGCACGATGAGCTGGCTCGCGCGCCGGTGCGGCGCGGCGTCCGGGTCGGTCACCGCCATCACGATGGTGAACGCGGCCCCGTCGGCGGAGGCAGTGAACCACTTGTGGCCGGTGATGACGTACGCGTCCCCGTCGCGCACCGCGCGCGACTCCATCCAAACAGGGTTCGAGCCCGCGAACTCGGGCTCCGTCATCGCGAAGCAGCTCCGGATCTCGCCGCGCGCGAGCGGCACGAACCAGCGCTCGCGCTGCGCGGGTGTGCCGTGGGAGAGCAGGAGTTCCTGGTTCCCGACGTCGGGCGCCTGGCAATTGAAGAGGTAGTGGCCGAACGGGCTCTCACCGAGCGCCGCGCTCACCTCCGCGAAGTCACCGAGCGGGAGGCCGAGCCCGCCGTGCTCGCGCGGCAGGTGCGGCGCCCAGAGCCCTCGCGCCTTCACCTCGGCGCGTAACTGCTGCAGCTCGGGTAACAGGTCGCGGAAGGGGCGCGCGAGGAACGCACGCTCGCGTGAGTGCACCTTCGACTCGAGGAACGCTCGGGCGCGCGCCGCGACCGCCGTGCTCACGACTTGGTCCCGCGCGCCGAGGCCTCGAGCGCGGCCCACTGCTCCGCCGTGAGGTCCCCCATCCAGGCGAACTGGCCGGCGCCCTTCAACTTCTCGCCTCCGTCGATCGTGATGCAGTCGCCATTGATGTAGGCGGCGGCGTCCGAGAGCAGGAAGGCGGCGAGGTTGGCGAGCTCGATCGGCTCGCCCGCTCGGCGGAGCGGGATGCGGTCGATCGCCTCCTCGAGCAGCGCGGGATCCGGGAGGAGGCGGTCCCACGCGCCCTTGGTCGGGAATGGCCCCGGCGCGATCGCGTTGCAGGTGATGCCGCGCGGCCCCCACTCCACGGCGAGCGAGCGCGTCATGGCGAGCACTCCCGCCTTGGCCGCCGCCGAGGGCACCACGTAGGCGGAGCCGCCCTCCGCGTAGGTGGTGACGATGCTGAGCACGCGGCCCCCGCGCCTCGCGGCGAGCCAGCGCTTCCCGAGCGCGAGGGTGCAGTAGAAGGAGCCGTGGAGCACGATGCCGAGCACCGAGTCCACCGCGCGGTGCGAGAGCCGCTCCGTGGGGGCGGCGATGTTCCCCGCCGCGTTGTTCACCAGCGCGTCGACCACGCCGAAGTGATTCCACGCCGCGTCGATCATCCGGTCCACCGCCTCCGGGTCGCGCACGTCGCAGGCGATCGGGAGCACCTCGCCCCCGTGGGCCGCCATCATCTCGTCCGCGGCGGTGCGGAGCAGCGCCTCGCGCCGCGAGGCGATCACCACCTTCGCGCCGAGCTGGAGGAAGCGCTCCCCCATCGCACGCCCGAGACCCGTGCCCCCGCCGGTGATGAGGATGACACGGTCCTGCAGGAGGTCGGGCGCGAAGGTCGCGGACATGGCGGGAGACGAACGGTCAGGGTGAGACGGTCTGGATCTCCACGCGGGAGGGCGCCGCGGGCGTCCGCCAGATGGAATGCGTCTGTGCAACGTAATCCGCGGCCGTCGCCTTGAAGATGTTCGCCACCCAGGTCTGCGGGTTGCGGTCGATGATCGGGAACCAGGTGCTCTGCACCTGCACCATGATCCGGTGCCCCTTGAGGAAGCGGTAGCTCTGCGTGTGGAGGTCGATCGTGAAGGGCGTCACGCGCCCGGGCACGAGCGGCACGGGCTTCTCGAACGACTCGCGGAAGCGCCCGCGGAACACCTCGTTCGCCACCATCAGCTGGTAGCCGCCGAGGGTGTGGTCGGAGGCGACCTCGTCGGGATAGACGTCGATGAGCTTCACCACCCAGTCCGCGTCCTGCCCCGTGGTGCTCGCGAAGAGCTTCGCGGTGATCTCCCCCGCGAGCACGACATCCTCGGTGAGCGGCTCCGTCTGGTAGGTGAGCACGTCCGGGCGGCCGTCCACGAAGCGCTGGTCCTGGAGGAGCCAGGTGCGCCACTTGGAGCCCTTCGGGAAGTAGGTCGGCTCGATCGGGCGGCGGCGGTAGGGCACCGGCTTCGCCGGGTCGCTCACGTAGCGGTCGACGCCGGCGGAGTCGCGCGCGGCGGGGGGCGTGAACGAGAGCCGCCCGCCCTCATGGAAGTAGAGCGACCGCGTCACCGCCTCGGCCGGCGGCCACGCGGTGAAGGTGCGCCACTGGTTGCTCCCCGACTCGAAGACGGTGGCCTCCGCCGCCTTGAAGTCGCCCCGGTCCTTCAGGTGCTTCGCGAAGAAAGGCGCCTGGATCCGCTGGCGGTAGTACTCCCCCGTGGCGGAGCCGAAGTCGATCGCGTCGATCCTCTGCCCGGGCCCGTTGCTCCACCCGCCGTGCCACCAGGGGCCGACGACGAGCACGTTCTCGCCGCGCGTGTCGTGCTGCTCGAGCGTGCGGTAGATCGTGAGCGGGCCGTAGAAGTCCTCCTGGTCCCACCATCCGGCGACGTTGAGCGTCGGCATCGTGACGCGGGTGAGGTAGGGCTTCATCGCCTGCCGCTGCCAGAAGGCGTCGTAGTTCGGGTGCTCGGCGAAGTCGGTCCAGGTGGGGAGGGTGCGGTCCTTGAGGTAGCGCGCCTGCACGTTGGAGAGCGGCCCGAGCGCGAGGTACCAGTCGTACGTGTCGTACCGATCGAAGGTGAAGTTCGAGTTCTCCTTGCTCGCCTCGGTGAGGAAGGCGTACTCGAAGCCGTAGCTCAGGCGGAAGGCGCCGTTGTGGTGGAAGTCGTCGCCGATGAACATGTCGGCCGGGGAGGCCTGGGGGCTGACGGCTTTGAGGGCGGGGTGCGGGTCGAGCATCCCCATCGCGGCGGTCCAGCCGTCGTAGGAGACGCCGAGCATCCCGACGCGGCCGTTGTTGCGCGGGATGTTCCGGAGCATCCACTCGATGGAGTCGTAGGTGTCGGTGCTCTCGTCGATCGCGTTGCGCGGGCCGTCGCGGAGGCGGGGCGGGCGCTGCATCTCGAAGGTGCCCCCCGACTTGTAGCGCCCGCGGATGTCCTGGAAGACGAAGATGTACCCCTCCTCGGCGAGTTCCTTGTAGCTCCCCTCGAGCCGGTTCCCCGCGGCGCCGACGCCGTAGGGCGTGCGCTGGAGGAGGAATGGCAGGGGCTCGGTGGAGGAGCGCGGCGCGAAGACCTCGAGGTGGAGGAGGACGCCGTCCCGCATGGGGATGTCGTGCGAGCTCTGCACGTAGTCGGCGCGGGTGAAGCGCTGTTGTGCGCCGAGTGGTGCGGCGGGGAGTGCGACCTGGAGTGCGAGCGCCGCGGCCAGGAGGGCGGCGGGGAACGCAGCCCGGAAGGCGGCCGGGAGCGTGCGGCGCGCGGAAGTGGACACGGTGGAGCCTCGACGGAGAAGGGGGCGGCCCCAAGTTGGGACCGCCCCCTCGAACCTGTCCAGCGGG
>CAZHAG010000036.1:7973-17033 GCA_964529705.1 uncultured Gemmatimonas sp. | reverse complement strand
GGCCACCGCCTGCGCCTCGATCTCGAGCTTCACTTCGTCCGAGACGAGGACGCCGCCGAACTCCAGCGCCTGGTTCCAGGTGAGGCCCCACTCCTTCCGCGAGATCTTGCCGCGCACGGCGAGCGAGGTGCGCTGGTTGTTCCAGGGGTCCGTCACCACGCCGGACATCTCACCGGTGAGGGTCACGGGCTTCGTGACGCCCCGGATGGTGAGGTCGCCCACGATCGTGAGGTCGTCGAGGCTCCCCGAGACCTTCGTGGAGCGGAAGGTGAGGGTCGGGTGGTTCGCGACGTCGAAGAAGTCGGGCGACTTGAGGTGTGCGTCGCGCTGGTCGTTGTTGGTGGAGATGCTGTCCGCGGCGATCTCCATGGAGAGCGCGGTGGGCATCCCGGTCTCGTCCGTCGCGCCGGTGGCGGTGAAGGAACGGAAGGCGCCCTTCACGGTGGAGATGGCCATGTGCTTGACGGAGAACTCGACGACGGCGTGGGAGGGATCGATGGTCCAGAGCATGGGAGGGTCCTCGGAGGAGTTGAACGACAGGTGAATATCTTACCGCTAAGATATTACATCGGTCGAAGCCGTCCGTCAACCCCCCGCGGTTGCCCGCGGCGCCCCTGCCCCGCCCAATGCCCTTCCCGCTGCCCCGCCCGGGATCCCGCCCGCTACCCCGCGTCCAGCGCCGAGGCGGGGAGCGCTGCCGCCTCAGTCCCGAGGACCTTGAGCAGCGCGCTGGCCGCGCGCTGGTCGGGGAGCCCGAGCCCGCTCACCGCCCGGCGGATCGCCTCGGCGTGCGGCGGGAAGATCCGGTCCATCAGGACCTTCCCCTTCGGGGTGAGCGCCGCGAAGCGCGCGCGGCGGTCGCTCGGGCAGGGAAGCCGCTTCACCAGGCCCCGCCTCGTGAGCCGGTCCACGAGGAAGGTGATCCCCCCGCTCGAGGCGAGGATCCGGCGCTGGACGTCGCCCAGCAGCATCGGCCCCTTGTGATAGAGGGCCTCGAGGATCGCGAACTCCCCCGAGGACATCCCGTGCGACGCGATGTTCGCCTCGGCATGCCGGTTCACCGCGTTCGCGGCACGCATCAGTGTCACGTAGAGCCGGAGGGCGGTGGCGGTGGGGACGTCCGCGATCGGCGTCGCGAGCGGGACGGAGGCAGGAGTGTCCGCCACGGCGTGCGATTCGGCGTGCGCCGCCGCGTCGCCGGCCGCGCCTTGGGCGGCCGCGCGACGGGCGGAACGGCGCACGCGCTTCGTGGTCGATTTCATCTTAGAAATAAGATACTTGCTCCGAGTCCGGCGAGCCAGCCGCGGGCCGGACACGTGCCGGCCACGGGCGCGTCAGAGCGCGTCGCGCGGCGGCAGGTGTTGCCCGCAGCGCTTGCAGAAATCGGCATCCCGGTCGTGGTCCGCGCGCCCGCACCCGGCGCAGGTCACCGCCCGCGGCAGCGACATCGCGTTCGTCGCCCTCTGGATCTCGATCGTCATGATGCCCGTCGGCACGGCGATGATCCCGTAGCCGAGCACCATGAGCACGCTCGCCAGGAGCCGGCCGGCGACGGTGATCGGCGCGATGTCGCCATACCCGACGGTGGTGAGGGTCACGATCGCCCAGTACATCGACATCGGGATGCTCGTGAATCCCGCTTCCGGCCCCTCCACGAGGAACATCAGGGAGCCGACCACCGCCACGAGCGTGATCACGGTGAAGATGAAGACCGTGATCTTGTGCCGGCTGGCCTTGAGCGCCTGCATCAGGATCCCCGCGCCCTCGACATACTCGGTCAGCTTGAGGATCCGGAACACCCGCATCACGCGGAGCACGCGCACCAGCGCGAGGAAGCGTCCGCCGGGGAAGAGGAGGCTGACGTAGGTGGGCAGGGTCGCCAGCAGGTCGACGATCCCGAAGAAGCTGCGCGCGTACTGGGCGGGGTGCACCGCGCACCAGAGGCGCATCAGGTACTCCACCGTGAACAGGATGGTGAAGAACCATTCCAGCCGCCGCAGCAGCGCGTGCGCCTCGGGCGAGAGCCCGGGGAGGCTGTCGAACATCATGACCACGACGCTGCTGAGGATCGCGACGATCAACGCGACGTCGAACGCGCGCCCGGCGGCCGTGTCGTGGTCGAAGATGATCCGGCGCCAGCGTTCGCGCGCCGTCCTGGTCGGAGTGGTGGTCACGCGCGGAAGCTACCGGAGGCGCGCGCGCGCATCCACTCACCCGCCCCGTTCGTGGAATGGGACGGGGGCGGTGGGGTGGGGCGGAGCGCGCGCTTGTCCGCGTCCGTCCCGCGGGCGACATTGCTGCATGCGAAGCCTCCGCCGCCCGGCGTTGCTGCTGGCCCTCGCGCTGCCCTCCCTCGCGATGCCCGGCGCGGTGTCCGCCGCGACGATCCTGCAGGACTCCCTCGCGGAAGGTGCGTCAGCCGCTGTTGCCCCGGTCCGCCGGGCTGCCGACCTCCGCCTGGTCCCGATGCCGCGCGAGGTGGTCGACGCCGACGCACCGATACCGTTCCGAGGCGTGATCACCATCGACGCCGGCGCGGACGACCGGGCGGCCGCGCGCGACTTCGCCACGCGCGACTTCATCGACGCGATGCGGGAACGGGGCTTCCGGACGGAGCTCGGCCCCGTCGCGCGGGGCTGGCACGTCGAGCGCCACCGCCTCGGCAGCCCCGCCGCGCAGGACCTCCTCGCCGAGCGGCACGTCGCCTTCGACGACGCCATGCACGCCGAGGGGTACGTGCTCATCGCCGACCGGCGCGGCGCGCACGTGATCGCGGCCACCGACGCCGGGGAGTTCTACGGACTCCAGACGCTCAAGCAACTCCTCACCGGCAGCGGCGACCAGGCCCAGCTCCAACCCGTGGTGGTGCGCGACTGGCCCGCGATGCGGTGGCGCGGCCTCCAGGACGACCTCTCCCGCGGCCCCGTGCCGACGCTCGAGTTCCAGAAGCGGCAGATCCGCACGCTGGCCGCGTACAAACTCAACGTCTTCTCCCCCTACTTCGAGCACACGCTCGAGTTCACCTCGCACCCGCTGATCGCCCCGCCATACGGCGCGATGAGCCAGGCCGACGTGAAGGAGCTCGTCGCCTACGCGGCGCGCTACCACGTGATGGTGATCCCGCAGCAGCAGGCGTTCGGGCACCTGCATCACGTGCTCAAGCAGGAGCTCTACGCGCCGCTGGCCGAGACGGCGCACGGCCATGTGCTGGCGCCGGGCCAGCGCGGCTCGCTCGAGATGACGCGCGAACTCTTCGCCGAGATCGACTCCCTCTTCCCCGCCCCCTTCGTGCACATCGGGGCGGACGAGACCTTCGAGCTCGGCAAGGGCCAGACCAAGGCGGCGGTGGACTCGCAGACCATCGGTCCCGTCTACGTCGCCTACCTGAAGGACATCGAACGCACCCTCCGCCGAGACGGGAAGCGCTTCCTGTTCTGGGGGGACATCGCGATGAACCACCCGGCGCTCGTGAAGTCGCTGCCGAAGGACATGATCGCGATCGGCTGGGAGTACGGGATGCGCTCGGGGTTCGACCGCTACCTGAAGCCCTTCCGTGACGCCGGCATGGAGACCTGGGTCGCACCCGGCGTGAGCAGCTGGAACCGCGTCTGGCCGAACTTCCCCGTGGCGCTGGCGAACATCCAGGGCTTCGTGCGCGAGGGACAGGCCGGCGGCTCCACCGGCATGCTGAACACCACCTGGGACGACAACGGGGACGCGCTCTTCAACCAGACCTGGGTGGGCGTGCTCTTCGGCGCGGCGGCGGCCTGGCAGCCGGGGGAGTCGAGCATCCCGCAGTTCCAGCGCAGCTTCGGTCTCCAGTTCCACGGCGACACGGCGGGCCTCGTCGACGCCGCGCACCGGCACCTCGACGCCGCGCAGGCCGCGCTGCAGGAGTCGCGCGCGGGCGACGCCTCGAGCTACCTCTTCTTCGTCGATCCGTACACGGAAGAAGGGGTCGTGGACCTCCTCCGGCTCCGCCCCGTGCTCTCCCGCGTGCGCATCCACGCGGAGTCCGCGCTCGTGTTCATCGCGCAGGCGCGGGCGCAGCGCCACCTCCGCGAACGCGACGCGCTCGACGCGATGGCGCTCGGCGCCCGCCGCATCGACTGGATCGGCGCGAAGTTCCAGTTCGCGGACGAGATCGCACAGAGCTTCGCGCGCACGCAGGACCCCACGCGCACCACGCCGGTGACCTGGGTGGACCTGGCCGACCTCTCGGGGATCAACGGCAAGTTGCAGGACCTGCGGGACGGCTACGTGCTCACGCGCGAGCTCTTCGAGCGCAGTTGGCGCGCGGAGAACCGGCCCTACTGGCTGCAGAACAACCTCGCGCGCTACGACGTGGAGATCGCGACCTGGGTGCAGCGCATCAACGCGATGGACCGCGCCCGCCGGCGGCACGCGCGTGAGCGGCGGTTGCCGACGGCGCAGGAACTGGGGATCCCCGCCTCGCTCCTCGCGGCGCAGGTGCGCGCCGGGAACGGCCAGCGGAAGTAGGGCGGGCGTCGGTCGCGGGACGCGGGAACGCCGCGTACTACGCGGCCGCCACGATCATCCGAAGGCGGCTGCCGGTCGAGAACTCCGCCCAATGGCTCTGGATCCGCTCGAGGAGCGGTCGGGTCACGTCCTGCCCGCGCGCGATGAGCAGCACGCCGGCCGGCGTGATGACGTCCTGGCCGAAGACCATCCCGAGCTCCACCTCCTGCAGCAGCAGGTCGACGCTGCGGATCCCCGGGCCGAGATACCCGACCGTCTCCTCGAACTGGCGCAGCAGGATCGGGTCGTACTGGCCGGGACGCGCGCGCATCTCGGCGAGCGCCGGGGCGGCCTCGAGGCCGCGGCACTGGAGGAGGTCGAAGTCCGAGGCGATGTGGAGGATGCGGGCCCCGAGCGGGATCTCCGACTTCTTGGGCGCACGGGGCGCGCCGACGCCATCGAAGCGGAGGAACTGCTGCTGCAGGATCGCCCGCACCCCTTCGAAGCGCGGGATGCCCGAGAGCAGTCCTTCGGTGATCGACGGGAGTCGGTCGATCATCGCCTGCTCGGGCCCGTCGAGCTCGTCGCCGGCGAGGTAGCGCTGGACGAGACGGGCCGGGAGTGAGACGAAGCCGAGCGATGAGAGGAGCGCCGCGACCTCCACTTCCCAGCGCGACGGCATCCGCGCGATGGCGGCGAGGTCGGCGACGAGGCGCTGCAGCCGCGTGCCGCGGCCGTGGGCGGCCGGGGAGGTGAGCGCGACGAGCTCGGTCATCGCGCGCACGGCGCCCTGCACGGTCTGCTCGAGCAGCTGCTGCTCGGCCACGAGGAGCTGGTGCTGCGCGACCGCGGCGCCGACCTGCTCGAGGAGCGTGGACGCGTCCATGGGCTTCGACACGAAGCGGAAGACGTGCCCCTTGTTGATCGCGCTGATCGCGTCGTCGAGGTCGGCCGCACCCGAGAGGAGGAGGCGCACCGCGTTCGGGGCGAGCTGCTCTGCCTCGCAGAGCACGGCGATGCCGTCGAGGTCGGGAAGGTGCAGGTCGCTCACGACCACTGCGAACCCCTGCTTGTACTGGAGCGCCGCGATCGCGTCCGCACCCGAGCGCACCGTGGTCAGCTCGTAGCGCGTGCCGAGCACGCGGTGGAGCACCGTGAGGATGCTCGCATCGTCATCGACGCAGAGGATGGCGGGGAGATGGCTCTTCATTGCAGAGGCGGCGCGCGAGGGTTGGTCCTAGGAGTATCGTCCTCGCGCACCCGCGCTTGAGTGCGGCCGCCAGCCGGCCCCGGGCGGGATCAGGCGCGGCGCGCCTTCTCCCGGCTGCGGTCCCGAGTGCGCTTGACCGCGCGCTCCGCCGCGTCCATCGCGTGGTCGAACGCGGCGCGATGGTCCCCTTCCACCACCTCGACGACGACGCTCTCGTGGCGGGAGAGGACCACCTTCACGGCGCAGCGCATGGAGGGCGCGCCCTTGGGTCCCCCGACGTCCTCGAGCCGCACGCTGATGCGGTCGATCGAGTGGGCGAACTTCCCGAGCTTGAAGCCGCAGCGCTCGCGGATGTAGCGGTCGAGGGCGTCATCCACGTCCACGCCGCGGGCGCGGATCGCCACGGGAGTGCGCGGGGCATCGGTGCGGCCGCGGACGGTCCGCGGCTCGAGGTTCGCGGCGGTCCCCATCGGGGCGCGGCGGGTCGTGCCGTTCTTGCGGTGCGGCATGGGTTTCCCTCCGTGTCGATGCCTGGTCTGTCGGTGTCCTTTCACTGAACCTCGCTCATGGACCGCCGAACTCCAATCAGGGCGATGCCCTCGCAGGCGTAGGGGAGCCCCGCAAGGCGCGTCCGCGCACCTTCGCAGCGGTCCGTCGCCCAACGCTCGCTCCGAGGATGTCGTATTAATGAGTTGGTCCCATCCGCCTGCTCGTCCCACCCCAGACCCATCCCCACGTATGCGACTGCACCGAATCGTGTCGCTCTGCGGCGTCGCGGCGCTTGCCGTCACGCAGCTCCCCGCCCAGACGGTCAGCCAGGCCGCGATCGACGCGCTCCGCTGGCGCAACATCGGCCCCGCCAACATGAGCGGCCGCATCACCGACGTGGAGGGCATCCCCTCCCCGTCCAAGACCTTCTTCGTGGCCGCGGCCGCGGGTGGCGTCTGGAAGACGACGAACAACGGCGTGACCTTCCGCCCGGTCTTCGACAACTACGGGATCGCCGCGATGGGCGACATCGCGATCGCGCCGAGCGACACGAACGTGCTCTACCTGGGCACGGGTGAGCCGAACGGGCGCAACTCCGTCTCCCCCGGCGGCGGCGTGTTCAAGTCGACCGACGGCGGCCTCACCTGGACCTTCTCGGGCCTCAAGGAGACGCAGCACATCGGCCGCGTCATCGTGCACCCGACGAACCCGAACGTGGCCTGGGTGGCCGCAGTGGGCGCGCTCTGGACGGCGAACCGGGAGCGCGGCCTCTACAAGACCACCGACGGCGGCAAGACCTGGGTGAACAAGAAGTACATCAACGACTCCACGGGCTTCATCGACGTGGACATCCACCCGCGCGACCCGAACGTGCTGTTCGCCGCGAGCTACCAGCGGATCCGCGGTCCCTACTTCATGTACTCGGGCGGCAAGGGCTCCGCGCTCTGGAAGTCCACGGACGGCGGCGAGACCTGGGCCGAGGTGAAGGGGGGCGGCTTCCCCGAGACGATGAAGGGGCGCATCGAGGTCGACATCTCGCGCTCCAACCCCGACATCATGTACGCGATGGTCGAGGCGGACACGATGCCGAACCCGCGCCCGGCCGCCGGCTCCAAGGCGCAGACGCGGCCGAGCGGGCTCTATCGCTCGGCGGACGGCGGCAGGACCTGGGAGAAGCGCGCCGACGACAACGTGCGCCCGTTCTACTACTCGCAGGTGCGCGTCCACCCGACGAACCCGGACCGTGTCTGGTTCTCGTCGACCCCGGTGAAGGTCTCCAATGAGGGCGGCCGGAACGCGATGAACGCGACGGTCGGCCTGCACGTGGACCACCACGCGCACTGGATCGACCCGGTGGATCCGCAGCGCCACATCGTCGGCAACGACGGCGGCATCGGCATCTCGAACGACAACGGCGGGAACTACATCTTCCCGAACACCTTCGCCATCGCGCAGCCGTACAACGTCTCGTTCGACATGGCGGTGCCGTACCGCGTGTGCGGCGGACTGCAGGACAACGGGTCCTGGTGCGGCCCCAGCCGGCGCCGGCAGGGCGCGATCACGAACTCCATGTGGTTCACCTTCAACGGCGGCGACGGCTTCGTCACGCAGCAGGACCAGACCGACCCGAACATCATCTACGGCACGTCGCAGGGCGGGAACATGGGACGCTACATCGTCTCCGAGGGGCGCCGCACCGCGCTCCAGAAGCCGAACTACCGTGCGCAGTACATGGTGTGGGAGGACAGCATCATGGTCATCCGCGGCGACACCACGCGCCCGGAGACCCCCGCGATGCGCCGCACGATCGCCGACCTCCGCGCGAAGCAGAAGAAGGACTCGACCGACCTGCAGCTCCGCTGGAACTGGAACACGCCCTACCACCTCTCGCCGCACAACCAGAGCGTGTTCTACGCGGGAGCGAACCGCGTGATGAAGAGCGTGAAGCGCGGGGACGAGATGTACCCGATCTCCCCTGACCTCACCTACGGCGACACGACCAAGATCCGCATCTCGACGCGCACGACCGGTGGCATCACCACCGACGCCACGGGCGCGGAGACCTTCGGCACGATCGTCTCGCTCAACGAGTCGACCATCAAGCCGGGCTACCTCTACGCCGGCACCGACGACGGGCGCCTCTGGATGACCGCGAACGACGGCGGCAGCTGGGAGGAACTCACCGCGCGCGTGACGGGCGTGCCCGCGGGCACCTACGTCTCGCGGATCGAGCCGTCGCAGTTCGACCTCGGCACCTTCTACGTCTCGTACGACAACCACCGGCGCGGCGACTTCACGCCCTACCTGTTCGTCACCAACGACGGCGGGCGCTCCTTCCGCTCGATCGCCGGCGGCCTGCCGCGCGGCGGGCCGGACTTCGTGCACGTGGTGCGCGAGGACCCGAAGAACCAGGACCTGCTCTACCTGGGCACCGACGTGGGCGCCTACATCTCCGGCGACCGCGGGGCGACCTGGCAGAAGTTCATGACCGGGCTGCCGAACGTGCCGGTGCACGACCTCAAGATCCACCCGCGCGACGCGGAACTCATCGCCGCGACGCACGGGCGCGGGTTCTGGATCGTGGACGTCGCGCCGCTCCAGCAGCTCACCAAGACGGTGGCCGCGATGCCTGCGTACCTCTTCGCGCCGCGGACCGCGTTCCAGTGGGGCGAGGCCCCCATCGAGGGCGGGTCGACCGGCCACCAGCTCTTCCAGGCGCCGAGCCCGCAGTACGGCGCCGACATCTGGTACCGGCTGACCAAGGCCGGCGGTGCGACGCGGATCGTGATCCAGGACGCCAAGGGTGACACGCTCCAGACGCTCACCGGGCTCGGCTCCGCCGGCATCCACCGCGTGAGCTGGAACTTCAACGGACGTCCGCC
>CAZHAG010000036.1:1317-7873 GCA_964529705.1 uncultured Gemmatimonas sp. | reverse complement strand
CGGCGGCTTCGACCAGGCCGCGCTCTTCGACGTGATGCGCGCGATCGGCGTCACGGGCGGCGGGGGCGGTGGCGGTGGCGGCGGATTCGGTGGCGGTGGCGCCTCCATCGTCGAGTCGGGGGACTATCTCGTCTCGATGACCGTCGACGGCCAGACGTACAAGCAGACGCTCCGCGTCGAACAGCGCGCGGGGGGCAACCAGAGCGGCTTCCCGTTCGAGGTCGAGGAGATGTTCAAGGCATACGAGCGCTGGGCGCGCGACAAGCACTAGCCAGCGCGGAATCGTCGCCGGGGTGACCCCCGGCGCGTGAAGAGGGCGCATCCGCAGTCGCGGATGCGCCCTCTTCATTCTCGTTCCCGGAGTCCCCTCAGTCGCGCAACTTGACCACGCTCATCGGACTCTCCAGCGACGCCCGGTCCACCGCACGCACCGCCACCCGATCCGCCGTCGCCGCGATCGGCACCTCACGCACCGTGCCGCGGAAGACCGCCGTGCGCCACTCCCCGCCGCGCACGCGCGTCTGCACCAGCCACCAGTGCGGCCGCTCCGGCCCGCTCGGCGTGAGGAGCGCACTCAACGCACCGGCCGAGTTCCGGCGGATGGCCACCTGCGGTTCTCCCTGCGGCTCCACGTCGAGCCAGGGCGAGGGCGGGACGAGCGCGAGCGCATTGTACACCTGCCGCCCCAGCCGCGTGGCGAGCGAGTCGCGGTCCTCGAGGAAGACCTTCGCGGAGAAATGGATGTTCCCCGACGCCCCCGCCTCGGCGCGCGTCGCGTACACCTGGTCCACGATCTCCCCCGTGCGCCACGCGGCACGCGTGCCCTCCCCCACCTTGCTCGAGTAGTTCCCCGGCCAGAGGTGGCGGCCGAACGCGTTCTGCTCGGCCCACCAGCGGAGCAGCACCGGGTACGACTGGCCCACCTGGAGCACCGGCCAGTAGAGCTGCGGTGCGAAGTAGTCCACCCAGCCTTCACGCAGCCACTTCCGCGCGTCCGCGTAGAGCTCCGAGTACGCGTCGAACCCCGTGATCTGCGCCGGGAAGCCCGGACGCCAGATGCCGAAGGGGCTCACGCCGAACTTCACCCAGGGCTTCTCCTGGTGGATCCGCGTGTACAGGTCCTGCACGAGGTTGTCGACGTTCTCCCGCCGCCAGTCCTCGCGGTTCAGGATCCCGCCGCCGAAGCGGTAGCGCGAGTAGCTGTCGGCATCCGGGAACTCGATCGTGCGCCCCTGCCGGTCGCGCTCCTTGTACGGATAGAAGTAGTCGTCAAGGTGCACGCCGTCGATGTCGTACCGGCGCACGACATCGAGGATCACCTTCAGGGTGTGCTCGCGCACCGCCGGCTCCCCCGGGTCCATCCAGAGGTGCGTGCCGTAGCGCTTCACCTGCTTCCCCATCCGGTTCGCCACATGACTCGGCGCGAGCGGTCCCTTGGCCGAAGGGTGCCGCGCGCGGTACGGGTTGAACCAGGCGTGCAGCTCGAGGCCGCGCCGGTGCGCCTCGTCCACCGCGTACTTGAGCGGGTCCCACCAGGGCGAGGGTGCGCGACCCTGCTGGCCGGTGAGGAACTCCGACCAGGGTTCGAGTTCGGACGCGTAGAGCGCGTCCGCGCTCGGCCGCACCTGCAGGATCACCGCGTTGAGCCCGCTGGCCTTCGCGCGGTCGAGGAGCGTGCGGAGCTCCCGCTGCGCCTCGGCCGGGGCTAGTCCCGGCTTCGAGGGCCAGTCGATGTTCGCGACCGATGCGATCCAGACGCCGCGGAACTCGCGCGCCGGGTTCGGCGGCAGGCAGGTCGCATCGCCCAGCTCACAGGGGCCGGGGTAGCGGGGGGCCTCCGATGCGGTCGGTGGCGCAGCCGGAGGCGCGGCTTCCGTCGACGCCTGCGCGGACGCCCGTTCGGGCGCCGCAGCGACGAGCACGAGGCTCGCCGTCACGAGAAATGTGGTGCGCATCATGTCAGGGACGCCGCACGCCGGCGCGGACCTCGAGCGTCCTTCCGGAACCGAACTCCAGCGTCACGGCGATCGTGTCCCCTTCGACGAGCGGCCGCCGCAGGCCGGTGAGCATGACGTGCGCGCCGAGCGGCTGGAACGCCACGCTGTCCTCGGCCGGCACGGGGAGCGCGGTCACGGGCGCCATCTGCATCATCCTCCCCTGCTGCATCGAGACATGCATCCCCACGGTCGCCGCGTCGGCACTCGAGACCCCCTTCAGGGTATCGGCGACGCCCCCGCGGTTCGTGAGCAAGAAGTAGACCGCCGCCGTCGCGCCGCTGTCCGCCGTGCGCGTCCACGCGGCGTGGCTCGCCAGCGGGTTGTCCCGGGGCGCGTCGGCCGCCACGCGACCACAGGCCGCGAGGAGGGTCATGCTACAGAAGCTTGCGCAGATCGCTTGCCAGGTCCTCAACTATCACTCCGGGATGGTAGAGCACGCGGAGCCGCCCCTGCCGGTCCACCACGTAGGTGGACCCGGGATGGGCGACGCCGTAGTCGTTGGCGCGGGTGTCCCCCTCGGGGAAGGCCGCGAAGCCCCAGTCGCGCTTGATCCGGTCGATCGCGGCCTCGGGCCCCGATAGACCGACGAACGAGCTGTCGAATTGCATCGCGTACGCGTGCGCGACCGCGGGCGAGTCGCGCGCCGGATCCACGCTCACGAACACGAACCTCACGTCCGCCGCCCTTGAACCCAGCAGCCGGCGAGCGCGCGCCCAGTCGGCCAGGACGGTGGGGCAGACATCAGGGCAGTGCGTGTACCCGAAGTAGAGCAGCACCACGTCCCCCGCCTGGTCCGCCAGGCGGAAGGAGCCGCCGTCGAGCGTCGGGAGCACGAGCGGTGGCGCGGCCGCCGGACGCTCGATGACGGTGCCATGCTGCGGCCCGTCACATCCGGCGACCATGAGTGTGGCGCAGGCGAGCGCGATGAGCGAAAGGCGAGGGGCAGGCATCCTTGAAGATACCCCACCAACCCCGCCCCACCGCGCCCCTTGTGGGAAGCTATCTTCGTATATTACTATACTAGCATATATGACCCTCCTCGCGGCCGCACTCGCACTGCTGATCGGCGTGACGCTCGGCCTGCTCGGAGGGGGCGGGTCGATCCTCACCGTGCCCGTGTTCGTGTACGTGCTCGGACTCGAATCCAAGCGCGCCATCGCGATGAGCCTTCCGGTGGTCGGGCTGGCGGCGCTCGTGGGGGTGGCCCGTCATTGGCGGCTCGGGAACGTGGACGCGCGCACGGCGCTCCAGTTCGGGTTCGCGGCGATGGCCGGCGCCTATGGTGGCGCGCGGCTCGCCCAGTTCCTCGCGGGCCCGGTGCAGCTGGGGCTCTTCGCCCTGGTGATGCTCGCGGCGGCGGTCTCGATGCTTCGGGATGCCCAGCTCCCCGAGAGCGACGATCCCGGCCGCGCACCTTCGTGGGGGACGCTCCTCCCGATCGGTGTCGGCGTCGGCGCGGTCACGGGGCTGGTGGGAGCGGGCGGGGGCTTCCTGATCGTCCCCGCGCTGGTGCTGCTCGGCCGCGTCCCCATCCGGAAGGCGATCGGCACCTCCCTGCTCGTGATCTCCATGAACACCGCCGCCGGATTCGCGGGGTACCGCGGAACGGTCGACGTCGATTGGGGGATCGTCAGCAGCTTCGCGGCGGTGGCCGGCGTCGGCATCGTCGTGGGAAGTGCGCTCGTCTCCCGCGTTCCCACCCGGCAGCTCAAGTGCGGGTTCGCCCTGTTCCTCCTCGTGATCGGCGCCAGCATCCTCTGGCAGATCCTCTCACTGCTCTGACCTCCTTTCCTTCACGGAGCCCCGATGTTCCTCAAGCGCTTCTACGACGACGGCCTCGCGCAGGCCTCCTACATGATCGGCTGCGCCGTGACCGGCGAAGCCCTGGTGATCGATGCGAACCGGGACGTGGCGCCCTACCTGGCGGCCGCCGCGGCCGAGAAGCTGCGGATCACCCACGTGACCGAGACGCACATCCACGCCGACTACGTGTCGGGTTCGCGGGAGCTCGCGCGCGCGACGGGTGCACAGCTCTTCCTCTCCGCCGAGGGCGGGAAGGACTGGCAGTACGCGTTCGCGAAGGAGGATGGGGCGACGCTGCTGCGCGACGGGGACGTGATCAAGGTGGGGAACATCCGCGTCGAGGCGATGCACACGCCGGGACACACGCCGGAGCACCTCTCCTTCCTGGTGACGGACACCGCCGGAGCCGATGCGCCGATGGGGATCGCCTCGGGGGACTTCGTCTTCGTGGGCGACGTGGGGCGTCCCGACCTGCTCGAGCGCGCGGCGAAGGTGGCAGGGACGATGGAGGCGGGTGCACGGCAGCTCTTCCATTCACTCGAGCGATTCCGTGCGCTCCCCGACTTCGTGCAGGTCTGGCCGGGGCACGGTGCGGGGTCCGCATGCGGCAAGTCGCTGGGCGCGGTCCCGACATCGACCGTCGGCTATGAGAAGCGCTTCAACTGGGGCGTCGGCACGACCAAGGAGCAGGACTTCGTGACGATGGTGCTCGAGGGACAGCCGGACCCACCGCGCTACTTCGCCGAGATGAAGCGGATCAATCGCGAGGGGCCCCGCGTGCTCGGGGGGTTCCCGACGCCCGCACGCGCCGGACGCTCGGGCCTCCAGCACGCCGTCGAGGCGGGCGTGACCCTGGTGGACACACGCGCCGCCGACCGATTCGCCGAGGCGCACGTGCCTGGCTCGATCAACATCCCGCTCAACAAGTCGTTCTCGGGGTGGGCCGGGTGGCTCGTCCGGTACGACGTGGACATCCACCTCGTCGCCGAGGACGAGGCCGCCATGCAGCGAGCCGTGCGCGAGCTGGCGATGATCGGCCTCGATCGCGTGTCCGGATGGTCGGATGCGCCCGTCGTGGAGGAGTGGCGTGCGGCGGGTCTGCCGGTCGGTACCGTCGGGGAGGCGGAGGTCTCGTCTCTCGCGCCCCGGCTGGCGCGCGGTGAGGTCAGGGTGCTCGATGTGCGGAACGTGTCGGAGTGGAGCGCGGGCCACCTGCCGGGCGCGATGCACATCCCGCTGGGCCGGCTTGAGGAGCGCCTCGCGGAGATCCCGCGCGACAAGCCGCTGGTGGTGCAGTGCCAGACCGGTGGACGCTCGGCCATCGGGACCTCGGTGCTGCAGCGCCTCGGGGTCACGAACGCCTCGAACCTGCGCGGCGGGTTCGTCGCCTGGCAGCAGGGCGGGTTCGATGTGGTGCGCTCGACCGAAGTCGCGGAGGTGGGCTGATGGCCGCGCGCGAGATGAGTCCGGCGCTGCTCGTGGAGCTCTCCGAGCGCTTCAAGGCGCTGGCCGAGCCGGCACGGCTGCAGCTGCTCACCGCGCTGCGAGGCGGTGAGCGGAGCGTGTCCGACCTGGTGGCCGCGACGGGCCTCGGGCAGGCGAACGTCTCGAAGCACCTGCAGCAACTCACCGCCGCGGGGTTCCTCTCGCGGCGCAAGGACGGCACGTTCGCCTACTACTCGCTGGCGGACGAGCGGGTCTTCCAGCTCTGCGACCTGATGTGCGGCCGCATCGAGGCCGAGCAGCGGGAGCGGCGGGCGGCGCTGAAACTGGCGCGCTGATCCGGCGGTGATCCCGCGCGGCGACCGGGTGCGCTCGGCAGGCGCGGTCGCGAGGGGGTGGTGCAGAGGCGCCGGTCGGAATCGAACCGACGAATAGCAGATTTGCAGTCTGCCGCCTTACCACTTGGCCACGGCGCCTTGGGGCGGAAGCTAGCCGGGGCGGGGGACGAAATCCACCGAGGGTGGGCCCGGCGTACCTGTGGGAACGCGCGCCGCCGCCGGTGTGCCGGCCGTCACGGCACGGCGGGGCGCGGTGCGGCAGCGTTCCGCTCGCCTCTCCCTCCGCCCAACCCTAACTTCCCGGCCATGACGAGATTCACCCCCAGCCTCGGCGCCTTCATCCTCGCGGCAGCGATCACCAGCGGATGCGGACTCACGCGCTCCGCCCCGGGCGCGGGATCGCCCGCGTCGGGCCCGGCGCTCTCGGACGCGAACATCGCCGCCATCGTGGTGGCGGCGAACAACGCGGACATCCTCTACGCCGACCTCGCGCTGGCGAAGAGCCGGGATGCGGACATCCGGGCGTTCGCGACCATGGTGAAGAAGGACCACGAGGCGGTGAACCAGGCGGCGGTCGCGCTCGTGACGCGGCTGAAGGTGACGCCCGTGGACAACGAGGCCTCGTTCGACCTGCGCGACGATGCCGAGACCAAGCGGTTGATCCTCCGGGAGCTCGAAGGGTTCGCGTTCGACAGCGCGTACAGTGCGAACGAGGTCTCCTACCATCGCTCGGTCCTGGGGACGATCGACCGCGCGCTCATCCCGTCGGCATCGAACGCCGAGCTGAAGGCGCTGCTCGTGCAGGTGCGACCCGCGGTGGCCGCGCACCTCGAGCACGCGGTGGCCCTCGTGGCGAAGCAGGGCGCACGGCGTCGATGAGGCCCGCGACCCTCGCGCTCGTCGTCGGCCTGGCCGGCGTGGGCGGCGCCATGTTCGCGGCGGCCCGCAGCCAGTCACCGCACGGTGCGGGAGAGG
>CAZHAG010000036.1:0-1217 GCA_964529705.1 uncultured Gemmatimonas sp. | reverse complement strand
CCCGATGTGCCCGCGATGGCCAAGGATCCCATCCCCACCTCGGCCTACTTCGGCATCAACACCTTCGGCGCGCGCCAGATGCGCGACAAGCTCCCGAAGGATGTCTATGAGAAGCTCACCGAGTCGATCCGGCTCGGGCAGAAGCTCGACCGCGAGATCGCACCGACCGTCGCGAAGGTGGTGAAGGAATGGGCGCTCTCGCGCGGCGTCACGCACTTCTGCCACTGGTTCCAGCCGCAGACGGGGCTCACCGCGGAGAAGCACGACGCCTTCCTCACGCTCGACGGGACCAAGGGCGCGGTGGAGTCGTTCACGGCGGAACAGCTGATCCAGTCGGAGCCCGACGCGTCCTCCTTCCCCTCGGGCGGCCTTCGCGCGACCTGGGAGGCGCGCGGCTACACGGCGTGGAACCCGGCCTCCCCGCTCTTCATCATGGAAGCGGCCGGCACCAAGACGCTCTGCATCCCGTCAGTGTTCATCGGCTACAACGGCGAGGCGCTCGACGAGGTCACCCCGCTCTTCCGCTCGAGCGAGGTGCTCTCCGACGCCGCGCGCGGCCTGCTCGACCTGATCGGGGACAAGGGCGCGCTCCGCGTCTACACCACGATGGGCACGGAGCAGGAGTTCTTCATGATCGACCGCACGCACTTCGCGATGCGCCCCGACCTCGTGATGGGGGGCCGCACGCTCGTCGGCGCGCCGCCGCCGCGCGGCCAGCAGCTCGAGGACCATTACTTCGGCGGCATCCCCGAGCGGGTGCAGGCGTGCATGGCCGAGGTGGAGTACGAGCTCTACAAGCTCGCGGTGCCGATCGTCACGCGGCACAACGAGGTGGCGCCCTGCCAGTTCGAGATGGCGCCGATGTTCGAGGAGACGGACATCGCCACGGACCACAACCAGCTCGTGATGTCGGTGCTCAAGGACGTCGCGCTCCGGCACGGGCTGCAGGCGCTCCTCCACGAGAAGCCCTTCGCCGGCATCAACGGCTCGGGGAAGCACTGCAACTGGTCGCTCTCGATCGCCTCGGACAACGCGCTCAACGGCATCAACCTCCTCAAGCCGGGGAAGACGCCGCACCAGAACCTGCGCTTCCTGATGTTCCTCGCCGCGATCCTCAAGGGCGTGCACAAGCACCAGGGGCTGCTCCGTGCCGGCATCGGCACGAGCGGCAACGAGCACCGGCTCGGCGCCAACGAGGCGCCCCCCGCGATCATCTC